>CAOKLO010000014.1 GCA_948469375.1 uncultured bacterium | reverse complement strand
AATTCTCACGTTTGCCCTCATTGCCATCCTCATTAGAAGATTTTAAACAGGCTCTTAGAGGTGATGGCCGATGGCCGGCTACTACGGCCAGCCTGAAGAGACCGCTAAGGCCATCGACGCCGATGGCTGGCTCCACACCGGGGATATGGGCTATCTGGATGAGGACGGAAACGTTCACCTCACCGGACGGCTCAAGGAGCTCATCATCCGAGGGGGCGAGAACATCAGCCCCGCTGAGATCGAGAACATCCTGGGTAATTGCGGCGAGGTCCGGGAGTGCAAGGCCATGGGGGTCCCAGACCGCCACTATGGCGAGGAGGCGTGCCTCTGCGTGGTGCTCCAAGCGGGGAGCGGGCTGGGTGAATCTGAGCTCCGCGCCATCCTGACCCAGAGGCTGTCGGACTACAAAGTGCCGAAATATATCGTGTTCCTGGATGAGCTCCCCAAGACCGTCACCGGAAAGGTGCGGCCCGCCGACCTGGCCCGGCTGGCGCAGGCCCGGCTTAAGTTGTCATAAATGATTCAGTCCGGTCCGGCGGAGAAGAGCGTGAAAGCGGTCAGGCGGCCGGACATTGCGTCTGGCTATAAACTTCTCGGCTGGGTTGCGGAAAGGTCCAGCGAAAGCTGGGCTTTTTTGCGTTTGCCAGTAAGGCAGGGCCGGCGGCGGAAATGTAAAAAAGAGCTTCCCTTTACAGGCAGCCTGTGGTATAATGTTTCAAAGTCTATCGTTCATTGCTCAGCCGTGCGTCACGGCGTTCTCGGGCGGAGGAACGAGCGGCTTTTATTCTGCCTATTGACAAGAATATTTGAAAAAGGAGCGACAAGATCGTGACGGGAAAGCAAGCCGACTCCCGCGCCGGCCGGGAGACAAGACGGAGTCTGAATGGAAGGATATTGAAAAACACGACGCTGAATATCCTGATACTGGTGGTCATATGCTGTGTGATTATGGCCCTGTCCATGCAGTCACTTGCCAACAGCATTTTGCTGGACAGCCTACAGCCCATGGCCCGGCAGTCCGCTAAAACGGTGGAGGCCAACATCCATATGCTGGCGGACCGCATGATGACCATTGCCGGCGACCCTCGTATGGATACGGTGATGGCCGGCGGTACGGACACGGCGGCTTCCCGTCCGGACGCCGCGGCAACCAGGGAAAACCGCATGGCGGTGCTGGAAGAAGCGGCGGAGATTTATGAGCTTTACACGATCGCCCTGTATGGCCTGGATGGGCGGCTGGGGCTGGGAATCGACGGCGCGCCGGAGCGTCTGGACGACAGCTTTTTTGCACTTTTGAAGGAGACGGATAACCTGACCACCGATTCCTCCACCGTCTATCAGGGTAAGCTGGGCATTACGATGGGTATGCCGGTGAAGGAGAACGGGGAGACGGTTTTATATGTGGTGGGCGTGTATAAATACGACACCCTCAACGATGTCATCAGCAGCATCAATTTGGGGAAAAGCGGAATGGCCTATATGGTCAACCGGGAGGGCATTGTTACCGGTCACCCGAATCAATCCCTGGCCCTCAGCAAAAGCTCGTTGGCTCAGCTCAGCGGCGGCGCCGGTGGTGACGCGGTGGACCGTGTCACCACCGGCGAGACGGGAGCCACGGAGTTCCCCATTAACGGAGCCCAGATGCTGGTGGCTTTCTCGCCCATTCGGGGGACCCAATGGTCGCTGGTCATCCAGATCCCCAAGTCGGATTACGGCAGTCTGATCAACGGGGCGATGGCGGCGGCGGTCCTGGCCACGCTGGTGGTTCTGGTTGTCTCCATGCTGTTGGTCCTGCGTCTGGCTCGCTCCATCTCCCACCCGGTGAAGTGTGTGACCGGCCGGATGGTGGCCCTCTCCAACGGCGACCTGCACACGGCTGTGACCCCCGTTCACAGCGGAGACGAGCTGGAGGTGATGACGCAGACGCTGGAGGCCACGCTGGGAAGCGTGAACCGTTACATATCGGATATCCAGCAGGTGTTGACAAGGGTTGCGGACGGCGACCTGCGCACCCAGCCCCAGGTGGATTACAAGGGCGACTTTGTGCTGATCCGCAGCAGCCTGCGCACGATCACCGAGTCGATGAACGAGACGCTCCTTGGATTCCACGCCGCCGCGGACCGGCTTACAGACATGGCGGCGCAGCTGAATGGGCAGTCCGCGCAGCTGCATCAGGCGTCGGTGGAGCAGAACCAGTCGGCCGAAGAGCTGGTCCGCGAGGTGACGCATGTGAAGGAGCGGCTGGCCGACGTCGCGCGCAGCAGCGGCCGGACACGCTCCCAGACGGAAGAGATCACCCGGCGCATCCAGGGCGCCAACGAGCAGATGGCCGCTCTGTCCTCCGCTATGGATGATATCAGCGCCAACGCGCAGCAGATCACAAAGATCTCAAAGGATATTGAGGATATCGCCTTCCAAACGAATATATTGGCCCTCAACGCCTCTGTGGAGGCGGCCCGGGCCGGAGCCGCCGGAAAGGGCTTCGCGGTGGTGGCCGACGAGGTCAAGCAGCTGGCCGCTAAAAGCGCGCAGGCCGCGCAGAGCGCCACGGACATGGTCAACAACACCAAGGCGATCATTCAGACCGGCGTGGTGCTGACCGCCGATACCGCCGGCTCCCTTCGCGCCATATCCGACGTCTCCACGCAGATCAATGTCATCTCGGATGAGCTGGCGGCGGCGGTACAGGGGCAGAAGAGCGCGTTGTCCGTCATGGAGGAGCGAATCAATACCATTTCCGCCATTGCGGACCGCAATCTGCAAAACGCGGGGGAGACGGAGCAATCCAGCGGGTCCCTGGCGAGGGAGGCTGAGTCGCTCCAGTCCCAGGTACAAAAATTTATTTTGAAGGAGACACGCGGCGGATGAAACGGATTTTTACCATTCTTTTGAGCCTGCTGCTGATGGCGTCGCTGCTGACGGGTTGCGGCGGGCGGACCGGCCTCCAGGACGGCTATTACACCGCCCAGGCCTCCGAGTTCAACTTCGGCTGGAAGGAATATGTTACGATTTTGGTGAAGGGCGGGAGCATCATCTCCGTGGAGTACAACGCGGAGAATGCCAGCGGCTTTATCAAGAGCTGGGATAACGCCTATATGCAGACCATGCTCCATACGAACGGGACCTATCCCAACGAGTATACCCGCTATTATGCCGGACAGCTCCTGGAGGGACAGGGGGAGGGCGGAATTGACGCGATCAGCGGGGCCTCCTCCTCCCACGGGACGTTTCAGGTGCTGGCTCAGGCCGTGCTGGAGCAGGCCAGGCGGGGAGATTCCAGCATTGTGTTCGTGGATACGGCCCACTAAAGCCTTTGAGGGGTGCCTCCGGCGGGAATCCAAAGGAGTAATCATAAAAATAAATTGGGAGTGAACTATAATGACGCCTATTGCACACAGTGGAAACGACAAGCAGAAAATCAAACGTATTGGCCGCAAGGTTGGAAATCTGGTTGCGGCGATGCTGGGCGTAAGCATCACTCTGGTTGTGGTGCTGTGCGTGCTGATGTTTTATCGGCTCACCATGTCCTTGATGCAGAAGGAATGTGTAAGCGGCACCAATGTACTGGCCTATGAGCTGTCTACTTATTCCGGCGATGACGATAAAACGGCGCTTTTAGACGAACTGAAGCAGGAAATGGGGTGTGAGTTTACCATTTTCTATGGGGACGAACGGGCCTATACCACGATCCAGCAGAATGGGCAGAGAGCCGTCGGCACCCGCCTTTCCAGCGAGCTTGCCAAGGTGGTGCTGGAGCAGGGCAAAAGCTATGTGGGGCGGGCCACAATTCTGGGAGAAGAGCATCTTTGCTCCTATGTCCCCACCTATGGCGCCGACGGACAGATCGACGGCCTGATTTTCGCCGGGATCTCCATGTCGTCTGCGGCGGGGCAGATCGGGCTGACGGTTGTGCTGTCCTGCCTGGCCGGCATCGCGCTGATTATGGTTGGAATTATGGTTGTTGGGGCCTATATAAAAAGAACGGTCTCCACCCCTCTTTTCCGCCTGACCATACTGGCACAAACTCTGGAGCAGGGGGATCTGGGGCTGAATCAGCACCAGACAATGATGGTAGGGATCACCTCCAACGATGAAATCGGGATGCTGTCCCAAAGCTTTGACAGCACCATCAGCCGTTTGAGGAACTACATCGGGGAAATATCCAATATGCTGGAGGCCGTTGCCGCTGGTGATTTGACGGCACAGATCACCCAGGAATATGTGGGTGATTTTGCCTCTATCCGTACTTCTTTGAATGATATTCTCGAAAAGCTCAACAGCACCATGGGACAAATCGTCACCAGTGCCGAGTATGTCTCCGGCGGCGCGGAGCAAATGTCCACCGCCTCTCAGGCGCTCAGCCAGGGTTCTATGGAGCAGACCGGCGCGGTGGAAGAGCTGGAGGGGACGATTCACAGCGTCACGGAGAACGTCAAGCAAACTGCGGAAAACGCCCAGCGGGCACGGGAGCAGGTTGGCGGAATGAGCCGTCAGCTTGCCGAGGGCAACCAAAAGATGCAGGAAATGATCGCCGCCATGGAGGAGATCACCGACAGCTCCAACGAGATCGAGAAAATTATCAAGACCATTGAGGATATCGCGTTTCAGACCAATATCCTTGCCCTGAATGCCGCGGTTGAGGCCGCCCGTGCCGGCGCGGCGGGCAAAGGATTTGCTGTGGTCGCCGATGAAGTCCGCAACCTGGCGGCCAAGAGCGCGGAGGCGTCCCAGTCCACCTCGGCGCTGATCGGGCGCTCCATCGCCGCGGTAAATCAGGGTACGCAGATTGCGGACGCCACCGCAAGGCAATTGGAAAGCGTGGTGGCGGGCGCCCATGGAATTGAGGAAACCATCAACGGGATTGCCGCCGACGCGCAGACGCAGGCAGGGGCGGTGGAACAAATTCAGGATCAGATTGGACAGATCACCAGCGTGGTACAGACCAATTCTTCTACGGCTGAGGAGAGCGCGGCCACCAGTCAGGAGCTCAGCGCCCAGGCCAATGTGCTGAAGCAGCTGGTGAAAACCTTCCGCCTTCGCCGGATGTGATTGTGCGCCGGCGCATAAAAATTTTCTTGAGCAGCCATACCGCCGCCATCGCGCTTGACGCGATGGCGGCGGTATTTCCTGGGATAAGGTCCGCTTGATTGGTTCCGCTCAAAGGCCGAATCTTGGGGGGAGGCCGTCGTGGGGGAGGCGGGCGGAAGGGGATTGGCCCATCTGCTTCTTGCCAATGGGCCAAAGCCTTGCTATAATAATCTCAGCTGTGCTACTATGTTGGGAGGAGGCGTTCGGTCATGTCAATCAAAGACAAACTCGCATCCATCTTGTTCGGCGTCAAGGGAAAAAATGAAGCTGCTGAGGAAGAGCTTGACGCGGAGCGGGAGCAGATGAAGGAGCAGACTCAGGAGGAGCCGTTGGCTGCCGCAGAGGACCCGGCGTTGATTAAGCTTTCAGGAGAGCATCCGCTGCACCAGCTTTACGGCCTGCGGCGGAGGGAGGCGGGGTCCCTGCCCGCGCCGCGCCTGTGCATGGATGAAGACGGCGTGCTGCCGGAGGACCTGATCCGCCGGGAGAAGAACCGCCTGCAGAGTGCGCTGAAAAACGTGAGCAATTTCCGGCTGAAATCCATGAAGGGCAATGCAAACCGGCGCGCAAAGGATGAGGAGGCCCAGGGGGAACCGGAGGGGCTGGACGCGCTGCCCTGGTTTTTCATCTCCTCCAACAAGCTCTATGCCTGGGTGATGGTGTTCCCGCCCATGGGGGCGGGCCAGGAGCTGACCAGGGAGATGCTCTACCAGGCCATAAAGGAGCAGGGCATTACCTACGGCGTGAACGAGCGCTTGGCGGACCGGCTGGCCCATGACGACCACCGGTATTTCAACCTGTTTTTGATCGCCAAGGGCAAGCCCGCCTTCGACGGGAAGAACGGCAACATTGTGGATTACTTTCCCCGGGTGGTGGAGCGGGTTCTGGCGGTGGACGAGTACGACCAGGTGGACTACACCGCGCTGAACCTGATCCACAATGTGAAGGAGGGTCAGGAAATCTGCCGCTTGATCCGGCCCACCGAGGGCGAGCCGGGCCGAACGGTGCTGGACCAAGAGATCCCGGCCAAGAGCGGCAAGTCCGTCTCCCTGCCCAAGGGGCGCAACACCGAGATCAGCGAGGACGGGGACGCGCTGGTAGCCCTGTCCGCCGGGCATGTGGAGTTCACCGGGCGCAGCTTCCAGGTCAAGCCGGTGCTGGATGTGCCGGGGAATGTGGATTTTTCCACTGGAAACATCAAATTCCTGGGGGATGTGAACATCAAGGGCGACGTGCTCACCGGCTTTACCGTTCGGGCCATGGGCAGCATCTGGGTGGGCGGCGTCATTGAGGCGGGTAGCACGGTGGAGGCCGGGGGCGACCTCACCGTGGTCAAGGGCATCCTGGGGGATGGCACCACCACCGTCCGGGCCCAGCGGTGCGTATTTTCCAAATATATTGAGAACGCCACCATTTACGTGCGGGAAAACCTCCAGACCGACGCCATCATCAACGGCGGCATTTATTGTGACGGGGAGGTGCTGGTTCGCTCCGGACGGGGCGTTATTATGGGCGGCCGGATATGGGCGGCAAAGAAAATAAGCGCCTCCACCGTAGGCTCCAAATCGGAGCGCCGGACATCCATTGTCCTGGGGGGGCTGCCCTGTACCAGCTTCGAGCGGGAGCAGGTGCGGCGGGAGCTGAAGGAGCTGGAGATCGAGCAGGAGCGGCTGGAGTGCCAGCCGGATGGCCCGACCAAGGCCAGCTTGCTCAGCAAGGTCCGGATGAAGCTGTCCACCACGGAGCTCCGGCTCCAGCAGCTGGAGGAGGAGCTTCAGGATGTCAAGCCGACGCTGGGCAGCAAGGATAATGAGGGCCGGCTGGAGTGCAGCGTGGCTTACGCCGGGACAGAGCTTCGGTTTGGGGAAGAAATGCTCCGCCTTCAGCGGGAGGAGCGGCAGTGCATCGCCAAAATGATCTGCGGCGAAATTGTTGTGATGTAAGTCTTGTTCAGAAGTGGATTGGAAAGAAGGAACTGATGGTATGAAGAAAAAAGTCATGGTGGTGGATGACTCCAGGATGATGGACCTTCAAATCCGCAAGCTGCTGGAGGGCACTGAGTTTGAGGTGGCCGCCTACTGCGAAAACGGCGAGGAGGCCATCGCGCGATATGAGGAGGTCCGGCCGGACGTGGTGACTATGGACATCATTATGCCGGGGATCGATGGGATGGAGGCGGCCCAGGTCCTCCTGTATGAGCACGACGAGGCCCGGATCGTCATGGTCACCTCCCTGGGCTGTGATGACGTGATCCAGGAGCTCTATGGCATCGGCGCTCAGGCGGTGCTTTTCAAGCCGCTCACCCGGGAAGGGCTGTTGGGCGCGCTGAAGAAGGCGCTGGCCTGAGCGGATTGACCCGGCATCTCAGAGGCTTTTTGGCGCTTTTGGGGCATACTTCTTACAAGACCGGACTTTTGCGGAGACTGGCTAAGGTTTCCGGTTCGTTTACATGAATTTTATATAGAAACGGCAAAATATGACCATAGATATTGAGTCTAGGAGGAACCATGCCATGGATTTATTTGATGCGCTGACTTTGACCGGCGGGTTAAGCCTTTTCCTGTTCGGGATGAGCGTCATGGGCCAGGCCCTGGAGCGGAGGGCTGGGGATCAGCTCCGTTCCCTCCTGGGAAAGCTCACCTCCGGCCGGATCGCCGGGCTTTTGACAGGCCTGGCGGTTACTGCGGTGATCCAGAGCTCATCGGCTACCACCGTTATGGTGGTGGGCTTTGTCAACTCCGGCCTGATGACCTTGAGGCAGGCCATCAACGTCATCATGGGCGCCAACATTGGAACCACGGTCACGGCGTGGCTTCTGAGCCTGACCGGGATTGACAGCGGCAATGTGTTCGTACAGCTTTTGAAGCCTGCCTCCTTTACGCCGGTTTTGGCCCTGATCGGAATTGTCCTCTATATGTTTTGCAGGTCTGCGAAGAAAAAAGACATGGGCACAATCCTGCTGGGCTTTGCTACGCTGATGTTCGGCATGGAAACCATGTCCGGCGCGGTGACGGGACTGCGGGAGGTCCCGGCCTTCCAGCAGCTTTTCCTCCTGTTCAAAAACCCGGTTCTGGGGGTTTTGGCCGGGGCGGTGCTCACGGCAATCATTCAGTCCAGCTCCGCCTCGGTGGGCATTTTGCAGGCGCTGGCCGTCACCGGGCAGGTCTCCTATGGCGCGGCCATCCCCATCATTATGGGGCAGAACATCGGTACCTGCGCTACGGCGATGCTTTCCTCTGTGGGGGCAAACAAAAACGCGAAGCGGGCCGCCTTGGTTCACCTGTCCTTCAACGTGATCGGCAGCGCGGTGTGGCTGGCAGTGTTCTGCCTGCTTCGGGAGGCGTTCATCCCCGCTCTTTTAAATGCCCCGGCGTCCCGCGTGGGCATTGCCGCCGCCCACACGGTGTTCAATGTGCTGTGCACGGTGCTCATGCTGCCCTTGGCCGGCTTTCTGGAACGGCTGGTCAACCGGCTGGTTCCCGACGCACAGCGGCCCGAGGTGCGCCCGGAGCTGGACGAGCGCCTGCTGGCATCGGCGCCCATCGCCTTGGAGCGGTGCCGCGAGGTGGCCTTTGATATGGCGCGGACCGCTGCCTCCGCTTTGAACGGGGCGCTGGCCGCCCTGCGGGGCTGCACGCCGGAGTTGGCCGCGTCCATCCGGGAGCAGGAAGAGAAAACCGACCATTACGAGGATATTTTGGGCACCTACCTGGTGAGGCTGAGCGCCCGGCAGATCGGCGAAGCGGACAGCGCGGAGGCGGCAAAGCTGCTGAAGATCATCGGCGACTATGAGCGCGTTGCCGACCACGCGGTGAACCTTCTGGAGTCTGCGGAGGAAATGCGGGACAAAAAGCTGCGCTTCACCGACGTTGCTGCCGCCGAGCTGGACGTGCTGTCCCGCGCGGTCACGGAAATTCTGGAGCTGTCCCTCACGGCATTTCTGGAGGACGATTTGAATGCCGCATCCATGGTGGAGCCCCTTGAGCAGGTCATCGACCAGCTCAAGGAGCAGCTCCGCACCCGGCACATTCTCCGCCTGCAGCGGGGCGAGTGTACCATCGATGTGGGTTTTGCCTGGTCCGATTTGCTGACCGATCTGGAGCGGACAGCCGACCACTGCTCCAACATCGCCGGGTGCGTCATCGACACGGCCCGCGGCAATATGAACCTGCACAGGTCCCTGCGGGAGGCCCGCAGCGGAGGGGAAGCGTTTTTGACGAGGTTCCATCAGTATAGCAGGAAGTATGCCTTGGACCCGGCGCAGCCGCATTGATTGAACAGGGACCGTCCGCCGGCAGGGGGGAGCCGCCAGGCAGATCGCGACGCCTTCAAGGGAGGACCCGCCCGCCGCCGGAGCTTGGCCTAAGCGCGGCGGCGCCTCTGCCCGTTACGACTGGGCAGAGGCGCCATATTCCTTTTATCAGGTTAATTCTAAATACAGATCCTTATACTGCTTTGCGGAATTCTCCCAGGACAGGTTTTTATCCATATCCCGCTGTACCATTTCATCCCAGCACCAGCGATTCTCGAAATAGAGCGTCTTTGCCCGGTTAATGGCATCCAGCAGCAGGCCGGCATCATAACGGTCAAACGTAAAGCCGTTTCCCGTATTGGAATACATATTATACGGCTCCACCGTGTCCTTCAGCCCGCCGGTTTCCCGAACGACCGGTATCGTGCCGTAGTGCATCGCGATCAATTGCGTCAATCCGCACGGCTCAAACTGGGAGGGAACCAGCAGAGCGTCCGCGCCCGCGTAGATTCTATGGGCGCGCGTTTCATCATACATGATATTGGAGCATACGTTTCCGCGGTACGCGTTCTCATAATACCGGAAGGAATCCTCATATACCCGGTCCCCGGTGCCCAGTACCACGATCTGCGTGTGATCGTCCATGATCTGCGGGATAATGGCGTTGAGCAGGTCCAGTCCCTTCTGGTCCGTCAGCCGGGAGATCAGGCCGATCACAAATTTATGGTCATCCTGAACCAGTCCTAATTCCTCCTGCAGCCTGCGCTTGTTTTCCTTTTTCTTGTCCAGAACATTGGTGATATCGTAATTTGCACTCAGTCTGGCGTCTGTACCGGGATTCCAGATGTCGCAGTCAATGCCGTTTACGATGCCGCGCAGCTTACCGGAATGATACCGCAGATGGGCGTCCAGGGTCTCGCCATAATAGGGGCTCTGAATTTCGCCTGCGTAGGTCTGGCTTACCGTTGTGATGATATTGGAATACGTCAAGCCGCCCTTCAGCATGTTCGCGTCTCTGTAGCCGGTCTTTAGGGCGTCCTTATTAAAGACATAATCCGGCAGCCCAGACCAGTAGCGGATGGTGGGAATATCATAAATTCCCTGGAACCGCAGATTGTGAATGGTCAATATGGTTTTTGCGGCGGTCAGCTTCGTGTTGACAAACTGAGTCCTCAGATATACGGGGACCAGAGCTGCCTGCCAATCATGGCAATGAATGATATTGGGGACCCAATCCATATAGTTTAGCGCCGCCAGGGCCGCCTTGGCAAAATAGCAGTATTTCGGGATATCATCAATAAGATTGGTATACGGATTTCCGTTGCTGAAGAATTCTTCATTGTCGATGAAATCATACACTACGCCGTCCCAGACATATTCCATGATGCCCACATAAAAGGACCGGCCGTCCGCGCAGAGATCCATTTCAAAGGAACCGCGGTATATCATTTTCTCCTGATATTCCCACGGGATACATTTGTATCGCGGGAGAATGACCTTCACATCGCAGTTCTGCTTTACCAGCGCCTTGGGGAGCGCATACATGACGTCGCCCAAGCCGCCGGTTTTGACAAAGGGGTAGCACTCCGACCCGATAAACACAACGCTTCTTCTGGGGGACATATAGGCTTCCTCCGGCGCGGCGTCTTTCAGATTCGTTTCCTCTGACGGCTCTTTATGACCCGCCTCTGCTGTCTCTGCCTTTGGCGGCTCTGCTTTACCTGCTTTTGCCGTGGCCGCCTTTGCTGAGGCACCCTCTTTCGCCGCTTTCGCAGCCTTGGCCTTTGTCGGTTCCGCCTTGACTGCATCCACCGTCTCTGCCTTTGCCGGTTCCATTGGTTTCGCGGCCTCAGCCTTCAACGTCTCCTCCTTGACCGCCTTTGGGGTCTCGGCCTTTCGCGCTTCCTCTTTGACCGCTTCCACCGCCTCTGCGTTCGGGGCTTCCGTCTTGACCGCCTCCTCGGCGCTTACTTTTGGCACATCTGCCTCAATGTTCCCGACCGGCTCTTTTGCCGTGCTCTTTTTAGCAGCGCCGGCTTTGCGTTCCGCGACGGCTGCCCTAGCCGGAGTCTTTTTTCTGCCGCCGGCTTTTCCATCGTTCTTTTTTGCCATTGCCATTGTGGTACCTCCAAAATAAATTATTGCTGTTGTGGTTTATACTATTCTATCACAAAGAAGATACAACGACAAGATAATATGAATCAAGTAAATAGCCAAGGGCAAGATTTTTTTTCTAGGCCGCGTTTACATAGGGGCATCTGCAATGAGAGCTAAGCGGACAAAGGCAAAAAAGATAAATCGAGTTTATCATAGCGGATAAAATCCGGATAAGGATTTTTGGTCGAAGGCAGTAGTATTTACTGCGGCGGTAACCCTTTTGAGCCAGCTGAAATCAGTTTGTACATTTTATTAAAAAACTCGATAGAATACATAGCGGCAGCGCAAAGGGGAAACGGGGTAATAATGTTGAAGGTCGGGAGGCTGAAGTTATGAACCAGATGATGTCTCTGCCAATGTGCGCGGATGTTTTGTCGGAGTATGGCGGCAGGCCGGGACTCTGCACCGAGCTGGAGTCTCTGGGTCTCCATGGCATCGAAGGAGTCTGGGCGATGGAGCCTGTTCCCATAGAGCTCCTGCAAGACCTGGTGATTGGGTATCATCTGACCTTTTTCTCTGATTGGCTGGATCTCTACCGGGAAGACAACAAGGCCTTGGCAGAGAAATTTGGAAGCCTGGATGCAGCCAGAAGCTTTTACGGCGGACTGGGTCCGGGCTATTTGATGCAGTTTTATCGGAACGATTTGGAGCGGGCAAAGGCTCTGAAAGCGAAGTACATCGTGTTTCATGTATCAGACGTGTCGATTGAGGAGGGCTATACTTACCGCTGGCGGCACACCTCCGAGGAAGTGATTGACGCCGCAGTAGAGACGGTTAACGCTCTTCTGCTGGGTCAGCCTGCCGATTTTGACTTTTTATTGGAGAATTTGTGGTGGCCTGGCTTCACCATGACGGACCCGGCGCTGACAGGGAGGATGCTGGATGGGGTCCAGTACTCCAGAAAGGGCATCATGCTGGACACGGGGCACCTGATGAACACCAGTACAGAGCTCCTGACCGAGCTGGATGGCGCGGCATATATTCACCGGATGCTGGACGCTCATGGAAGCCTGTGTGAGTATATCCGAGGGATTCACCTGCACCAATCCCTCAGCGGCGCATATGTGCGGGAGCATACCGGCGAAGTGCCGCCAGACCTGCCAAAGGACTGTGTAGAGCAATTCAGCGCCAATTATGGACATGTCCTGCAAATTGACCGGCACCAGCCGTGGACGATCCCAGAGGCAAGATCTATCATAGAACGCATACGGCCGGATTACCTGACACACGAGCTGTCGGCCGGTAATTCAGCGGAACGGAGCCTAGCCGTGAGGACTCAACGCCATGCGCTGGGCTTTTCGTAGGCTGCCGAGAAAAGAGCGCCAAGGGCATCGGCTGCTTTAGGTGAACATGTCCCTGCCCGGGGTGTCCTGCGGCGGTCACGAGAAAAAATGGGCTACCGGGGCGCGCCTGCCGGCGGCGTGGTGCTGGAGGACGTGCGGGCGCTGCCTCGTCGGCGGGCTGGACCTGGGCTTCATCTCAATCCGTTCTTGACATTGTACGCTCCGCCCGTTACAATCAGTGCTGTAGGATTTCATACCGTGCGGGTGGGAAATAGCCCGCAGCCGCAAGAAAGGATCGCTGCTTTATGAAAAAAATGAAATTGCCGGCGCTGCTGCTGGCCTTTGCCCTGCTGTTTACCCTGACCGCCTGCCGGTCGTCCGGAGACGATCCCTCCGGCGCTCCCTCTGGAGGGGCCTCCCAGGCGCTTCCCAGCCAGGAGCCCTCCGCTGAAGTCTCCGAAGACGTTCACGTGACACCCTATGGCCCGGTGCATTTGGCGGTGCTGTCTGGTCCCACCGGGGTGGGAGCGGCCCAGCTGCTGAACGCCGTCGACAACGACCCCGCCAGCCTGCAAACCTCCTATGAGTACACCATCGCCGCCGACAACAGCGAGCTGGTGGCGGGGCTTTCCAACGGGAAGATCGACATTGCCACTGTGGCCTCCAATGTGGCGGTGAACCTCTACAACAAGACGGACGGCGGTGTGAGAATCATCGCCGTGGGCACGCTGGGCGTCCTGCACATCCTGGAGGGCAATGGGACCTCCAACATCAACTCCATGGCCGACCTGGTGGGCAAAACCCTTTACGCTGCAGGGCAGGGGGCCAATCCGGAGTATGTGCTGCGCTATCTGCTTGAGGAAAACGGCTTGGAGATCGGGAAGGATGTTGAGGTGGTGTTCGCGGACGCCGCAGAGATCAGCGCCAAGCTGCTCAGCGGCGAGATCGAGTGCGCCATGCTGCCCGTCCCCGCCGCCACCGCCGCCATTGCCAAGGGCGGGGGGCAGGTGCGTCAGGCTGTGGACATGACCGAGGCCTGGGACGCGCTGGAAAACGGCAGCCGGCTCATCATGACCGCCGTGGTGGCCCGGAGCGAGCTGCTGGAGACCTATCCGGATTACGTGGAGCATTTTCTCGCCGATTATGAGGCGTCCATCAACTATGTGAACAGCAATGTGGACGAGGCGGCGGAATGGGTGGCGAATTACGGGATCACGCCCAGCGCAGCGATTGCCAGGCTGGCCATTCCCCAGTGCCATCTGGCCTTTATCTCCGGGGCGGATATGGAAAAAAACATGTCCGGCTACTACTCCCTGCTGTATGCTGTGGACCCCGCCTCCGTGGGCGGCGCCCTGCCCGGCGGCGGCATCTACTGGACGAGGAATTGAAAAGAACTTTTAGCTCATTTTCAACGTGGTCAAAATTGCAAGGCGTCGGCACGGTGATGGTAAGAGTATGAAAAAGCTTCCAAAAATCATCATACCTGTGGCGTTCTGGCTGGCGGTATGGCAGCTGGCGTCTCTAGCCGTGGGGCGGGAGCTGCTGCTCCCCGGCCCGGCGCGGGTGGGGGAGGGCCTGCTGGCCCTGGCCCGGACGGCCGACTTCTGGCTGTCGGTGGGGTCCACGCTGGGGCGGGTATTCCTGGGTTTGCTGTGGGGGGTGCCGGCGGGGGCGGCTTTGGCCTTCCTCACCCATTTTTTCCCCTGGGCGGACCGGCTGGCGTCCCCGGCCATCCGGGTGGTTCGGGCCACGCCGGTGGTGTCTTTCATCCTGCTGGTGTACCTGTGGGTGGCGCGGGCCGCCATTCCGTGGGTCATTGCGGGGTTGATGGTGCTGCCGGTGGTATGGGGAGCGCTGTCTGCGGGGCTGGAAAACCTGGACGGGAAGCTGCTGGAGCTTGCCCGGGCGTACCGCTTTTCTCGGGCAAAAACGCTGCGGCTGATTTACCTGCCTGCCCTGCGGCCCCACCTGTCCGCCGGACTGCTTACCGCCTTTGGGCTGGCGTGGAAGTCCGGAGTGGCGGCGGAGGTTATCTGCCCGCCCACCCGGGCCATCGGCTCCCGCATCCAACAGGCCAAGCTGGGGCTGGAGACGGCGGAGCTGTTTGCCTGGACCCTCACCATTGTGGCGCTGTCCCTGATTTTGGAGGGACTGCTCCGCCGAGTGCTGGAGAGGGGGAACAGAGGGTGATATGCCTGGAGAATTTAACGCTCCGTTATGGAGATAAGCTGGTGCTGGACCGCTTTTCCCTGGAAATACCCGGACAGGGGCTCACGGCCTTGTCTGGTCCTTCCGGCTGCGGCAAGACCACCCTCCTGCGGGTCATCGCCGGACTGGAAGCGCCGGAGAGCGGCACGGTGTCCGGCGCGGACCCGGCCCGGACGGCGTTCCTGTTCCAGGAGGACCGCCTGCTGCCCTGGCGGACGGTGGGCCGGCATATCACCGACGTGCTTTCCAAGGACCGCCGGGGAGAGCTGGGCCGCTGGCTGGCCTTTGCCGGGCTGGAGGGGGAGGAAAACGCTTACCCCTCCGCCCTGTCCGGCGGTATGGCGCGGCGGCTGGCCTTGGCCCGCTGCGCGGCGCTGGGGGGAGACTTGCTCCTGCTGGACGAGCCCTTCGCCGGAGTGGACCGGATGCGGACAGAGCGCATATTGGGGTACCTGCGGGAGCTGAACGTCCCCGTGGTGCTGGCCAGTCACCAGGCCCAGGTGCTGGCCGTCTGTGACGCGGTCATAGCCCTGGACGGCCCGCCGCTGAGACGCGTATAAAAAATCCTTTCTGATCCCTCAAAATCAAACGCGCCAAGAACGGATTATCCTTGTGCTATAATAATCGACAAAAGCTGCCGGAGGTGAAAAAATGGGCGCAAACCCGGGGAAAAAGCAGGTCAAACGCCTTTGTACGGGTCTGCTGGCCCATGTGGACTCGGGCAAAACCACGTTGTCCGAGGCCATGCTGTATCTGTCCGGCGCTGTGCGCAGGCTGGGGCGGGTGGACCACGGCGACGCATTTCTGGACACCGACCAGCAGGAGCGGGAGCGGGGCATCACCATTTTCTCCAAGCAGGCGCGGCTGAGCTGGAAGGACTGTGAGTTCACCCTGCTGGACACCCCCGGACATGTGGACTTTTCCGCCGAGATGGAGCGGGCGGTGCAGGTGCTGGACTACGCCGTGCTGCTGGTCAGCGGGGCGGACGGGGTGCAGGGGCACACGGAAACCCTGTGGCGGCTGCTGGAGCGCCACCAGGTGCCCACCTTTCTGTTTGTCAACAAAATGGACCAGCCCGGCACGGACCGGGACAAGCTGCTGGCCCAGTTGCGGGAGCGGCTGAGCGACGGCTGCGCCGATTTTTCCGGCCCCTGGGAGGACGTGCTGGAGCAGGCCGCCCTGTGCGGCGAGGAGCTGATGGAGCACTATCTGGAGACGGGAACGCTGGAGACGGACGACCTGTCCGCCCTTATCGTGGAACGGAAGCTGTTCCCCTGCTTCTTCGGCTCGGCCCTGAGGGCGGAGGGCGTGGAGGAGCTGCTGGACGGACTGGCGCGCTATACCCTGGAGCCGGACTGGTCGGGAAATTTCGCCGCCCGGGTGTTCAAGATCTCCCGGGACGACCGGGGAGAGCGGCTCACCTGGCTGAAGGTGACGGGCGGCGTTTTGAAGGTGCGGGACGCGTTGAAGGGCCCGGACTGGGAGGAAAAGACCACCCAGATGAGGCTGTATTCGGGGGCAAAATTTGTTCCGGCGGAGGAGGCCCCGGCGGGGACGGTATGCGCCGTCACCGGGTTGAGCCAAACCCGGGCGGGCCAGGGTCTGGGAGCGGAGGAGGACTGGGCGGGCCCGGAGCTGGAGCCGGTGCTGGCCTACCAGGTGCTGCCCCCGGCGGGCGGGGACGTGCACACCCTGCTGAATCAGCTTCGCATATTGGAGGAGGAGGACCCCCAGCTCCGGGTGGAGTGGAACGAGCTTTTGGGTGAGCTCCGGGTGCATCTCATGGGGGAGGTGCAGCTGGAGGTTTTGTCCCGGCTGATGGAGCGGCGCTTTGGGGCGTCGGTGTCCTTCGGCCCCGGACGGATCGTGTATTTAGAGACCATCGCCGCCCCGGCGGAGGGGGTGGGGCATTTCGAGCCCCTGCGGCATTACGCCGAGGTACATCTTCTGCTGGAGCCGCTGGAGCGGGGGGCGGGGCTGGTGCTGGACACCACCTGTCCGGAAAACGTGCTGGACCGAAACTGGCAGCGGCTGGTGCTCACCCACCTGATGGAAAAGACCCATGTAGGGGTGCTAACCGGAGCGCCCGTTACCGATATGAAGATCACCCTGCTGACAGGCCGGGCCCATTTGAAGCACACCGAGGGGGGCGATTTCCGCCAGGCCACCTATCGGGCGGTGCGGCAGGGCTTGATGTGCGCTGAAAGCGTGCTGCTGGAGCCCTGGTATTCCTTCCGGCTGGAGACGCCTACCGCCAATGTGGGCCGGGCCATGACCGACCTCCAGCGCATGGGCGCGGAGTTCCAGGCCCCGGAGGGGGCGGGGGAGGCGTCTGTCCTTACGGGCAGCGTGCCCGTATCCGAGGTGGGGGGCTATTGGACGGAGGTGGCGGCCTACACCGGGGGCCGGGGACGGTTCTCCTGCGCGGTGGAGGGCTACCGGTCCTGCCACAACGCCGAAGCGGTGATCGAGGCGGTGGGCTACGACCCGGACCGGGACGCGGCCAATCCGGCCGGGTCGGTGTTCTGCGCCCACGGGGCGGGGTTCAACGTGCCCTGGGATGAGGTGCGGGAGCATATGCACCTGGACAGCGGCTGGCGGCCCCAAGGGGAGCGTCAGGCCCGGCAGGAGACCGCTCCGGTCCGCCGGCAGGCCACGAGCTACGAATCCCGGGCGGCGCTGGACAAGGAACTGGAGGCCATTTTTGAGCGGGCCTACGGTCCCGTCAAGCCGCATGCCTTCCGGTCCGCGCCCAGGTCCTCACCCCCGAAGCCCAAGCCCTGGAAGGGTCTCAAGGTCCGGAACGGGGAGGATTACCTGCTGGTGGACGGCTACAACATCATCCACGCCTGGGACGAGCTGCGCGCCATTGCCAGGGAGGACCTGGACGGAGCCCGGGTCCGGCTCATCGACCGGCTGCGCAACTATCAGGGGTGGAAAAAATGCAGGGTTATCGTGGTGTTCGACGCCTACAAGGTGAAGGGAAACCCCGGCTCCGTCGAGCGGGCGGGGGATGTCTATGTGGTCTACACCAAAGAGGCGGAGACGGCGGACATGTATATTGAAAAGACCACCTACGCCCTGGCCAAGGAGCGCCGGGAGCACCGGGTGCGGGTGGCCACCTCCGACGGCCTGGAGCAGATGATCATTCTGGGTCACGGTGCGGTGCGGCTGCCCGCCGCCGAGCTGGAATTTGAGGTCAGGCAGGTGGAGGCGGAGATTCGCCGGATCATTGAAGGCTGAAGGAAGGCCGCGCCCTATGGGCGCGGCCTTTGCCGGGTTCAGGGGATCAGGGCGGGAACCAGCTCCGCCGGCTTTTCCGCCAAGAGAGCGTGGCTCCTGCGGGTCAGGTGCATTCCGTCCACCGGGTTGAACTCGCAGTCCGCCGCGTCCAGGTAGTGGCAACCCAGCTGCTTGTAGGCGGCAGGTCCACCGTTCCTCCTCGTTGAAGCGGGAGCCGCCGTCGGCGCAGAAGCCGTGGGTATTGGAGTCGCCCAGGCAGAGAATGCGCTTTTCATGGCTGGTCCCTCTCTTTGAGGCGTCCCCAGCGCGGGGGTGGAAATTATTTCTGGAATTTTGGGTGAAATTGACAACAATACCAAATTTTTAGAAGACAAAATTACCAGTTTTTTGGATTTTGTCAAGCATTTTCTACAAAAAATGAAAACAATTCTCTTTGCTCTCTTGACGCATGGGCTAAGGGCAAGGTATGATAAAAGCATTCAAGGAAACGGATATCAATAGCGCAAAGCGAAATCGGCCAGATCAAATAGAAAGGTGGAATGCTCAATGGATGCGACCCGACTTCGGAGTCATCAGCAGTGGCTCAGGGAGGAGCTGGACCGCTGCGTGGACTTCTGGCTGAAAAACGGCATGGACCCGGTGCACGGCGGCGTGTACACCTGCCTGGACCGGGAGGGCAAGGTCTTTTCCACGGACAAAAGCGTGTGGATGCAGGGGCGCTGCGGATGGATTTTTGCCTGGCTGTGCCATCTCTACGGTCCCCGGGAGAAGTGGCTGGCCGCCAGCAAGAGCTGCCTGGACTTCCTGGAGGACCACTGCATTAACCACGAGGCGGGAGGCCGCCTGTACTTTACCGTCACTGAGGACGGCAAGCCCCTGCGCCAGCGGCGCTATTGCTTCTCCGAGGCGTTTTACGCCCTGGCCAACGCGGAGTATTACGGCGTGGTCGGAGGCGAGGAGCATTTGGTCCGTGCCCGCCGGGGGTACGACCTGTACTGGAACTTGAACCACGGCATGAAGGATCCCACCGGACTGGGTCCCAAGACCATCCCCGAGACCCGCACGGGCCGGGCTTTCGGTATCCCCATGATTCTTCTCAACGTCACCGGGGTGATGCTGCGGGTGGACCCGGAGCGGAAGGAGCTCTATGAACAGTGCGCCGCCCAGTGCGTGGAGGAAATTTTCAAGTACCACGTACACCCCGAGCTGAAATGCGTGCTGGAGAACGTGGCCGAGGACGGTACGGCGCGGCTTGACTGCACCGAGGGCCGGGTGGTCAACCCGGGCCACGACATCAAGGGCGTGTGGTTCCTGCTGGAGCACGCCCAGCGCACCGGCGACAAGGAGCTGGTGCGGAAGGCGGCCCAAATCTTCAACTGGGCCATTGAGGCGGGCTGGGACCAGGAGTACGGCGGGCTGCTGCACGTCATCGACTGCCTGGGCCGCCCCCCCGAGGCCTGTGAGCACGACATGAAGCTGTGGTGGTCCCACGACGAGATCCTCATCGCCAGCCTCATGCTCTACCGGGACACCGGGGAGGAAAAATACCTGGATTGGTTTGAAACGACACTGGATTACTGCAAGGAGCACTTCTCCGACCCGGATTGCGGCGAGTGGTACGGATATCTGCGCCGGGACGGAATGCCCACCCAACCCCCGTGTAAGGGGAGCACGTTCAAGGGTCCCTTCCATCTGCCCCGGATGCTGAGCATGTGCGAGCGGATGCTGAATGGACTCCTGGACGGGCAGTGAGGGGGCGGACATGCCCTACGGCGACGTATTTACCAGAATTAACCGGGAGTATTACCAGCTCACCGGGGCGGAGCGGAAGATCGCCGATTATATTATGCTCCACCGTCAGGACTGCCAGTATATGTCCATCTCCGAGTTGGCGGAGGTAGCGGATGTGGCGGAGGCCACCATATCCCGCTTCTGCCGCCGGCTGGGCTATAAGGGCTACAGCGCCTTCAAGCTGACGGTGGCGGGGGCCGCCGCCGGGACCAAGCCCATCAATCCGCTGTACGGCGAAATCGCCGAGGAGGACGATGTGGGCGAGATGTGCCGCAAGCTGTGTGCCGCCAACGTGGAGGCCATCACCCAGACCATGGAGATGCTCGACCCCGCCGACGTCTCCAGGGCGGCGGACCTGCTGATTGCGGCGGAGCGGGTGCTGTGTATGGGGCTGGGAGGCTCTATGGTGCCGGCCCGGGAGGCTGCCCATCTGTTTTCCACCGCCATGCCCAACTTCTATGCCATTGAGGACGCCCATCTTCAGACCATCCGGTGCGTCATGCTCACGCCCCGGGACGTGGTGCTGTATTATTCCTACTCCGGTTCCACCAAGGATTTGGTGGACGTGCTGAAAATTGCCCAGGAACGGGGGGCCAAGACCATCCTGATTACCCATTTCCCCAAGTCTCCCGGCGCGGCCTGCGCGGACCTGGTGCTGGAGTGCGGGGCCAGGGAGAGTCCGCTCCAAATGGGTTCCGTGGCCGCCCGCATGGGGCAGCTGTTCCTCACCGACGTGCTGTTCAACGAGGTGTGCCGCCGGGATATAGAGACCTGCCGCCAGCGGCGCAGGATGGTGGCGGACGCCTTGGCGGATAAGCATATGTAGGGAGCGGCAGCCAGGGCGGCGAGCCCGCCGCTGAGGTGGAGCTGCTGTGGCGGGCCCCCACGTTTTCAAAAAGGCTGTGGACGACGACAACCTGCTCACCTCCTGCCAGGGCAACGGCCCTTACTACAACACCATGGACGGCTTCGCCAGTATGAGCGCTGAGTGGTTCGATATGCTCCAGAAGATCACCAGCGGCGGCGGAGAGCTCCAACGCGGGTATGGCGCGCTGGCCATGTTCACCTTCATCAATGCCTGGAACGACCACTTCCTGCAATTGATTATGCTCCGATCCCGGGCGAATCTGACGATCTCCTTGGGTATCTCCACCCTCCGGCGGAGCGCACATGTGACGATAAAATCCCCGGGTCGTCGGGGTGAAAAATTCCTCCATGCCCGTCCAGGACATCCAGATGTGGCGGGACGAGGGGGCCATCGTGTTCGACGGGCCGGATGAGCGGCTGCTGTCTGGTCTGGCCGCCGGAGCCGTCGGCGGCGTCCGCGCCCCCCGGCGAGTCTGGAGCCCGGGGACGCCCCCACTGTGAAGGAGGCCGCGGATATGATCGCGGCGGCAGTGGGGAAATTGAAAAAATGATGTTGACGGGATTGCCCGGTTGGATATAATATGTCTAAGAGGTGATTTGCCATGAGAATTTATCGTGAAAAGGATTATGACGCCATGAGCCGCCGGGCGGCGGCGGTGATCGCCGCCCAGGTGGTGTCCAAGCCGGATTGTGTGCTGGGCCTTGCCACAGGGTCCTCTCCTGTGGGAACCTATAAGCAGCTGGTCCAGTGGTACAAGCAGGGGGATTTGAGCTTTGCCGGGGTGCGCTCGGTGAACCTGGACGAGTACTATGGGCTGGCCCCGGACCACGACCAGAGCTACCGCTATTTTATGCAGGCCAGCCTGTTTGACCATGTGGACATCAAGCCTGAGAACACCAACGTGCCCGACGGTCTGGCCAAGGACCCGGCGGCGGAGGGCGAGCGGTATGAGAAGCTGGTGGCGGAGCTTGGCTACGCCGATTTGCAGCTGCTGGGCATGGGCCGCAACGGCCACATCGGCTTCAACGAGCCCGGCGACCATTTCCCTGTTATTACCCACCTGGTGGATCTGGCCCAGAGCACTATTGAGGCCAATTCCCGGTTTTTTGCCAGCGCGGACGATGTGCCCAAGCAGGCCTTGAGCATGGGCGTCGGCACCATCATGCGGGCCAGGAGGATTCTGGTGGTGGTCAGCGGCGAGGACAAGGCGGAGGCGGTGTATAAGGCCGTCTGCGGCCCCGTCACCCCGGAAGTGCCCGCCTCCATTCTCCAGCTCCACCCGGACGTCACTCTGGTGGGGGACGAGAGCGCGCTGAGCAGGCTGACGGAGGCCGGCGTATGAAAATCACCGGCGGCAGGGTGTTCGACCTGGAGCATGGGTTTGTGGAGCGGGACGTGTGCTTTGACGGAGCGCTGCTCACACCCGACAGCCGGGACAGGGAGACCTATGACGCTTCCGGATGCTGGATTATCCCCGGCCTCACCGACGTGCACTTCCACGGCTGCCGGGGGGCGGACCTGTCCGACGGAGACCCGGAGGGACTTCAGTCCATAGCGGAGTATGAGCTGTCCCGGGGCGTGACTCAGATTTGCCCGGCGGGAATGACCCTGTTGGAGGAGCGGCTGCTGAAGGTGTGTCGGACCGCCGCCGCCCACAAGAGGGAGGGCCGCTCCGGCGCGGACCTGGTGGGAATCAATTTGGAGGGCCCCTTTCTGTCCTACGCCAAACGGGGCGCTCAGAACGGCGATTGGCTCCACAGACCGGACGCGGCCATGCTCCGCCGGCTGATGGGCGCGGCTGAAGGGCTGGTAAAGCTGGTGTCCGTGGCCCCGGAGGAGCCGGGGGCCATGGAATTTATCCGCGCGGTCTGCGAGGATGTGAACGTGGCGGTGGCCCACACCACCGCCGAGTATGACACGGCCCTGGAGGCGTTTCGCTCCGGCGCCAGGGAGGTCACCCACCTGTTCAACGCCATGCCTGGATTTACGCACCGGGCCCCTGGTGTGGTGGGGGCGGCTCTGGACAGCCCCTGGACAAGGGTGGAGCTGATCTGCGACGGCATTCATATCCACCCCTCCATGGTGCGGGCGGCCTTCAAGCTGTTCGGCGCGGACCGGGTGGTGCTGATCTCGGACACTATGCGGGCCGCCGGTATGACCGACGGAAAATATGACCTGGGCGGGCAGGAGGTCACCGTAAAAGGGCCTCTGGCCACCCTGGCGGACGGCACCATCGCCGGGTCGGTCACTGATTTGATGGCGTGCATGAAGACCGCCGTCTCCTTTGGAATCCCCTTGGCGGACGCGGTGCGGGCCGCAGCGGTGAACCCCGCCCAGGTCATCGGAATCTTTGACCGGGTGGGCAGTTTGGAGCCGGGTAAACGGGCCAATGTGGTAGTCTTGGACCAGGACCTGGTTGTGGAGGCCGTGTTCTTCAAGGGAGAGCGGGTCGGATAAAACGGCAGGGGAGACGCTTAAGCGTCTCCCCTGTTTTTGAGTCAAAGGGTCAGACCGGAGGCGGCTGAAGAAGATGTGGGCTGGGCCTCCTGGGATGGCTGAAGAGGTTCGGATTCCGCCGGAGCGGGCAGCGTCAATCCATGGAGAAAGCTGCCGGAGGAGGACTGGATCTGTCCTCCGATTACCTTGTTTTTGTAGATGAGCAGGGCAATCTGCACCGGCTCGGCCTGGGTGGGGTAGTTGGTGAGCTGATAGGTGTACCGCTTCACCCGCTTGCCCTTGTATTGGGTCAGGTCAAAGCCCTGGCCGGCCTGGAGGGCCAGATAGCCCTGATAGCTGTCGTCGAATTCCTCCGGAATGAGCAGCTCCTCGGTGGCGATGGGCTGGGAGGACACCTGCCAGCCCAGGCCGTTGAGATAGGCCAGGCGGTCGTCGTTGGTTTTGACGTTCTTTACCTCCGCCGAGACGGCCACAGCCCGGCCGCTGAGGGTGAGCGTGAAGGTGAGGACCGCGAACAGGCAGCACAGGGCGGCCGCCCCCGCCGCCAGCAGCCGCTTCTTTGGTAGGCGCGCCGTGTAGATAATCATAGCAGCACAACCTTTCTTCATTTTTCAAAGAAAGAATATGTACCTGAGAGCCGCAATATGATATAGTATATGGGACACAAAAGAGAAGGAGTGGACGGTTTGGAGCGTCTGGACAAGCGGCTTGCCGCCACAGGAAGGTGGAGTCGGAAGGAGGCCCGGGAGCTGATCCGGTCGGGCCGGGTGAGGCTGGACGGCACGGTGTGCCGCGCTCCGGAGACAAAAGCGGCGGAGGACGCCCCTGTTGCCGTGGACGGCGTACCCATCGGCGCGGACAGGCCGGTGTACCTCATGCTCCACAAGCCGGCGGGGGTGGTGTCCTCCACCGATGAGCCCGGGGAGCGCACGGTATTGGACCTATTAGGGGAGGAGTATCGAAACATCGGCCTGTTTCCCGCCGGACGGCTGGACAAGGATACCGAGGGCCTGTTGCTGCTCACCAACGACGGGCCGCTGGCTCACTGTCTGCTGGCTCCGAAAAGCCATGTGGACAAGGTGTATTACGTGGAGGTGGACGGTGTTCTGGACGAGACGGACGTGGAAGCGGTGCGCCGGGGAGTAGTTCTGGGGGACGGCTATGAATGCCTGCCCGGAGCGCTGGAGCTTTTGTCGGAGCACAGCGCCCACATCACCCTCCACGAGGGAAAGTACCATCAGGTCAAGCGGATGCTGGCCGCCCGGGGGAAGCCGGTGACCTATCTCAAGCGGATTCGCTTCGGGCCGCTGGAACTGGACGAAAGCCTGCCCAAAGGCGGCTGGAGGGCGCTAAATGACGGAGAGCTGAAAGGTATTTTCAGTCAATGATACAAAATTTTTGGCACATTCAACAAAAAAATTTCAGAAAACTATTGAAATTCTCTAAGAAACCCGGTATAATAAAAAAGCACATATATGAAAAATCAACAAAGTGGCGGAGCGCTCGATTTCCTGGCCGCGTAGAAAGGAGAAAACGCAATGTCCAGCAGGATTTTCCAAAGCGTCGTTCTTCAGATGAAGGACTGTTCCGACCGGGCCGTAGGGGTGATCGACGAGCAGGGTACGGTGGTGGCTTGTAACGAACTGGCCTGTATCGGGGAGAAATGGGCCAGCGCGGCGGCGCTGCTGGCGGCGGAGCAGGACGCCCAGGTGGTCAGCGGCGGCTATACCTTCAAAGCGCTGTCCGGCTGGAGCGGCCAGTACGACTACGCCGCCTTTGTCAAGGGTGAGGACGAGCGTGCCGCCCTCATCTGCTCCATGGCGGTGATTGCCCTGAACGGAGCCAAGACCTACTATGAGGAGAAGAACGACAAGGCCGCCTTTGTGAAGAATATTCTGTGTGATAATATTCTGCTGGGGGACATCTACGTCCGGGCCAAGGAGCTGCATTTTGTGTCGGAAGCGCCCCGGGCGGTGATCCTGGTGCGCCAACTGAGCGCCCCCGACGTGTCCGCCGTGGACGTGATTACCGGGTTGTACCCCGACAAGCAGACCGACTTTGTGCTGTCCGTCAGCGAGACGGACGTGGCCCTGGTGAAGCACCTGGGGGAGAACGCCGACGCCCGGGACCTGCATAAGATCGCCCAGACCGTCCAGGAGGCCCTGACCCGGGACCTGGGAATTAAAACGGTGGTGGGCATCGGCACCATCGTGGGACATATCCGGGATCTGGCCCGCACCTACAAGGAGGCCCAGGTGGCCATCGACGTGGGCCGGGTGTTCGAGACGGAGCGGTCCATCATCAACTACGAGAACCTGGGCATTGGACGGCTGATCTACCAGTTGCCCACCACCCTGTGCGAGATGTTCCTGCGCGAGGTGTTCAAGAAGAACCCCATCGACGCGCTGGACCAGGAGACCCTATTCACCATTAACAAGTTCTTTGAGAACAACCTGAACGTGTCCGAGACGGCCCGAAAGCTGTTCGTTCACCGCAACACCCTGGTGTACCGGCTGGAAAAAATCAAGAAGCTCACCGGCCTGGACCTGCGGGAGTTCGACGACGCCATCACCTTTAAGGTGGCGCTGATGGTGAAGAAATACCTGGTGTCCCGGGGCATCGAATCCTGATTCGTGAAAGCCGCCCGACAGGGCGGCTTTCTTTGCGATTGTAACCTTTGTTTCCAGAAAGTTTACATAAATTTGGGCAGGAGATTGCTGGGAATTGGGCTGGAGCGGTTGACAGAGGGCGGTTCAGCGGCTATAATGGTAGTCGACTCAGTCTGCTCAAAAGATTACAAAATGGTTACAATTTGGTAACAGCAATAAAGACTCAACGACTTTGGAGATGCGGGCCAATGATACGATTGATCGACGTACATAAAGAATACGACAACGGCACCAAGGCCCTGAAGGGGATCAACCTGCGCATTGAGGACGGGGAGTTTGTGTTCCTGGTGGGCCCGTCCGGCTCGGGCAAGTCCACCATCATCAAGCTGCTGACGGGGGAGATCACCTCCAGCTCAGGGCGGGTCATCGTCAACGGCTATAATTTGAACAACATCCGCCGATGGCAGATCCCCCATATGCGCCGCACGCTGGGCATTATCTTCCAGGACTTCCGGCTCATTGAGAAAAAGACGGTGCAGGGCAATCTGGAGTTTGCCATGCGCACCGTGGGGGCCAGCGGGCGGGAAATGCGCAAGCGCATCCCCTACGTGCTGGACCTGGTGGGGCTGGACGACAAGGCGGACGCCTATCCCAACGAGATGAGCGGCGGCGAGCAGCAGCGTGTGGCCATCGCCCGGGCGCTGGTGAACAACCCCCGGATGATTATTGCCGACGAGCCCACCGGAAACCTGGACCCCAGGCGGTCGCTGGAAATCATGACGCTTTTGGAGCGCATCAACGCCATGGGCACCACCATGCTGGTGGTCACCCATGAGCGGGACCTGGTCAACCGTTTCTCCAAGCGGGTGGTGGCCATCAAGGACGGAGAGATGATACGGGACGGTCAGGGAGGCTACTACAGAGCATGAGACGATTAAACTTAGGCTATTTTATCAAAGAGGGATTTTCCAGTATCTTTTCCCACGGCTTGATGTCCTTTGCGGCCGTATGTATGATTGTGGCGTGCCTCATCATTATGGGCTCCTTTTCCCTGCTGGCGGTGAACGTGGACAACATGCTCAGCCAGCTGGAGGAGGAGAACGAATTTCTGGCCTTTATTGACGAGGATTATACGGACGAGCAAATCCGGGCCCTGATGGAGCAGGTGAGGCAGCTGGACAATGTGGGTGAGGTGAAGTTTATCACCAAGGAACAGGCCAAGGCCGATTACCTGAGGGGCCACGAGACGGAGGGCCTGTATGTCAACCTGCCGGACGAGGTGCTGCGGGACCGGCTGTCCATCCATGTGGTGGACCTGGAGCGGTTCCAGGAGACCGTGGACATAGTGTGTGACCTGCCCGGCGTGGCCAACCACCGGGCGGCAGGCGAGGTGGCGGCGGGCTTTGTGGCGGTGCGAAACGCCGTTACCGCCCTGGCCATGGTGCTGGTGGGCATTCTGGCGCTGGTGTCGCTGTTCATCATCTCCAACACCACCCGGCTGGCCGCCTTTTCCCGCCGGGAGGAAATCGCCATCATGAAGATGTGCGGCGCCACCGACGGCTTTGTCCGCTGGCCCTTTATTGTGGAGGGCTTGATTCTGGGCGTGATGGGTGCGCTGCTGGCCTTTTTCCTCCAGTGGGCGGTGTACGCGGCGGTGAGCGGAGCCCTGGTGAAGAACGGCGCCGCCGATTTGTTCGGATTGATGGATTTCAGCTTGCTTTGGAGGCGGGTGCTGTTGGTTTTCGCGTTGTCCGGCTCTGTGATTGGCGCGCTGGGGTCCAGCTTTGCCATCCGAAAGTTCCTTCAGGTGTAACGGAAAACCGAGGTCAATGATGAAACGGCGAAAGAGAATGCTGTCCGTCTGCTTGGCGGTCGCGTTGCTGTTTACGGCGGCGCTGCCCGCCGGGGCGGTGACCCAGAGCGATATCCAGGCCATCAAGAACCAGCTCGGCAGCGTAACCGCCCGGAAAGAGGAGGCGGAGGCTCAGCTTGCCGCCATCCGGGGGGATTTAAGCCGCGCCCAGGAGCAGGTGGAGCTGGTTCAGGAGCAGGTGCTGCTGACCGAGCAGCAGGTGAGCGCTGGTCGGGAGCTGCTGGCCCAGTACGACCGGCAGATTGGGGACAACCAGCAGGAGATTGCCGAGCTGGAGGCCAAGGAGGCCAGGCAGCTGGAGCAATTTTATCAGCAGGTGCGCTGGATGGAGGAGACGGGAGGCACGTCCTATCTATCCGTTTTGTTCGATGCCAGGAGCTTTTCCGACCTGCTGGACTATGCCATGCTGGTCGTTGATATCATGGACTACAGCGACCGCATTGTGACGGAGCTGCAAGACACCCAGGCAGAGCTGGGAGAGGTACGCAAAGCCCTCCAGGCCGACCGGGAGCAGCAGGCCCAGGTCCAGAGCGAGCTGGAGGCGAACCTGGCGGAGCTGGAGGACCAGCGGGCCCAGGCCCGGGCCCTGCTGGCGGAGATCGCCGATTCTGAGAGCGAGTATGCGCAAAAGGCCGCCCAGCTGGCCGCCGAGGAGGCGGAGATGGAGCGTTCCTTGAAGGAAGCGGAGGACAGGTGGGCCGCTCAGATCGCGGCGGCGGGAGCGGGCGCGTCCGGCGACTGGTATTGGCCCGTCCCCGGCTACTACACCATTACATCATTTTTTGGCTGGCGGGACCTCTATGGCAGTGCGGACAACCACACCGGCACCGACGTCAGCGTGCCCCAAGGCGTGGAGATTCACGCGGCCCAGGACGGGGTGGTCACCCTCTCCCGGTACAATTCCTCTTACGGAAATTACTGCATCATCAACCACGGCAACGGCTGCGCCACCCTGTACGCCCACCAGAAGCAGCTTCCCCTGGTGAAGGTGGGGGACACGGTGAGCAAGGGCCAGGTCATCGGCTACGTGGGCAATACGGGGAACAGCTACGGAGCCCACCTGCACTTTGAGCTGCGGGTGAACGGCGTACGGGACGACGTGCTCAAGCTGTATCCCAATTTGAACTTCATCGACAGAAGCTGAGACGGCGCGAGGAGGGATACCTATGATGAAGAAAAAAACGCAGCGGATCATTGTCATCGTGGTGGCGGCGGCGCTGCTGCTGTCGGTGATGATCCCTGTACTTAGCGTATTTGCCCAGGCCAGCGTGACCCAGGGCGACATTCAGAGCATCAAAAACGAGCTGTCCGACATCCAGGCCCAGAAGAAAGCGGCGGAGGAAAAGCTGGCCTCCATCCGCAACGACCTCTCCCAGGCCGAGGCGCAGGTGGAGCTGATTCAAAATCAGGTTCTGCTGTGTGAGCAGGAGATCAATGCCAGTCAGGCCATGCTGGACGAGTACGACCGGCAGATCGCCGGCAAGGAGCTGGAGATCCAAGGCCTGGAGGAGCAGGAGGAGGCCCAGTATCAGGAGTTTTACCGGCAGGTGCGCTGGATGGAGGAGACCGGAGGGGTAAACTACATATCCATCCTCTTTGAGGCCAACAGCTTCGCGGATATGCTGGACTATGCTATACTCATCGGCGACATCATGGACTACTCCAACCGTATCATTGAGGACCTGGAGGCCACCCAAAGAGAGCTGGACCTGGCACGGCAGGCCCTGGAGTCCGACCGGGCGGACCAGGCTCTGGTCCAGCAGGAGCTGGAGACCCGCAAGCAGGAGCTGGAGGATAAGCGGGCGGAGGCGCAGACCCTGCTCAAGCAGATTGCGGCCTCCGAGAGCGAGTACGCCGCAGAGGCCAAGGAGCTGGCGGAGACCGAGGCCCAGGTCAACAAGCAGCTGAAGGACGCCCAGACCAAGTACGCCGCTCAGCTGGCCGCGCTGGCGGCGCAGCAGCAGGCAAACGGCATCACCATCAACGCCACCAGCGGCGACTGGCACTGGCCCCTGCCCGGGCGGTATAAGATCTCCTCCCTGTTTGGCAGCCGCGTGGACCCCATCAACGGCCGCCGTGACAACCACACCGGCACAGACATCCCCGCGCCCTCCGGCACGCCCATCTACGCCGCTCAGGGCGGGGTGGTGACCACGGTGAACGCCAATAAAAACTCGTCGTCCTACGGCTATTACTGCATCATCACCCACGGCAACGGCTACGCCACCCTGTATGCCCACCAGTGCCAGGTGCCCCCCGTCAGCGAGGGCCAGACGGTGGAGAAGGGCCAGGTCATCGGCTACGTGGGCACAACGGGCCGGTCCACCGGCAATCACCTCCACTTTGAGCTGCGCGTCAATGGGGTGCGCAACGATGTGCTCAGGCTCTATCCCGGCATGACCTTTACCTCCCCCGGCGGCGGGACCATCAATGGAGGCTAAGGACGGCGCAAAGGAATAAAACCCAGGGGCGCGGGAAAAACCCGCGCCCCTGTTCAATGTTCAGCGAGGAGGTCTGGAATATGGAGGAGCGGACGATACACGAATCAAAAAAGCGGCGGGGACTGGCCGGATGGCTCAAGGTATTGATTGCGGTGGTGCTGACGCTGGCGGTGTCCACTGGGGTATGGTGCCTGCTGCTGGGGAAAAGCGGCATGGCCATGCTACAGACCTATCTGCTGGCCCGGTTTGCCTTTGTGGAGGCGGACGCAGATCTGGACAAGGCGGTGGACCTGGGGCTGGACGCCTTTGTGAAGGGGCTGGGGGACCGCTGGTCCTACTATCGGAGCGAGGAGCAGTATGAGCAGCTGAGGGCTACCCGGGCCAACAACTATGTAGGCATTGGGATTACCATCGACTATACCCGGGAGGAGGGCCTGCTGGTGCGGAGCGTCACCGAGGGCGGCCCGGCGGACAAGGCGGGCGTGCTGGTGGGAGACGTCATCACCGCCGCCGACGGTGTGTCCTTGGCGGGAGAGAATCAGGCAGACGGGGCCGATTATATTAAAGGGGAAGAGGGGACTCAGGTGGTGCTCACCCTGCTGGGGGAGGATGGCTCCATCAGGGAGGCGACCTGCACCCGGGCCACCCTGCGCAGTTCCTCCGCCAGCGGAAAAATGCTGGAGGGAAACATTGGCTATGTGAGGCTGAGCAACTTCTATTCCGGCTCCTCCGACAGCTTTAAGCAGGAGGTGGACACCCTGGTGGAACAGGGAGCCCAGGCCCTCATCGTGGACGTGCGCAGCGACCCCGGTGGGTATGTGGCGGAGCTGGAAAAGATTTTAGACTACCTGCTGCCCGAGGGCCCGGTGTTCACCCAGAAGGCCCGGTGGTGGTTCCAGTCGGTGTACCGGTCGGACACGGAGTGCATCGACCTGCCCATAGCGGTGCTGGTAAACAAGGACAGCTACTCGGCGGCGGAGCTGCTGGCCGCTCAGCTCCGGGAGAGCGTGGGCGCACCCATCGTGGGCGAGCTCACCTCAGGCAAGGGGTATTCCCAGGTGACCTTTCCACTGTTCAACGGCGGCGGAGTGGGCTTGTCCACCGCCACCTACTGCACCGGCAGCGGCCACTCCCTCATTGGAGAGGGGATTACGCCTGACGTGGAGCTGTCCCTGAATGAGGGCGCAGTGATGGGTGAGGAGAACGACAACCAGCTCCAGGCGGCCATCGAACTGCTGACCAAATAAAACATGCTCCACCCCAGACAGACCGGGGGTGGAGCATTTGCTTAAAACCATTTGTTATTTCCGCAGGAAGATAATACCCAAAGTATTGGGCCCGCAGTGGCAGGAGATGGTACAGCCCGCCACAGCGGTGACGACCTCCCGGAAGCCGAACTCCTTCACAATGCCGCGCACGGCGGCGGGAATGGCCGGGTCACAGCGGGTGTGGACGACGAAGATCCGGTCCAGACTGACGTTCTTGCCCGCCAGCTGGTCCCGCACGTAGTCGGGGAGCACCTTCTCAAAGGCGCCCCGATATTTTTTGCCCACGGTCATTTTGCCGTCGGCCAGTACGATGCAGGGCTTCAGCCGCAGCAGGTTGGCCCCCAGGGCCACCACGGAGGAGCACCGCCCGCCCTTGGCCAGATAGTCCAGCTTGTCCACTACGAAGGTGGTGTCCACCCGGTCGATCATACCGTTCAGCATGTTGAGAATGTCCTCAATGCTGTCCCCCCGCTCAGCGGCGATGGCGGCCTCCAGGGCCAGGATGCCCTGCCCCACGGTCAGATTCCGGGAGTCCACCACGTACACGTTGGAGTAGTCCTCCGCCGCCACCAGGGCGTTCTGGTAGCAGCAGGAGAATTCGCTGCCGATGGTGATGTGGAGCACGGAGTCGTACTTGGGGGAGAGCTCCGCGAACAGCTCCTGATAGTCCGCGATGTTGACGGCGGAGGTGGAGGGCAGCTGGCCGCCTCCCTCCACATGGCGGAAGATGTCCTCGGGGGTGGCCTCTAAGCCGTCCTTATAGGTGCCTCCGCCAAAGGACACGTAGAGGGGAACCATGGTGATCTGATAGCGCTCCAGCAGCTCGGGGGGCAGGTCGCAGGTGCTGGTGGCGGTGATTTTGATGGACATTGAGATGACCTCCGTTTGTATATGGAGAACCCGGCGCGTCAGGGTCCAAATTGTAAGAATTATATCATTTCATATGGCGGATTGCAAGGGAAGATTTGTCCGCATATTTGACAGGCTGGAATAGAGCGCATACTTGACACGCCGGGGGCATATCTGTCGGTGAGGTGATGGACATGGTGGGTCAGCTGGTTCTGGTGCGGGAAAGAGGGCGTTTCCGGCTGGAGGAGGGACGACTGGGCCCGCTGGAGGTGCTGCGGGCCACGGTGTTCGAGCCGGAGGGACTGGCCTCTTGGCGGCTTCGGCGGCGGCTGAGCCGGGGGGAGCGGGCGCTGGTCCGTGCCGGAGTGGGCCGGGTAGTGCTGGGGAGCGGTTTCCCCTATGCAGACAGGCTTGCCATGCTGGATACGGTGGATACGCTCCCTCTGCGGCGGGGCTGCGCGGACGTGCTGGCGCTGGGGGCGCTGGCAGAGGCGGGGATTTCTCCCCGGCGGGGCCGGGTGGCACTGTCCGCGCCCAGGCTGTGCCCGGAGCTGGAGCGGGCGGCGGAGCGGCTGTGCCCCCAGGTGCGGGGGCTGCTCATCGATACCCCCGGCGGGGAGGAGTACGCCCGGTATTTGCAGGCGAAATTCGGCCTGCCGGTGACGCCGCCCGTGGCGGGGGCGGATGTGACGGCGGCTTTCGGTCCGGGCGGGGGCCGCTGGGGGCGGAGTGTGGAGCTGTATGAGGGCGGGACGCTGAACGGGCTGGCCTTGGGGGCGGAGGGGCTGGACCTGCCGGAGGACTGCGCGGAGCAGGTACTGGCCCTGTTGTGGGAGCGGGGGGAGGTGCGGCGGGAGGAGCTGAGCGTGGGCAGGGATTCGTTTATATCTTCTGGCAAAACGCGATGATCTCGTTTTTTCTCGGCTCTACTGCCGGTCTGTTCTCTATGGAGCATAACCCCAGCCTGCCGCAGCACTGGATCTCCATATGCCCGTAGAAATGCTCGATACTCTCCATGATACGGTCGCATTCCCTCATGCCTGGCCCCGTCCGTAAGGCGATGGAATATCCCTTTTTTCCGCCGCTGATCGCTGCGTGCGGTTCATGCGTATTACACCAGGGAGTGCATCTGTCGATAAACGCTTTGAACTGTCCCGGGATATCCGCCCAGTAGGAGGGAGACACCGACACGATGATGTCCGCCCACTCATATTGTTCGATGACTTTGTCTGCATCGTCCTGCTGGACGCATTTGGCGGTATCATGACAGGTTCTGCACCCCCTGCAAAAAGCGATCTGAAAATCATCTATGCAGATACTTCTGGTGTCATATCTTTTTTCCAGGCAATGGGAAACGATACGCACAATTTCTGCGGTTGCACCATTTCTGACAGGACTGCAATTCATCACCAACGCGTTCATGCTGCTCCTCCTTGCAATCATGATAAACGAGACCCGCCGGGGTGGTGTTCCGGCGGGTTTCGCGTTTTCTGTTAAAACTTGGCCCCGCCGAACTCGGACAGGGTGATGTTTTTGTTCCGCTCCGACGTCCAGTTAATGGACCACTGGGAGGCGAACAGCAGCAGCTGGTTCTGCCGGTAGTCCTCCACCAGCATGGCGTCGCCGGGGAGGGTCAGGTCGTCCGCCCGGAGGGGCTCGTCGCCCTCGTGGTGCATCCAGCGCAGATACTCATAAGGCAGGCCCTCGGCGTACAGGTCCACGCCGTACTCGTTTTTCAGGCGGTACTCCAGCACGTCGAATTGGAGCGTGCCCACCACGCCCACGATGACCTCCTCCATGCCGGAATAAGGGGTCTTGAAGATCTGAATCGCGCCCTCCTGGGCGATCTGCTCCATGCCCTTGAGGAACTGCTTGCGCTTCATGGTGTCCAGCGGCCGTACCCGGCGGAAATGCTCCGGGGCGAAGGTGGGGATGGGGTCGAACTGGAACTTGTGGGCCGCGGTGCACAGGGTATCGCCGATGGAGAAGATGCCCGGGTCAAATACGCCGATGATGTCCCCGGCGTAGGCCTCCTCGATGATCTCCCGCTCGGCGGCCATGAGCTGCTGAGGCCGGGAGAGCTTGATCTTTTTGCCGCCCTGAACGTGGTAGACCTCCTTGTCCGCGTCGAACCGGCCGGACACCACCCGCATAAAGGCGATCCGGTCCCGGTGGGCCTTGTTCATATTGGCCTGGATCTTGAATACGAAGGCAGAGAAGCCGTCGTCGAAGGAGTCGATCAGCTCCTCCCCGGCGGTGCGGGGCAGGGGGGCGGTGGTCATGCGCAGAAAGTCCTCCAGGAAGGGCTCCACGCCGAAGTTGGTCAGCGCCGAGCCGAAGAACACCGGGGACAGCTGGCCGTGGCGCACCCGGTCCATGTCGAACTCGCAGGAGGCGCCGTCCAGCAGCTCGATTTCATCCGCCAGCTGGTCCCGGTAGGACTGGCCGATGAGGTCCGCCAGCGCCGGGTCGTCCAGCGACACCTCGGTGGCGGTGGCGGCCTTGGAGCCGCCGTTGGAGGTGAAGTGGACGATGCGCTTGCGCTCCCGGTCGTACACGCCCTGGAACGCCTTGCCGCAGCCGATGGGCCAGTTGACGGCGTAGGTGTCGATGCCCAGCTCGTGCTCCAGCTCCTGGCACAGCTCAAAGGGGTCCCGGGCCTCCCGGTCCATCTTGTTGATAAATGTGAAGATGGGGATATCCCGCATGGCGCACACCTTGAACAGCTTCCGGGTCTGGGCCTCCACGCCCTTGGCGGCGTCGATGACCATGACGGCGGAATCCGCCGCCATCAGGGTGCGGTAGGTGTCCTCGGAGAAATCCTGGTGGCCGGGGGTGTCCAGGATGTTGATGCAGAAGCCCTCGTACTGGAACTGCATAACGGAGGAGGTGACGGAGATGCCCCGCTGCTTTTCGATTTCCATCCAGTCGGAGGTGGCGGCCCGGGCGTTTTTCTTGCCCTTGACCACCCCCGCCTGGGCGATGGCGCCTCCGTACAGCAGGAATTTTTCCGTCAGGGTGGTTTTGCCCGCGTCGGGGTGGGAGATGATGGCGAAGGTCCTCCGCCGCTTGATTTCAGATTCATATTGAGACATGAGAGCTCCTCCTGTTTGATTTGGTTTTTAGAAGAAAACGGTCCTTTACATGGGAAGAACCCCCTAAATAAAATCGTAACCTAATTAGTATACCACGATCATCCGGAGAAGAAAAGAGACACGCCACAACAAAGTGAAAATTGTTATTTCCGATTCGGTTTTCTCTTAATAGCCAACATTTTCATGTAATCATCAAAATCAGCCGTGCTGGCCGGTTCAAACATGACCCATTTTCCATCGTGATAGGTTTTAGCCTCATCAAATTGTTTGCAAACGGCGTTAGAAAGAGTACCCCTTATATCTTCAAATTTTGCTCTTTCCTCTTTTCCAAAGATTATCATGAATCCAATGCAATTGCTCTTAGCGTATAGGCAGCAAAGTGTTTTACCGCCTCTGCGATATTTGTACTCGTAAGCCCAATTTTTGCCACCAGTATTCCACACTCGTTCCATATCGTATTTTTCATCAATGGCTAAACATAATGCTTGCCAAACTTCAAACAGAGATTGTCCGAGCAATTCAGCCATAGCTGATTGAGATGGTATATTTTCAAGCATGATATCCCCTCCGTAAATTTTTCGATTGGCCGAACCTCCCGGCAAGCCCCGATCTGTTGAAATGCCCTACAGCGTCACATGGGCGTGCCGTGTCACATGGCACCCCAAATTCACCGCGCAGGGCAGTCCGGCGATATGGGTGCCCTGGGTGAGGATGGCGGCGGACAGGGCGGTGGTCCGCCCGCCCAGCCCCTGGGGGCCGATGCCCAGACGGTTGACCCGCTCCAGAATGCGCTCCTCCATGGCTGTGTAGAAGGGGTCTGGGTGGCGTTCCCCGGCGGGGCGGAGAAGGGCCCGTTTGGCCAGCTCCGCCGCTGCCTCGGATGTGCCTCCCAGCCCCACGCCGATGACCACCGGCGGGCAGGGGTTGGACCCGGCCTGGGACACGCAGTCCACGATAAAGTCCTCCACCTGCTCCTGGCTGACGGAGGGGTTGAACATGTTAAGCTTTGTCATATTCTCGCTTCCGAAGCCCTTGGGGGCGATGGTGATATCCACCTTGTCCCCCGGCGCCATCCGCAGGTGGAGGATGGCGGGGGTGTTGTCGTTGGTGTTCACCCGGCGGAGGGGGTCCCCCACCACCGACAGCCGCAGATGGCCGTCCAAATAGCCCCGGCGCACGCCGTCGTTGACGGCATCCTCCAAGGAGCCGCCGGTGAGGTGGCAGTCCTGCCCCCAGTCCAGGAACACAACAGCCATCCCCGTGTCCTGGCAGATGGGCAGACCCTTGGCCTGGGCAAACTCATAATTCTCCACTAAATCGCCCAGAATGGCTTGTCCCACTGGGGAAAGCTCGTTTTCCCGCGCGGAACAAATCGCGTCTCGCAAATCCTGGGGGAGAATGGTGTTGGCCTCAATGCACAGCGCCCGAATCGTGTCGGACAGGGCTTTTGCTTCAATTTCCCGTATCATTCAGATAACCTCCTGTCCGTCGATGAATACATGGGTGGCGCGGGTGCGCCAGTGGAAGGGGTGGCCGTCCATGATCACCACGTCCGCGTCCTTGCCTGGGGAAAGGGAGCCCAGCCGGTCGCCCATGCCGACGATGCAGGCGGCGTTGATGGTGATGGCGGCGAGAGCTTCCTCCTCGTCCATCCCCGCCCGGGCGGCCATGGCGGCGCAGAAGGGGAGCAGGGAGATGGGCGTCTCCGGGTGGTCGGTGCAGATGGCAACCTGTACCCCCGCCCGGGCCAGAATAGCGGTGTTTTCCATGGTGAGGCGGCCCAGCTCCGGCTTGCCCCGGTCCATCAGGAAGGGGCCGGTGATGACGGGAATGCCTTCCTTGGCCAGGTAGCCGGCGATAAGATGGCCCTCGGTACCGTGGACGATGACGCAGTCCAGCCCAAACTCACGGCTGAGCCGGACGGCGGTGGCGATGTCGTCCGCCCGGTGGGCGTGGAAGTGAGCGGGGAGGCGGCCCGTGACCACCGGGCGCAGGGCGTCCAGCTGGGCGTCAAACTCCGGGTCATCCATTTCGTCATCGGCCTTGGCCCGGACCCACTTTAAATCATAATTCAGCGCCTGGGTCAGCTTGTCCCGGATGAGGGCGGCGGTGGCCATGCGGGTGGCGGGGCCGTGGTCCTTGTGAACCCGTTTGGGGTTCTCCCCCAGGGCGAATTTCATGGCGGCGGGGGCGCGTACCGTCATCTGGTCAACGATGCCGCCGGTGGTTTTCAGCAGAATGGACTGCCCGGCGATGGGGTTGGCGGAGCCGGGACCCGTGTGGATGCAGGTGACGCCCGCCCGGCGGGCCTCCTCAAAGTATTGGCTGAGCGGGTCCACGCCGTCCAGCGCCCGGAGATGGGGGGTGCAGGAGGCGGAAGACTCGTTAAGGTCGTCCTCCTGGGAGACGGCGCCGTAGAGTCCCACATGGCAATGGGCGTCGATGAAGCCCGGGAGGACGTGACCGCCCTGGGCGTCCACCAGGCTGTCCAGCTCCACGTCCTCCGGGAGGCTGAACATGGGGCCCACCTGAGTGATACGGCTGCCCTCCATGAGGACAAAGCCGTTTGGGATCGTTTTGGTCTCCATGGTGTGGATGATGCCGTTGACGATAAGCATGGCGGTTCCTCCTGTGTCAGGGTTCGACAGGCTTTTGACTGCCGGTGTGGTATGCTGTGAATGCGGCACAAGCCGCGGCATGGGGCTGTCCCATGCGGTCATTCCATTCTCCCGCGCAAATAGACCATTGGGCTCTTTTCCCGTTTGCGGAAAAGAGCCGCTTTTTATGCGGAAGCGCGGAGAAGCGGTCAGCGAGGGAGCTTTGCCTGAGACGAAAGGGAAGCGACCAAGCGCCTGACCGCTTCGCAGCGTGACAACGCCTGCAAAAAGGGGGACGCGGTGGCGTCCCCCTTTGATTGGGCCTATTTTCTCCCGCCTCTGCGGCTGCCCCGCTTTTCGTTCATGTGGAGCTCGGACAGCTTGCTGTCGGAGCTGGCCATGAACTGCTTGAGCTGATCCTCAAAGCTGGCGGGACCTCTGGGCTGAGCGGGCTCAGGTGTAAAGGTACGGCCGGGGCTGGGGCGGCGGCCGCCTCCCTGGGGCCTGCGGTCACCCTCGGGCCGGGGACGGTCGCCGGACCCGCCGGGGCGGGGGCCGGACCGGCGTTCGGGCCGGGGCGGGGGGGGCAGCGCCTGCTTGATGGACAGGTTGATGCGGTTGTTCACGTCGATGCCGATGACCTTTACCTTGACCTCCTGGCCCTCTGCCAGCAGGTCGTGGACGTCGTTGACATAGGAATACGCGATCTCTGAGATATGTACCAGCCCGGAACGGTTGCCGGGCAGCGATACAAACGCGCCGAATTTGGTGATCCCCGTCACCTTACCGTCCAAAATAGAACCAACTTCAATGCCCATAAATCTCTTTTTTCCCTCTCAATGTGTATTGGATTTTTGCAGAACCTGTCACGCTCCGAAGCGGCCAAAGCGCTCAGCCGCTTTCGCTCCAGTCCAAGCTCCCCAATGCGCCTATCCTCGCGCTTCTATTTGGAGGAGTCCACGAACTCGATCTCCCCCGGCTCCACCAGCCCCAAACGGCTGCGCGCGATGTCGGCCAGGTACTCAGGGTCTGCGCCGTGGTCGATGCCGTCCTGGAGCGCGGCGTTTGCCTCTTGCTGCTCCTGGACCTGACGGCTCAGCGCCTCCCGGTCGGCCTGAGCGTCGCTCAGTTTTGCCTGGGTGGACAGCAGAGCGACGGACACGGCGGCCAGCAGTACCAGCACCAGCAGCTTTGTAGCCATGCCGGCCCGCTTCAGCTTCATTGTTCACCGCTCCTTCCTCCCCGTTTCGGGCGAAACGGTATAGTATATTTATTTTATACCAGGACAGCCAATTTTGGAAGTGTTTTTTTTGATTTTTCAAAAAATTTTTCCCGGCCCTCCCGGCCCGCCGGGCCGGAGCGGTGAGCAGACGGAAAAGAGCTCGAATTTTACCGGCAATCCACAGCAGCACGGGCAGAATCAGGCCGCTGAGGGTGAGAAAATAGGCGCCGCCCCCCAGAGTCACGGCGGCCATGTGGTAGATACGCACCTGGCCGTCGTCCCGCAGCAGGGTGAGGGCAAACAGCCCCGCCGTGGCCGCAAGCCAGAACAGCAGGTCCAGCAGGAAGGCCAGGCCGGGCAGTTGTAAGCTCCGGCGCAGGGTGCGCATTCCATCGTAGACCAGGCCCAGCAGCGCGCCCATCAGGAACGCCTGGGCGAAGATGGCCGCCTGGTTCAGAACGTCGGGGGACATGGATCAGCGCAGCAGCCGGGAGAGGAAGCCGCCCCGGCTTCCGCCGCCATTGTCTTCATAGGTGACGGCGTCCACGTCCCCCTCCACCTTCAGATCTCCGCCGTCCAGGGACAGCTTTTCAATGTGCAGGTTCTCCCCGGTTACCACCATGACGCCCTTGGAGGTGGACAGCACAATGGTATTCTCGTCAAAACGCTCCACGTCCTCCACGCCGGACACGGTGAGGCTTTTCCGCTCCTCGATCACCACGTGGTGGGGGGCGGACAGCCCGCCTTCGTATGTCATAGGACCATCTCCCTTACCTTAGATGGTCCATCATATGGGGTTTGTCCCAGGAATATGAGTGAAAATCAGGCTTGAGGCGGCGTTTCCTCCGAAGCCTCCTCCGGCGGTGGGGCTTGCGCGGAAGTGCGGGCGCGCAGGTCCTGCTTAAGCAGGGTGTATGCCACGGCGGCCAGCGGCACACTGACCACCATGCCCACCAGCTGGAACAGGGAGCCGCCCACGGTCACCGCCGCCAGCACCCAGATGCCGGGCAGACCCATGGAGGTGCCCACCACTCTGGGGTAAATGATGTTGCCCTCAAACTGCTGGAGGGCAACCAGGAACACCAGGAACCACACCGCCTCCCACGGGTCGATCATCACCAGCAGCAGCACGGCCAGCACCGCTCCCAGGTAGGCCCCCGCGATGGGGATCAGGGCGAACACGCCCACCGCCACCGAGATCAGGGGGGCGTAGTCGAACCGGAACACACACATGCCAAGGAAGCACAGGCTTCCCAGGATGCAGGCCTCCACCATCTGGCCGCTGACATATTTGGAGAAGGTATCCGCGGTGAGCCGGGCCACGGTGAGCACATGGCGGGCGGCCGTTTCCGGCAGGTAGGCCCGCACCAGACGGCGGCACTGCTCCAGAAGCCGGGGCGCACCGGACAGCATATAGATGGAGAACACCAGGGAGATCACTCCGGTGACCACTCCGGACACCACCACGCCGGTCATGGTGATGAGGTGGGGCAGGGTGTTGGTCAGGGTGTCCAGCGCTCCGGTGAGCAGGGTCTTCAGCGAGTCGCTGATGCCGGTGGACAGGTCCAGGTTTGCCAGCTGTTCCAGGTCCAGCTTGGCTGCCAGCCAGTCGAACAGCTCCTGGAAGTTGGCGGCATAGATGCTCAGGTTGCCGATAAACATCTCCAGGCTATGGGTCAGCTCGGGCACCACCATGGAGACGAGCACGGTAATCAAGGCCACGACGATGAGATATACCGTCACCACCGCCAGAGGCCGGGCCGCGCCCCTCCCCTTTTCCGGCAGGGCCTTGTCATACAGCCGGGCGAAGAAATTGCAGGGCCGGTTGAGGATAAAGGCGATGACTCCGCCGATGATGAGGGGCTGGAAGGCGCCTAAGACCCCGCCCAGCCAGCCGGTGACCGCGTCCAGCTTGACGATGACGGCCACCAGAACGATGGCGTAGGTGATGAGTAGAATGAGACTGCGGAACATTTTTTTGTCCATAAAAACAGACCTCTCCACTGTAGTTTTCCTCAGTTTACCATTAGAGAGGTCCGTCGTCAATTTAAGATTTCTCTAAGGTCTCCTTGTACCGGCGCCATTCCGCCAGCCGCCGCCTGGTCTGACCGGACAAGGTCTCGGGAAGCTGATCCAAGGCGAAGAAGCGCAGGCCCTCTACCTCGCCCTCCTGGCACTTCATCTCGCCAGACCAATCCCGGCTGGTGTAGGCGAACTCCACGTTGTACACCTCGTCGCCATTGGGGTAGATGTGGTGCTCCTCCGGTCCGGCGTATACGCCGTACAGCTCCAGGGTGAGGGCGGTAAGGCCGGTCTCCTCCAGCAGCTCCCGGCGGGCGGTTGCCTCCGGCGCTTCTCCAGGTTCCATGGAGCCCGCTGCGGAAAAGCTCCATTGGCGGTTGTCAGTGCGCAATTGCAAAAGGATGCGCCCCTGTTTGTCTTCCAGGATGACGCTGGCCCCTACCTGAATGAGCGGGCGATGGCCCACGTAGGCCCGCAGGTCCATGATATAGCCCATAACAGCCTCCCCGCAGCTGAAAATTTTGCCTCGCAAGCTGCGCCGCCTCCAGTGTAGCACTGGAGGCGGCCCGTGTCAATTTTTCAGAAGTATCCCTTATCAACTTCGTATTGCTACTGCCTTCTTATTCAAAATAGTGTATATCCATACTGTGACAGCCCAAGTATTATATATAGGGATGACGGAAGGCTGCTGTCATTCCTATAATAATTTTAATTATTATGTTCTTTTCGCTTTCAAATGACATAAAAAATGATATTTGCAATCAGATATACCGTACTTTGAGTGGTCCAATACACAATAATCCCCATATGGCCTTCCTGCTGGAGGTGGATTTAGCCCAAACTGGCCATCTGCAACAACAAGGCACAGCAAGATAGTTAAGATACCCATAATAATAATATAAACGATGCTTATCAACCTATTTTGGGAGTTCATAATACGCTCTCCCTTCAACATCATTTTCATCATACAATATTTTGTTGCCTATTTTAATAAAATGTGAGTGTCAGCCCTTGCAACTGCAAGGGCTGACATGCGGTATATTTATACAGGGGATTTGCTGATTATTCACTGTTCTGCCCAACAACACTTAAAGCGACAAGGGACTCAGAATTTGGAGTGGACGTCGTCGCCCCGGGCCCGCTCCAGATTAATCTGCCTTTTCCGGTCCGACGCGTGGGCCAGCATGGCGTTCAGCGTCTCCCGGTCGTTGTTCTCGATGGCCACCCGGTACTGGTGAATCCGCTCCTCCAGCTCGGCCACCATCTTGGTCAGGGCCGGGGCGTTGAGGGTGAACAGCTGGGTCCACATGGCCGGGTCAAGGGCGGCCACCCGGGTGCAGTCCCGGAAGGAGCCGCCCTCAAAGCCCGTGCAGGAGAACAGCTCCTCGTTATCGCACACCGACACGGCGATGACGTGCATCATCTGGCTGGTGTAGGCGATCATTTCGTCGTGGCGCTGGGGAGTGGTCTCAATCACGTCGCCGAACTGGCAGTAATCCGCCATACGGTGGAGCAGGTCCAGATGTTCCTTTGTGGCCTTGGGGCCGGGGGTGACGATAAAGTGGGTGTTGCGGAACAGCGTGCCCTCGGCATTGTCGATGCCGGACACCTCCTTGCCCGCCATGGGGTGGCAGCCGATGAAGTCCACTCCTTCGGGCAGACACCTTGCCGCCTCCATGACGGCGGTTTTCACGCCGCACACGTCCCAGATAAGGCACCCGGGCTTGAAGCGGTCCCTGTGCTCCTGGAGGAAGCCGATGATGCCCGCAGGGTCCTGGCACAGGATGACCACATCCGCTCCCGGCAGCTCGGCGGCGTGGTCAAAGGTGACCCGGTCCGCCGCGTGCTTGGCCACGGCCTTATCATAGGTGGACTGGGAGCGCACCGCCCCCACCACCTCGTAATCCTCGAAGCCCTGGAGGGCCATGGACAGGGACGCGCCGATGAGCCCCAGGCCCACCACTAAAATACGCTTTTGCTCCATGAAAAGCGCTCCTCTCTTTTGTTACAGCTCCCGGCCCACACAGGCGGCCACGGCCTTCAGCTTGCCCATGATACCGCCGAACTGCTCCGGGGTGACGGACTGGGCCCCGTCGCACAGGGCGTGGGCGGGATCGTTATGCACCTCGATGATGAGGCCGTCCGCCCCGGCGGCCACTGCCGCCATGGCCATGCGCTCCACCATCCAGGCCTTGCCGCAGGCGTGGGAGGGGTCCACCACCACAGGCAGGTGGCTCTGCTGTTTCACCGCCAGCACGGCGGACAGGTCCAGGGTGTTGCGGGTGTAGGTCTCGAAGGTGCGGATGCCGCGCTCGCACAGGATAACGTTGGGATTGCCGCCGGCCATGATATACTCGGCGCTCATCAGCCACTCCTCAATGGTGGAGGACAGGCCGCGCTTGAGCAGGATGGGCTTGTTGACGCGGCCCACCTTTTTCAGCAGGTCGAAGTTCTGCATATTTCGGGCGCCGATCTGGATGACGTCCACCGCCTCCTCGAACAGGGGGAGCTGGTCGGCGCTCATCAGCTCGGAGACGATGGGCAGGCCGGTGGCCTTGCGGGCCTCGTCCAACAGCAGCACCCCCTCCACGCCCTTGCCTTGGAAGGCGTAGGGGGAGGTGCGGGGCTTGTAGGCGCCCCCGCGCAGGGCGTTTGCGCCGGACTTCTGGACCGATTTGGCCACCTCAAGGATCTGCTCCTCGCTCTCCACGGAGCAGGGCCCGGCGATGACCGCCAGCTTTTTCCCGCCGATGGTGACGCCGCCGCCCAGATTGATGACGGAGTCGTCTGGGTGGTATTTGCGGTTGGCCTTCTTATAGGGCTCGCTGACCCGCATAACCCGCTCCACGCCGTCCAGCTGGGACAGCTGCTCCTGATTCAGCGCGCCCGCATCGCCCTCCGCGCCCAGAATGGTGGTTTCAGCGCCCTTGGACACCATGACCCGCACGCCGCCGGCCTCCATGGCGTGGATGGCGGTTTCCAGCTGTTCGGGGGTGAACTCCCGCTTCATAATGACTACCATTTTGTATTCGCTCCTTTTTGTAATAGGTTTGGTTCAGACATACAAAAAGCGGCCGCCCTCGGCGGCCGCGTCCAAGCAGAACGGCGGGACCCTCAAGGGCATGACAAAAGGCCGCTATCGCAATAGCGGTAATAGCCATACCCATAGCTCCGGCGGTCCATGCGCACTCCTCCTTTTTTCTTGCCTTCGATACTCTAACACTTTTAAGTATAAAAGTCAAGAGGGGAAATGAAAATGTTTTCCCCCGGGGGACCGGGGGAAAACGGGAAGAGGGGAAATGGACGGGAGAGAAAATGCCCGCACAGACCGAAAACTGAGCAGGTATTATGTCTGCCGCAGAGGGTCAGCTGCGCGGCAGACGGTTTCCCAGTCCGATAGGATGAATCGGACAAGACTGTGCTACTTGCCCGATAGTTATAGTATAACACACTTCTATCTGTATATAAATTGACAAATTCGACAAAAATATACTATCGGGATTATACAATACTTACGGAAGTATAGATATAATTTTGATGAATTCACTGGAGGTGCTGTAATTGGGATATACCGAGGCTCAGAGGCAGGCAACCGCCAGATATAATAAAAAAGCCTATGACCGAATTGAAATTTTTGTACGCAAGGGCAGGAAACAGGTAATCAGGGAATTTGCACAAAAACAGGGATTGAGTACCAACAAATTTATCAATCAAGCAATCGACAGAGCGATGAAGGAAAAAGGGGACGCCTGAGCAAGCAGGCGCCCCCCTTTTCGACTAGATAGACCTCAGTCCAGCTTGCCCAGCCGGTCCAGCACCGTCAGGGTCCGGCACAGGTCCTCGGATAGGTTCAACTCACCGGCCCCGGTGCCGTTCAGCGCGCCCTTGTCCACCGCTTTCTCCACTGCGTCACGGTAATACTCCGGCACGTCGGTCAAATTCTTGTAATAGACCATCTCGTCCTCCTCCTCGCTCTCACCGCTCATGATCCGGACCACCTCGGCCCGGAAGTCGTTCATATCCAGCCCAAACCGGGGGAACCAGTTGTAGATGTCCCCATGGTTGGACGCCACCCCCCGGCGGTAGCCGTCCTGGTGACAGATGACCACCCCGTCCTCCGCCGGGTCCAGGCCGTACTGCGCACACAGCATGGCGGTCAGCTCCGCGGCGGTCCGGTAGGCCTGCCGGAAATACGCCGGGTCGGTGAGGCCGTCCTCGCACATCTCAAAGGAGATGTGGGTGTTGTTGGCGCTTTTGCCGCTGGCGCCCGTTCCGGCGTGCCAGCCCCGGTGGTCCCAGGGAAGGGTCTGCACCGCCGCCGTCGTGCCGTCCGCCAGCCTGCCCACGAAGCCGTGAACGCACACGTCCAGGCCCGGACGGTTCCAGTGGTTGGCGTTGGAGTTGACGCCCAGCGTGGCCAGCAGCTCATCCCTGCCAGGGGTGGAGGCCACGGGCTGCACATACCGCCGCAGATTGGGGTTGTTGGCCCCGGTGGAATGGACCATGACGCCCTTTGGCCGGATGGTCCGGTTGGTTTTATAGCAGTCGTTTTCCGTGAGGATGCATTGGAGCAGTTTCATGCCGCGCCGCTTCCTTTCTGTGCCGTCCGCTCCAGCTGGGTGCCGAAGTAAAAGGCGATGATGACGGTGTACACCGTCATAAATTCCTGGCTGATCTGGCCCTGGAGCGCCATGACGGCAAACACCACCGTCAAAATCAGCGTCACCAGCGATTTGACGCACAGCAGCCGGGACAGCCGGTTGGCCAATACCTCTCTCATTCAATTCTCCTCTCTTTTTCCTGTTTTGGGGCGGGCTCCTTCGGAAGCGAAGGGGCCTCAACCACAGCTATGCGCGGGCCATAGCCGTGGTGTCTGTCCAATTTCCGCCCGTTGTCAAAAATCCCGCCCCGCAGGGTAAAAAGATACAAAAAAAGAATTGCCTATTTGTGTGCAATTGTGCTATAATACAAGCACCGGGGAGGAACTCCCCAAGCGAAAGGAGCTGAGCACATGAAGTTCACGTTCACAGACAAAAAGGTCAACCTGCCCAAATCGCTCCATAACTACGCCGAGAAGAAGGTAGGCAAGCTGGACCGTTACTTCAAAAATGAGGCGGAGGCCAATCTGGTCTTCTCTGTGGAGAAGGACCGGAATAAGGTGGAGCTTACCATCCGTTCCGGCAGCACCATCCTGCGGGTGGCGGAGAGCACGTCCGACATGTTTGCTTCCGTGGATGCGGCGGTCACCTCCATGGAGCGCCAGCTGCGCAAGCACAAGACCCGCCTGGAGAAGCGCCTGCGCCAGGGCGCCTTTGCTCCGGCCGACACCGCGGAGGAGACCTCCTTTGTGCCCGATGTGGAAGAGGGGGAGTTCCAGATTGTGCGCAGCAAAAAGTTCCCCATCAAGCCCATGACGGTGGACGAGGCCATCCTTCAGATGAATTTGCTGGGCCACAGCTTTTACGCCTTCAAGGCGGAGGACGGCGGCGCGTTTGCCGTGGTCTACCGCCGCAACGACGGCGGTTATGGCCTCATCGAGGACGAGGGCTGACAGGCTTTCGACTATATAGACAGATAAGGGGCGGGCGGCAAGAGCAAATTATGTTTCCGCCCGCCCGGCATTCTGTTCAGGTTTAAGGTCAAAAATTTAACCCCCCGGTTGGGCGCGCCCCCCACCGCAAGCACCACCCCGGTGGCCCGGTTGAGTACGATGGGGCTGGCCTTGTTGGCAAACCGGGCCGCGATGCGGGCCCACAGCAGAGTGGAGGCCACGCAGAACAGCAGTACCCACAAATCGGGCATACCGCCGATGGCAAAGTGGCTGACAGACCCGGTAAAGGCAGTGAAGGCCATGATGAATACGCTGGTGCCTACGGCGGTTTTGAGCTCGTACCCCAGCACAGTGGTGAGGATGAGCAGCATCATCATGCCGCCGCCCGCGCCGATGAAGCCGCAGATAAAGCCGATCATCATGCCGCAGACGATGGATTGAATGATTCGCTTTTTGGGGTCCACGGCAGACATGGTTTCCTTGGTGGTCATGACCGGCTTGACGATGAACTTGATGCCCAGCAGCAGGGTCATGAAGGTGGAGAAGCCGCCCATGGCGGTGGAGGGTACCAGACTGGACACCCAGCTTCCCACCAGGGTGAAGCACAGCACGGTGACCATCATCACCAGGCCGTTTTTCACGTCCAGGTTCTTGTTTTTGCCATAGGTATAGGCGGATACGGCGCTGGCCAGCACGTCGCTGGCTAAGGCGATGCCCACCGCCTCGTAAGGCTCCATGTGGAGGAAGGTGATGAGCATGGGGCTGATGACGGCGGCGGCGCTCATGCCCGCAAAGCCGGTGCCCAGGCCTGCGCCGATGCCGGCGACAAAGCAGATAATAAATGTGAACATGGGGAAAACCTCACTTTTTCATGGCAGTTCGGATGTTTTGGGAAATTTTTTCGGAAATGGATTCCAGAGCTTGCTCATCCTCTGGGGTGAAGCCTCGGCACATGATTTGGTAAAAGGACTTTTGAGCGGCCAGACCGTCCTGAATCATGTCCCGGGCGGAGGGCAGAGGGGTGAGCAACAAAGTTTTTCGGTTGTCCTCAGGGTGCTGGGCGAACAGCAGACCCTTGTCTTGGAGGGAATGCACTGCCGCCGACACATGGGATTTGGTCCACCGGCGCAGCCGGACAGCCTCCGCCGCCGTATTGTGGATAGGATTATTAGTGAGAAACAGCAGCAGGTCCAGCTCCATCCGGGTGAGCTTCCACCGCTGGGCCACAGGGTCAAGGGTCTGATCGTACAGCCCCTTGAACAGCAGAACATTGTCCCAGAATGCTTCGGTCACGGCACGGCCTCCTTTTGTTCTTTTTTGAACAATCTGAATTATAGCGTGAAATCTGCCGCCTGTCAAGGGGCGGATGAAGGAAGGCCCGGCAAAGCTCACAAATAGGTACTTGACAAGCGGCCGGCTCTTGGATATAATACTTCACAGCAAAAGGCGTTGATGGGAAGAAGACGCGGGTTCCCCTCGCTCAGAGAGCCGGTGGTTGGTGCGAACCGGCGCGAGAGCCCGTGTGGATACTGGCCCCGGAGCCGCCGGTCTGAACTGCTAGTAGGGCCGGACGGGAGACCCCGTTACAGGTCGTGGCCTTGTTGGAGGCCGGGAGCGCGCATTGGGTGACCGTGCGTGGAATTAGGGTGGTACCGCGTAGTATTTTATTACGCCCCTGACGAGACGTCGGGGGCGTTTTCGTATTCCCCCGGAAATCCAAAGGAGGAAAAGACCATGAATTTGAAGCCCGGATTTGAGAAGTACATTCCCTTTACACCCCAGCCTATTGAGGGCCGCACCTGGCCGGATAAGGTCATCACCAAGGCCCCGGTGTGGTGCTCTGTGGACCTGCGGGACGGCAACCAGGCCCTCATCGACCCCATGAACCTGGAGGAGAAGCTGGAGTACTTCCACACCCTGGTGGACATCGGCGTGAAGGAGATCGAGATCGGCTTCCCTTCCGCGTCCGAGACGGAGTACGAGATCTGCCGGGAGCTCATCGAGGGCGGCCATATCCCCGACGACGTGACCATTCAGGTGCTGGTTCAGGCCCGGGAGCACCTGATCAAAAAGACCTTTGAGGCCATCCAGGGGGCAAAGAACGTCATTCTGCACTTCTATAACTCCACCTCCACCCTTCAGCGCAAGGTGGTGTTCAACATGGACTGCGCAGGGATTACCAAAATCGCCACCGACGCGGCGGACCTGATCTATGAGATGGCCCAGCCGGTGATTGCAAATGGTATGAATCTGCGATATGAATACTCTCCGGAGTCATTTATGGGCACCGAGATGGACTATGCCGTGGAGATCTGCGCGGCGGTGCTGGACCATCTCCACGCCACGGCGGAGCAGCCCGTCATCCTCAACCTGCCCACCACGGTGGAGAACTGTCTGCCCAACCAGTTTGCGGATATGATGGAGTATTTCATCCGCAGCCTCCCCGGCCGGGAGCGGGCCGTCATCTCCCTGCATCCCCACAATGACCGGGGCACCGGGGTGGCCACCACGGAAATGGGCCTGCTGGCAGGCGCGGAGCGGGTGGAGGCCACCCTCTTCGGCAACGGCGAGCGCACCGGCAACGTGGATATGGTGACCCTGGGTATGAACATGTACACCCAGGGCGTGGACCCCAAGCTGGACTTCCACAACATCAACAAAATTCGTGACATGTACGAGCGGTGCACCAAGATGAAGGTGGGGGAGCGCCAGCCCTATGCGGGCCAGCTGGTGTTCACCGCCTTTTCCGGCAGCCATCAGGATGCCATCAATAAAGGAATGCACTACATGAATGAGAGCGGCACCGACATGTGGGAGGTGCCCTATCTGCCCATTGATCCCGCCGACGTGGGGCGGCAGTATGAGCCTATCATCCGTATTAATTCCCAGTCGGGCAAGGGGGGCGCGGCCTTTGTGATGATGCAGAGCTTTGGCTACGACCTGCCCAAGGCCATGCACGCCGAATTCGGCGCGGTGGTGCAGAAGGAGACCGACCGGGTGGGCAAGGAGCTGAAGCCCGACCAGATTTTTGCGCTGTTCGACCAGGAATACCTGTCCGTCCCCAAGACCTATCAGCTGGAGCGGCACTCCTTCCAGGAGGACGCCCGCCATGGCGACGCCAGCTGGGTGGCCTTTGACGGCGAGGTGGGGTACAAGGGCAGGGCGATGGCCGCGCACGGCGAGGGCAACGGCCCCATCGACGCCTTTTTCAACGCCCTCCACGACCTGCCCGAGGGGCACATCGAGGGCTACCAGTTTGTGGATTACAAGGAGCACGCCATCTCCTCCGGATCGGACACCCAGGCGGTCTGCTATATCCACCTGAAAAATCCCCGGGGTAGGGACGTGTTCGGCGTCGGCAAGAGCCACAACATCAACCGGGCGTCTCTCCGGGCAATCCTGTGCGCAATCAACCGCTCCATCCATAACGAGGAGTAAAGAAAGTCCCCGCTGATTTCAGCGGGGACTTTCCTTTACTTCTTGAAGAGATTGCCCAGATTCTTGACAGCGCCCCCCACATTGTCGGCGGTGAGCTTGGTCCTGACTCCGGCTACAATGCTGTCCAGCTGGTCGCTGGGGATGTCGATGCCGGTGAGTTTCTTCAGCGCGCCCGCAGGGTCGCTGAGGAACTGTTGTTGCAGAGCTTCGTCGCTTTTGAGCTTGGCCACGATGTCCTCAATGGTCTTTTTGATGTCCATGAAAGTTCCCTCCCTCTGAATTTTGTCCATTCTACAGGAATTTTCCGGACTTGTCAATTTCATCTTGCGGGTTTGCAGGGAAAGCGTTATAATTACGGGTAAATATTCGGAAAGCAGGGATATGTATGAAAAAAGTGGCATTTATTGGCGTGGGCAATATGGGCGGCGCCCTGGCCCGGGCGGCCTGCCGGGCGGTGGGCCCGGAGCAGGTGGTGCTGTTCAACCGTACGCCGGAAAAGGCCAGGGTTTTGGCAGAAGAGCTGGGCTGCGCCGTGGTGGACAGTGCCATCGACGCGGCCTGGGCGGCGGAGTATCTGTTTTTGGGGGTGAAGCCCGACGGGATGCGGCCTCTGCTGGAGGAGCTGGCGCCTCAGCTCCGGGACCGGAACCGGGTAGGCGAGGACAAGGTAGTGGTGTCCATGGCGGCAGGGCTGCTCATCAAAGACATGCGGCCCCATCTGGCCGGGGCTGGGTACTATGTTCCGGTCATCCGAATTATGCCCAATACCTGTGTGGCGGTTGGCAAGGGCATGACCGCCCTGTGTGCCGGAGAGGCGGCGGAGGGCTATATTCAGGGGGTGGAAGAAATTTTATCCGCCACGGGCCGGGTGGAACGCCTGCCTGAAAGCCTGATCGACCAGTTTGCCGCAGTAGCGGGGTGTGGTCCGGCCTTTGTCTATCCCTATATTGAGGCGCTGGCGGACGGCGGGGTGATGGCGGGCCTGCCCCGAAAGCAGGCGATGGAGTACGCCGCCCAGATGGTGCTGGGAGCCGCCGCCATGGTGCTGGAGTCGGGCAGACATCCAGGCCAGCTCAAGGACGAGGTGTGCTCCCCAGGGGGGGCCACTATCGCCGGTGTGGCGGAGCTGGAGCGGGGCGGTCTGCGCTCTGCGGCCATCAACGCGGTGTTGGCCGCCTACAAGCGGGGCGCCGAGCTGGGTAAATAAATAATTCCCCTGCCGCTGTGCGGCAGGGGAATTATTTTACTCATCCCAGTTGTGCCAGATGTTCTGGACGTCGTCGTTGTCCTCCATGGTGTCGATGAGCTTTTCCATATTTTTAACGTCCTTCTCGTCGGACAGGGTGACGTAGTTCTGGGGCACCATCTCCACCTTGGCGGAGGCGAACACATAGCTCTTTTCCTCCATGGCGGCCACCACGGCGGCGAAGGCGTCCGGGTCGGTGTAGACGGTAAAGCAGTCCTCGTCGGCCTCAAAATCCGCCGCGCCGCAGTCTAGAGCGTCCATCATGGCCACTTCCTCGTCCAAATCCTCACGCTCGATGACCAGCACGCCCTTCTGGTCAAAGGACCAGGACACGCAGCCGGTGGCCCCCAGGTTGCCGCCGAACTTGTCGAAGTAGTGGCGCACGTCGGAGGCAGTGCGGTTGCGGTTGTCGGTAAGGGTCTCCACAATGACGGCCACGCCGCCGGGGCCGTAGCCCTCATAGGTGATGGCCTCGTAATCGTTGGCGTTGCCGGAGCCCACGGCCTTGTCGATGGTGCGCTTGATGTTGTCGTTGGGCATGTTGGCAGCCCGGGCCTTAGCGATGACGGTGGCAAGGCGGGAGTTGTTGTTAGGGTCGCCGGAGCCGCCGGTTTTGACGGCCACGATGATCTCGCGGGCAATCTTGGTGAAGGCTTGGGAGCGCTTGGCATCGGCCGCGCCCTTGGTCTTTTGGATGTTATGCCACTTGGAATGTCCTGACATGGAAATCGTTCCCTTCTTGTGAGGTGTAAGCCCAGTGGGCAAAAATTCGTTTAATAATAACACATTTCTTAGAATATTGCAAGTGTGCGATTGTTGATTTACTGTTGAAGCGCGAAAGGTCGAAAGGTCTCGACGCACTTCAACAGTAAATCAACACATTATGACTTTTAATCTAAAAATGAGCAAATATTGTATTTTGCACAAAGCTCAGCGGATATATTGTGGTCAAATGTTTAACGGGATGTTGTATACTGCATCTAGTGTGGGAAAAATTTGTTCAGTTTTTGGATTTGCTTATTTAGAGTTTTTATGTTATTTATGTTATTGAGGTCAAAATAAAAGGGGGGAACAGTTATTTATGAGCATTATGAGTTTGTTTGCATTTAGGTCGCCTGAGCAGCAGAAGGCAGATGCCCACCGCTATGACCGTTGGGCATTCCCCTATGGAGAGGCTCAGAAGCGCAGGATAGCGGAGCTGCTGGAGCAATTGCTGCCGGAGGAGGCACCAACTACCGCTATGGCAGTCTATCTCATTGGTCGGGAAGGCTATCTGGGCCGTTATACAGAGGCCCCGGAGGAACTGGCCCAGCGCACGGAGGCAGCCAAACTTCTGGGTGGCCGGAACGCATTGAAAAAACAGCTGTACGGAAAAAAACGGCAGCTTTTACCCCGTTATCTTGCGCTAATCATAGCGGATGAGGCAGTAGAGGAAGGGCTCGATTATCCATCTCCGGATATTCTTCAGAAACATGCCGAGATGCTGGCGAAGCAGTTAAAATAACAGAAAAGATGTACGGTTTCGGCGAAACCGTACATCTTTTTCTATGGCTGGAAGCTGGTACCGGCCCTGTCCATAGATGTGGCCAAGGCGGCGGTTGTGTGTGAGCAGAATATGTTTTGACACAATTCACAAAATAAATCATGTAGTTTTGTGCTTTGTTACAGACTTTTACAAAACATATTGACAAAACTTTTGCAAGCAGTATACTGAACATAAAGAAAGCGACTTTTGCAAAAGATGTTTGCAATATAGCCGCTTTTGACGGGGACGGGCAGCCGACATCTGCCTAAAAAAATATGTGAGGAGATTCTGAAAATGAAAAAAGTATTCGCGCTTGTTCTGGCATTGGCTCTGGCGTTGAGCCTTGCCGCGTGCAGCAACGAGACCGGCGGCGCCAACAGCTCCAACAGTCCCGGCAAAGAGACCATAAAAGTGGGCTTTGTGCTCAACAGCTTTGACAGCACAATGGCTACGATGAAGACCCTGTTCGAAACCGCCTGTGATAAAGCTGGTTATGAGTACGTCACCCTAAACAGCAACAGCGACGTCAGCGCTGAGATGAGCAACATGGAGAGCCTGGTGAATCAAAAGGTGGACGCTGTGGTCATTATGGGCTGCGACGGCGAGGGCAGCGCGGCGGCTGTCAGCTATGCCTCCAACGCCAACATCCCCGTCATCATCTGTGGACGCGCAATCGCCGCCAATGAGTCCGACTACTATGTCTACCTGGCCGGCAATCACGAGGAAGCCGGGAAAGCTCAGGGCGAATATCTCAACAATTACCTTGACAAGAATGCCGATGCTGAGCTGAATATGTGCATCGTTCGTGGTACCAGCGGCAACGCTGCGGTGGAGAGCCGTTATCAGGGCTTGTATGACAGCGCTTTGAAGGGCGCCAATGCTGACCGCATCCATGTGCTGGTGGATCTGTACGGCGAGTACGATGCCACGAAAGCCAATAGCATCGCCTCCGATGCGCTGACTGCCAACCCGAACCTGAATTGCTTTGTCACGATGAGCGACGATATGGCAGGCGGCATCATCAGCGCCATCCAGGCCGCAGGCAAGGACCCTGCTGACTTTATCATCCTTTCCGTGGACCTGAGCAACGTGGGACAGGGCCTGCTGGAGGACGGCACACTCACTGGCACGGTGATGATGAACATGAAAGCTATGGCGGACAAGGCCATTGAACGTGTGGGCTCCGCAGTGAAGGGCGAGGCCAGCGCCAGCAAGAACGAGACTGTCGAGGGCTACTACCAGATGGCTCTGGCCGATACCTATAAGCAGATGCTGGAGGATGCCGGCATGGCGTAACTGGCAGCGTGCAAAATCAAGCGGGAATGTGAGTGAGCGGCATGAAAGTATTTGAGGCAAATAACATCTGCAAAAATTTCTATTCGACCCACGCGCTGACGGACGTACATTTTGACCTGGAGGAAGGAGAGGTCATGGCTCTTGCCGGCGAGAACGGCGCCGGCAAGAGCACCCTCATGAAGTGCCTTCTGGGAATTCATACGCCCACCAGCGGGGAAATGACCCTGTTTGGGAAACCCTATACGCCCCGGTCCCCCTATGACGCGCTGATGCAGGGCATCAGCATGGTGCATCAGGAGCTATGCCTGGTGCCCAGCATGACTGTGGCCGACAACGTATGGATTGGCAGGGTCAAGCGTTTTGCCCCGCGGGGTCTGTACCAGCCGGAGCTGGCGGTGAAGGCCACACAGAAACTCTTCGATGATTACGGCATCAAAGTGGACCCCAGAGCTCAGGTAAAGACCCTCAGCACCGCTCAGATGCAGATGGTGGAAATTGGACGGGCAATCAGCTACGACCCCAAGATCATTATTTTGGATGAACCCACCAGCGCCCTGAGTGAGAGCGAGGTGGAGGTCCTCTATAAGGTCATGCGGAATATGACGGCCCGGAAAACCAGCATCATCTTCATCAGCCACAAGCTGGAGGAGGTCTTTGAGGTGGCCGACCGGGTCACCATTTTCCGGGATGGGCACTCCATTAGCACCCGGGACGTGAGGGACCTGACCATGGACACGCTCATCAACGACATCGCGGGCCGCAAGGTGGGCAATATCTATCCAAAGCTGGATGCGTCGGTGGGGAAAGTAGTCCTCCAGGTGAAAAACCTGACCAAGGCCGGCAAGTACAAAGATATCAGCTTTGAGGTGCGGGCCGGAGAAGTCCTGGGGTTCGCGGGTCTGGTGGGCGCCGGCCGGACAGAAATCATGGATGGCATCTATGGCATCGAGCCGGTAGACAGCGGCGAGATCCTGCTGGACGGGGCGACGGTTGCGAATAAGACGCCCCGCCATGCTCTGGACAACGGGATTGCCATGGTGACGGAGGACCGTCTCCGCCGAGGCGTCAATCGGAAAATGAACGTTAAGATGAACATGACCCTGGCCTACCTGTACCGTATCTGCAAAGGCGGTTTTATTGACCTGAGGCAGGAAAACAGAGACGCTCAGGAGATGATCGGAACACTGCACGTAAAAACAGCCGGACCGGAGATGCCAATTTGGTCCCTGTCCGGCGGAAACCAGCAAAAGGTCATGGTAGGACGCGCTCTGCTGACCAAGCCCAAGGTCTTGATTATGGACGAGCCGACCCGCGGCGTAGATGTGGGTGCCAAGCAGGAGATATACGAATATTGCAACACTCTGGCGGCCCAGGGCCTTGCCATCCTGCTGATCTCCAGCGACCTGCCGGAGGTCATGGGCATGAGCGACCGTATGCTGGTGCTGCGGGAGGGCCGGATTGTGGGAGAGCACACCCGCTGCGACGGGACCACGTCCGATGAAGTTATGAGCGAAATGTTTGGCGTTGCCGCCGGCCGTTGAGGAGGAAAAACGATGGGAAAGCAAGAAACGGCGAAAAAATCTTGGTCAAAGGATGATATCCTGATCTTTTTCCTGAGAAACCGCGCCCTTACGCTAGTATTGGTGTTCGCAGTGGTGCTGGCCGTGATGGAGGAGACCTTCCTGACGGCAGGTAATATGGTGAGCCTGGCCCGGCAAATCAGCGCTAACTGCATCATCGGCGTGGGATATACTTTGCTGCTGGCCAGCGACAGTGTAGACTTGTCCGCCGGCTATACCATGTGCCTGGTGGGCATTGTCAGCGGGCTGCTGAGCCAAGCCGGAATGCCGTTTATCGTGATCCTTCTGGTTTGCATCCTGGTGGGTGTGGGCTGCGGCATGTGGAACAGCACGATTATCACAAAATTCGGACTGGCTCCCTTCCTGGTGACCTTGGCCATGCAGCAGATCTACCGCGGCGCCATGATGCTGCTGTGCAATGGCACCCCCATCGGGAACCTGAACAGCACGATTATCTTTATGGGCCAGGGGTATGTGGGACCGATTCCATTTTGCGTTATCCTCATGCTGGTGTTTATCTGTGTAGGCGCAGTGATCCTCAAACGTACACAATTCGGCCGGGATGTCATCGCCGTGGGCGGCAACAGCGAGGCCGCTCGAGTATCGGGTATCGACGTGGCCAAGACCCGCCTGAAGGTGGGGATGGTGCTGGGATTTACGATTTCCATCACCGCGCTGGTCAGCTGCGGCCGTGTGGGAAGCGCGCAGACCAGCCTGGGCGGGGACACCGTCATGGACATCATTGCCGCGGTGGTCATCGGCGGCACACCCATGGGCGGAGGCAGCGGCACTGTAGTGGGCACCCTGTTCGGATGCCTGGTCATCGGCCTGATCAGCAACGGCCTAAATCTGATGGGCGTCAACAGCTACTGGCAGATGGTGTCCAAGGGCGTTATCATTCTGGTGGCGGTGATCCTGGACGTCTACAGCGAGCGGATCTACGACCGTATGCGTAACAAAGACTAAGAAATGGGCAGCAGGTGATAGAATATGATCGATTTGAGAGCAAAGCCTTTTTACCTGGATGATGAGGGCTGCCGTTGGGTGCAAGAGACCCTGGCGGATCTGACAATTGAAGAAAAGGTGGGTCAGCTTTTTTGCGACATCCTCTGGGATCGCCCTGGGGCGGACCCTTTGAAGCTGTTTGAAACAGTGACTCCCGGCGGCGTGATGTATCGGCCCTTTACAGGACGGCGGATGAACGAGGTGTCCCGGCTCCTACAGGAGCGTGCAAAGGTACCGCTGCTGATTGCTTGTAACCTGGAGCGGGGTGGGAGCGGCGGAAACGGCGGTCTTACTGACGGCACCTATATTGCCAGCCCGATGGGTGCGGCGGCTACAAATGACCCGGAGATGGAGTACAAGCTGGGACAGGTGGCGGCCCGGGAGGGCGTGGCCTGCGGTATTAACTGGACCTTTGAGCCCATCATCGACATTGACCGGAACCCGGAAAACCCCATCACCAATGTACGCACCTTTGGCTCCGATCCGGACCGCATCATCGCCATGGCCAAACGGTATATGGACGCCTGCCGGGAGCATCATGTGGCCACCACCATCAAGCACTTTCCCGGAGACGGTGTGGATTACCGGGACCAGCACCTGATGAGTACGGTTAACAGTCTGTCGGCGCGGGAGTGGTATGCCACTTATGGACGGGTGTACAAAGAGCTGATCGACCATGGGGCTCAGACCGTTATGTCCGCCCACATCCGCCAGCCGGCGGTAACCCGTGACATCAACCCAGGCATCCGGGATGAGGATATCCTTCCAGGCAGCCTGAGCCGGGAGCTGAATATGGGTGTCCTGCGGGAAAAATTCGGCTTTAACGGTGTGATCGTCAGCGACGCCACCCAAATGGTGGGCTTCACCTGCTCCATGCCCCGGGCCAAAGCCGTGCCCACGGCCATTGCCAATGGCGTAGACATATTCCTGTTTACCATTGACCAGAAAGAGGACATTGGCTATATGCTGGACGGCCTCAAAGGCGGCATCCTCACCCATGAGCGGCTGGACGAGGCAGTGACGCGCATCCTGGCACTGAAAGCCAGCCTGGGCCTGCACAAAAAGCAGGCCATTGCCCCGGTAGAGGAACTGGAAAAAGTGCTGCGGTGCGGGGAGCACCTGGCATGGGGTCGTGAGGTAGCGGACAGGAGCGTTACCTTGGTCAAGGATAAGGAAAATCTGCTGCCCCTGAAGCCAGAGAAGTACCGCCATGTTAAGCTCATTCAGTGTACCAACGAACGGCTGGAAAAAGGGACGTACCTTCCAGAGGCGGAGCGGTTCAAAGCGCTGTTGGAGCAGGAAGGATTTGACGTTCGCTGGTTTGACGACTGCCCCTATCCCGGCGGCGGGACCACGCTGGAGAAATTCAAGGCGGAGACAGATCTCGTGATCTATTTTGCCAACATGAAGGTTGGAAGCAATCAGACCACCATCCGCCTGGTGTGGGACGATTTTCTGGGAGAGGATTCCCCCAAATATGTTCTGGATGTGCCTACGCTGTTCCTCTCTTTTTCCAATCCGTATCATCTGGTGGATGTGCCCATGGTGCGTACTTATATCAATGCCTATACCTGCAACGATTTTACGGTGGACGCTGTGGTGGAGAAGCTGCTGGGCCGCAGTCCGTTTAAGGGTGTCAGCCCGGTAGACCCCTTCGCAGGGCTCTGGGACACTCCGTTATAGGGAAAGGAGCGTACTGTGCCGGTTTTTGAGATCCTGATGATTGTTTGCTTCGGTTTTGCCTGGCCCATCAACCTTTACAACAGCGTTCGTACCCGCTCCACCCAGGGGAAAAACCTATTGTTTCAAGGAATGATCGTGCTGGCGTACTTCTTTGGCATGATTCACAAGCTGTTTTTTGCCCGGGACCTGGCAGTCTGGTTCTATTTGCTGAACACCTGTATGGTGGTGGCTGATTTAGTCCTGTATTTTGTCAATCGTCACCGCGAAATCAAGCGGGGACAGGCCAGAAACTATACGCAGGCGATCAGTTGAACTGAAAGTTCCAAGATGCAAAACTTGTAATGGGGGGATTCGTTTGATATAATAAAAAGAACTCCGCAGGTGTAGAAGGGAGAGGTTCAGGACAATGGAGAAGGACTTTTTGACGGGGAAACGGCTGAACACAATGGCTGTCAAACGCATAAATGAGATCCGCATCCTCCAGCTGCTCTACCGGGAGGGAGAACTAACACAGACGGAGCTAAAGCAGATGCTTGATCTCAGTTCTCCCACCATCACTCAGGGCGTGCAGATGTTTCGGCGGCATGGTATCTTGACGGACGGTGAAGCCCTGAAATCCTCCGGCGGACGCAAGCCCAGAAAAATTGCTTTTTCATACCAGGCCCTCCACGCCGCAGGGGTAGAAATCCGCCCCCATCATGTTGAAATTGTGATTATCGACATGAAAGGACGGGTGGTGTTCAGCGAGACGCACCGGCTGAACTATGAGAATACGCCAGCCTACTGGACGGCTATCAACACCCATATTAAGGACATCATCTGTCATGAGCCGAAGGTACAGAACCTGCTGGGGGTGGGCATCGCTTTCCCCGGCGAGGTGTCTTTCAACGGAAATGTGATCGAGCGGGCCACTGTATTGGGGCTTTATAATGAGCCTTTGGACAACATCAAGCGGCATTTTGACTATGATGTTTATATCGAAAACGGAGCGAATACCGCCGGCTTTGGCGCCATCTGGCGCGATCAGGCCAATGCGGATGCTGTTTATATTGTGGTGACTGACGACGGCGTGGCAGGAGCTATTATTTTAGAAGGTCATATTTACCGGGGAAGCGGCAAGGCGGGGGCATTTGGCCACATGACCTTGGACCCAAACGGCAAACAATGCTTTTGCGGGGCAAAGGGATGCTGGACCGCCTATTGCGCTTTGTCCAACCTGTCCTCATACGCAGATGGAGATTTGGATGCTTTTTTTGCGAAAAAGGGCCAGGATCATAAACTCCAAACAGCCTGGGAGAATTATTTGACCAGTTTTGCCCGGGCGCTGAGCATCATCATTTTGAGTATGGACCTGGATGTCATTATTGGTGGAAAGCTGGCGCGTTATATGCGGGGTGAGCTGGAAATGCTGGAGGAAAAGGTCAGGGAACACCCGGTATTGCGCAATGAACAATTTAGCATTCGATTGGACAATATTGAGGAAAACGGACTGGCTGTTGGAGCGGCGCTCATCTTTGTACGGAAGTTTTTAGAAGGAAAAATCTCCTTAGACTCGACAGAATCAAAGGAGGAAGGACAACAAATGATTGGAAGTTGATTGCATCTGTGCTGTGTAAAGCGATTTTGTTTGACCTGGATGGGGTCATCTGTTCTACGGACAAATTTCACTATCAGGCGTGGAAAACTTTGGCAGACCGGCTGGGTATCTATTTTGACGAGGAGATTAATAACCGCCTGCGCGGCGTCAGCCGCATGGATAGTCTGAATATCATCCTGGAGCGGTCGGACAAACAGTATACTCAAAAGGAGAAAGAGATCTTCACTGCTGAGAAGAACGGCGTCTATCGGGAACTGCTGAAAAGCATGGGTCCTGCGGACTTGACCGACGAGGTAAAAGACACCTTGGCTGAATTGCGTAGCCGCGGCTATAAGTTGTCTGCCGCTTCGTCCAGTAAAAATACCAAATTCATTCTTAGGCAGATTGGCTTAGATGGCTTCTTCGATTCCGTTGCTGATGGCGCCGATATCACCCGGTCTAAGCCGGACCCAGAGGTGTTCTTGGTTGCCGCGAAAAGGATTGGCGTCGATCCCACGAACTGTGCGGTGGTGGAGGACGCCAAGGCGGGCATTGAGGCGGCCAAAGCGGCTGGAATGATGGCTTTGGCATTATTCGGCGACGCCAAGGGCTGCGGGCTGGAGGATTACAGTCTCAAATCCTTCTCCGATTTGCTGAACATTTTCTGAATCTGATGAGGGACCGCTGGGGCGTCAGCCCCAGCGGTCCCTCGCTGTTTCTTAAATTTACGCTGAAACCTGTACTTTAGGGACTGAATCGCCAATTGGCGCTTTTCAAGTGCGTCGACTATACTGCTACTTATTGTAAACGAGAAAACGCTGCCCGTTAGAGACTGTTTAAAAACTTATGACAAGAACGTGCCGCCTGTAGATAATAAGGAAAAACAG
>CAOKLO010000013.1 GCA_948469375.1 uncultured bacterium | reverse complement strand
GCCATAACACCAAGTTCTGGTACAACGGCGGCGAGAACGACGGCACCAAGCAGGGTACCCGGGACAACCCCCGCACCGTGTACGCCTCCTTCGACAAGGTGAAGTCTGAGAAGGTCGTTTACGCCGCCAACACTGACCTGACTGACCCCGACGGCATAGAACCTGTCTCCGGTGAGAATCACCCCGCACTGAACACCGCCGTGAAGGGTGCGGATATGGTTGGCACCAGCACCATTTTCAACACTGCTTTCGATCGGATGACTGCTTCCCACAAGACTGGGACCCACGCGGCCACCAAGGTTGGCAGCGGTGTGGCCGGCACCGGGACCGACACCAGCAACGCCGCTACCGCCAGCCCCAACAGCCTGTACAAGCTGATTTCCAACACCACCAACGTGAATGGCGAGAACGTGCTGGACCTGGTCATTGAGCTGAACATCCAGAGCTCCAAGATCACTGCCGTGGACAACGTGAGCTCCTTCAAGTATGTGAGCACCGTGACCAGCGGCACCGACTTCCTGACCGCCAGCAACATTCTGAACACCACCGGTTACATCGCCCAGGCGGCCCTGGTGGGCGACTCCACCAAGACTCTGGGCGCCAACGAGATCGGCTGGCACATCACCGGCACCTGGAGCCAGGGCGCCGTGGCCGACGGCGGCCGCCGCAATGTGCCCGCCACCAGCGCCGAGGCCACTGCTCTTGCTACCGTCACCAACCAGGCTGCGACCGATGTGTCCAAGGCCTACTTCCTGCTGGGCGCCGTGGCCACCAAGGAGGGCGTGGTTTCCAGCTATCACAACCACACCATGAATGTCCCCGGCACCGGCTGGGTCATCCTGAGCGACGGCACCAAGCTGGACCAGTCCGTGCTGTACAACACCGTGCAGGCCAACAGCATTCCCCAGCAGAGCACCAACGCCACCGCCAACGATCAGACCTACGGCTCCATGACCTATCGGTTCTACCTGGACGCCGAGGGTAACTACATCGGCGCTGAGCCCATCATGGGCACCGAGTACGTCTACGGCACCTACATGGACTTCCGCTCCGAGCTGGGCACCAGCCAGTACACCTACCGTATGGTGGGCGTGAACCTGGACGGCGAGATGGTCACCAAGGACGTCACCAAGTATAACAGCTCCACCTTCAACGCCGCCATGACTCCGATCACCGACATCGGCGCCAGCAACATTGGCATCCCCTATCGCGGCGACATGGGCAATACGCCTGGTACTGCTGGTTACACCGGCGTACAGGCCGGCAAGTACAAGGGCTGGGCGGTCAGCGGAAACGCCATGAGCGACGCCACTGAGAATCCCGCCAACCTGCCTGTCCCCGTGTACACCGGCAACGCCACCGCCATCTTCCCGAATGACATCGAGATCACCAGCACCGACGTAAGGATCGGCGCGAAGCTGGCCAGCTCCGACGCCAACGGCGACAGCACCGCCACCGACCCGCTGTTCTTCACCGAGGCCACCAAGTTCATCATCGTCAGCGGCACCGGCACCGACACCCAGAAGATCAAGGTGTACAACGGCATCAGCGAGCTGCTGGGCGGCAACCGCAAGGTCACCATCGACATGGACGGCACTGCTCCCGCCTCCCTGAGCTACATCACCACCGGCACCCAGTACGCCACCATGGTGGACTTCACCATGAGCGACTACGTGTACGCCCAGGATAACACCGGCACGCCCAAGCAGGCCGACGTGGTGTTCCTGCCCGCCGCCGCCGTGACCGGCGTTGGCAGCAGCCTGTACTACGTGGGCAACGCCACCCCGCTGCTGGTGAACGCCTACGGTGAGGACGCCACCAAGTTCGCCATGTACAACGACGGCGAGCGCGCCGAGTACTGGATCCAGGGTCTGGTGGACGACGGTGCTGCTGTGGGTTCCCGTAACAGCGCCACCATCGTGGCCAACGGCGGCACCCAGGGAGCTACCGGTAACGCCCCCGACAACCACGACCAGTTCTACAACCTGACCGACACCGGCCTGAAGGCCACCGACGGCCAGCCCATTTACTCCGTGGACGTGGTCGCTGAGGGCGCTGCAAATGGCACTACCCACCGTTTTGCGGAAGGTATTGTGGATGAGCACGAGTACATCGCTACGACGATGAACTCTCAGACCGCCACCATCTGCGACAGCTTCACCAACAAGACCACTTACACCGGCGCTCTGTACCGGGTGGGCGACGCCAAGGTGGTCAACCTGAACACCACCGGCGCTCCCGCGCCTCTGGGCTACTACTGGCCGGGCATCACCGACCTGGGTACCCTGAACCAGGCCAGCTCGCTGAACAACATCACCACCCAGGTACCTGTGAGGGTCTCCTGCGTGCTGAGCAGCGACAACCTGTCCGTTGAGGTCATCTACGTCTGCTACGACCAGAACGTCTGATCAGACGTATAGAAATTGACCCAAGCAAAAAAGGACCCCCGGGATTCCCGGGGGTCCTTTTTTCATCATTACGCCAGGGCCACAAAAATGTATTGATAAGTCTGATTGTTGTAATTGGCGCCATTGAAAACATTGCGGACCTGGAAACCGTTTTCAATGATTTCCAGCGCGTTCAGACCGCAATTTCGAACCACCATTGCGCAGCTGCCTGAGGTCACAAGTTGGAGGATCACTACCTCCGGGGTAAAATCCAGTGAAATGGCCCGCCACGTCTCGTCACCGGGGGTCGTGTCCCCCCGATATATGCCAACAGCGGTGTGGTGTGCTTCCAACGCCGTGACGCGGCCCTCCAGGGCCTGACGGGCCGCGATCTCGGCTTTGGCGGCGATCTCGCCGAGATAGGTGGTGCTCTCCGTGGACCGGGCGTTGTCGTTCAGCGCGTCCGGCGAAAATACGTCGTCCTTTTCAATCAGGTTCAGCTTGTACTTGTCTGTGTGTTGCATTTTTTTATCCCTCCCATCGGGGAGGGATAACCGCCCCTGTGTTGCACGCCGGAATGCAAGAAAAAAATCCCTGCTCAAGTCATTTTTTCGGCAAAAGGCAACGTTGCACCCGCTCCCCGCGTCTGATACAATACCTCTGACAGAAATCGAAAGGAGGGCCCTTCATGCCAAACGTCGAAGCGGTGCAATATTATCAGCAGGCCCTGAAGCTGGGCCAGAAGGAATATAAAAACTGTGTTCACCGGGGGCTCAACCCCAACATCCAGGCCCTGGGGGAAGAGAAGCTCCAGCTGTCCCAGTCCGGACTGGGCGTGATGGACATCCCCATCTACCTGGTGGCGGGCTCCACCGAGGCAGCTCGGTGCAACTCCTTTTCCCCCGGGTTCTATCCCCTGATGAGCCCGGACTCCGAGTTCGCCATGAAATGGATCAATTTGTGCTCCGCCCAGCTGGACGAGGGCATCCATGACGCCATTAAGTGCTATGAATATCTGGGCCGGTTCTACGTCCGGGAGGGAAACAAGCGGGTGAGTGTGCTCAAAAGCGTGGGCTCGACCAGCATTCAGGCGGACGTGATCCGGCTCATGCCGGAGGCGTCCGGCGACCCCACGACCCAGATCTATATGGAGTTTTTGGAGTTCTTCAAGCACAGCAAGGCCTGGGGGGTGCATTTCAGCGACCTGGGGGGCTATGCGAAGCTCCAGGCGGCGCTGGGCTTTTCCAAGGACGAGGACTGGCCGGAGGATTTCCAGCGCAAATTTAAGGGGCGGTATTTTGGGTTTCGCAGCAGCTTCTACCGTCTGGGGGGCGGAAGCCTGGGCCTGACCACGGGGGACGCGCTTTTGCGGTGGCTGCAATTCTACTCCGCCGACGACTTTCTGACCATGAACGAAGGGGATTACCGCAAGACGCTGACGGCCATCTGGAAGGAGCTGTGCGTCCACGCGGAAACGGCTCCCATCGCGGTGAGCCTGGCCCCCGCCGCTGAGGTCGAGGAGAAGAAGAGCGTCATGTCCACCCTGCTGGGCGGCGGCAGGAAGCGGCTGCGGGTGGCGTTCCTGTTCCAGGGCACGCCGGAGACCAGCGGCTGGACCGCCGCCCACGACAAGGGCCGGGAATACCTGGAGCAGACCCTGGAGGACAGCGTCAGCGTGGAGTGCTACTACAACGTGTCATCTCAGGGGGCGGAGGCGGTGATCCACGAGGCCGTGGGCGACGGCGCGGAGCTGATTTTTACCACGTCGGTGAGCCTGATCGACGCGACTTTGCGGGTGGCGGTAAAATATCCCAAGGTCCGGTTTATGAACTGCTCCATCGACCAGCCCTATGTCAACGTGAAGGCCTACTACTGCCGGGTGTATGAGGCAAAATTCATCACCGGGGCCATTGCCGGGGCCATGAGCAAAACCGGGCGGATCGGCTATGTGGGCAGCTACCCCATTCTGGGGGTTCCCGCCAGCATCAACGCCTTTGCCCTTGGGGCGGCGCTGACCAACCCGGAGGCCAGCATCGATCTGCGCTGGCACTGTCTGCCGGGGGACTATCTCGCGGAATTCAAGGAGCAGGGAATTCATCTGGTCAGCGACCGGGACTATATCGCCGAGCAGCCCTACGGCGCCCAGGGCCTGGCCCGGCTGGGCGGAGACGGGGAGCTGACCCTGCTGGCCTCTCCCAGCTGGCACTGGGGAGAATTCTACGTGCGCATCGTGCGTGAAATGCTCCGGGACCCCAAGACCATCCCGCTGGCGGAGGACAGCAGCAAGGCCATCAACTACTGGTGGGGAATGAGCGGCGGCGTGGTGGACCTGCGGGTGAGCGACGAGCTGCCCGAGGGAATCCGGGCGCTGGCGGAGATTCTGCGCCAGGGCGTCCGGAACGGGTCCATCCGGCCCTTCCAGCGGTTCATCCGGGACCAGGCGGGGAATATCATCAACGACGGCTTCCGGGACCTGAGCATGGAGGAAATCTTGAAAATGGACTGGCTGTGCGACCGGGTAAACGGCCGCCTGCCCGCCTTTGAGGAGCTGCTGCCGGTGGCCCGGGCCACCGTGCGGCGGCTGGGGGTGGCCCGGGAGAAAATCCCGCCGGAGGAGGAGAAAAAGCCGTGAAGCTGCTGGTGATCTCCGACGCCCCGGACCCGGGGCTGTGGGACTATTTCTCCGTGGAAAAGCTGCAGGGGGCGGACGCCATCATCTCCTGCGGCGATTTGCCGTCGTCCTATCTCACCTTCCTGGTGACCATGGCCAACCGTCCGCTGTTTTACGTCCACGGCAACCACGACACCCGCTATGAGCAGCAGCCCCCCGAGGGGTGCGACTGCATCGACGGAAAGGTGGTGGAGTTCAAGGGCTACCGTATTTTAGGGCTGGGCGGGTGCATGAAGTACAACAACAGCCCCCTCCAATACACCGAGCGGCAGATGAAACGGCGAATCTTCAAGCTGAGGCGGCAGATCAAGCGCGGCGGGGTGGATATACTCGTGACCCACTCGCCCAGCGAAGGGCTGGGGGATATGGACGATCCCTGCCACCGGGGATTTACCTGCTTTCGGACGTTGTTGGACGAGCTCCAGCCCCGCTATCACCTCCACGGCCACGTCCACCTGCAATATGGAACCAATCTGCCCCGGACCCAGGAATATGGAGAGACCACCATTGTGAACGCTTCCGGGAAGTACCTGGTGGAGCTGCCGGACAGGCCCTGCCCGGTCCGCCCCAAGGGCCTGGGAGGCTGGCTGCGGCATGTGGTGACGCTTTAATAGTGATGAGAACTGATAAAAAACCGGGGATGTGCTCTTGCACATCCCCGACCGTTTTTTGCAAATGTTTCGTTGCTGCCGCAGAATCTGACGGTTATAGACACGCCGGTGGCGGACTAAAGCTCTTTTTCGGTTTCTTTTTCTCGAGAGAAAAAGAAACTACCGCTCGCCCCGTCCGACGGCCTCCGCAGCCTCCTTCTGGATGTCCGGGAAGTTGGACAGGATGGGCTCCAAGTCCTTCCCCTTCAGCTTGCGGTCCACATAATTTTTGGTAATCTTCACCACGATGGGGGACAGCACCAGCACGCCGATCAGGTTGGGCAGCATCATCATGCCGTTGAGGGTGTCGGCGATGTCCCAGGCCAGGTTCTCGCCCATCACCGCGCCGCCGAAGGTAGCCAGCACAAAGATCACCTGATACACCCTTGTAATTTTCTCCCCAAATAAAAACTCACAGGCCTTGCTTCCGTAGTGGCTCCAGCCCAGGCAGGTGGAGAAGGCAAACAGCATGACGGATACGGCCACAAAGGCCGCGCCGGCAAAGCCGAAGTGCATGGAGAACACGGTGCTCACCATATTGGCCTTGGTCAGGGCCACGCCGTTATATTCGGCCAGGGCCACGCCGGTCTCCAGGTCCACCAGGCCGGAGGACAGCACGGAGAAGGCGGTGAGGGTGCACACGATGATGGTGTCAGCGAACACCTCGAAGATGCCCCACATACCCTGCCGCACGGGTTCCTTGACGTTGGAGCTGGAGTGGACCATGACGGAGGAACCCAGGCCCGCCTCGTTGGAGAACACGCCCCGCTTCATGCCCTGCTCGATGGCCAGCTTGACGCCGTAGCCCACCACGCCGCCGCCGGCGGCCTTCAAGGCGAAGGCGCCCTTGAAGATGGCGGAGAACACCTCGCCCACCATGGAGATGTTGGAGCAGAAGATGACGATGGAGCCCACCATGTACAGGATGACCATGAAGGGTACGATCTTCTCAGTGACGGAGGCGATGCGCTTCAGGCCGCCCAGTACCACCAGCCCGGTGAGGATGACGATGGCGATGCCGGTGACCCAGGTGGGAATTCCGAAGGCAGTATTCATATTGCCGGAGATGGAGTTGATCTGGGTCATATTGCCGATGCCGAAGGAGGCCAGGAAGCAAAATACAGCGAAAGCCACCGCCAGCACCATGCCGATGGTTTTGCAGCCCTTCTTGGCGCCCAGACCGTCCCGCAGGTAGTACATGGCGCCGCCGGACCACTCCCCGGCGGAGTTCTTCCGGCGGTAGTAGATGCCCAGCACGTTCTCAGAGTAATTGGTCATCATGCCGAAGAAGGCGATGAGCCACATCCAGAACACAGCGCCGGGGCCGCCCACCATGATGGCCCCCGCCACGCCCACGATGTTGCCGGTGCCCACGGTGGCGGCAAGGGCGGTGCACAGGGACTGGAACTGGGAGATGGACTTGTCCTGGGTGTGGCCCACCACATCCTTGTGGAAAATAGCGCCGATGGTCTCTTTCAGCCAATGGCCGACGTGGGTGATTTGGAAGAACTTGGTCCAGCAGGTCATAAAAATACCCACGAAGGCCAGCAGGATCAGCGCGGGCCAGCCCCAGAAGATGTTGTTAAGGAAGCTGTTGACCGCCTCAACAACCTTGAGCGCCTGATCCACGGGGCCGGGCTCAAACCTCTGCTGGGCCGCCAGCGCCAGCGCGGGCAGGTGATAGAAGATTTCGGACACGGGAATCCCCTCTTTTCTCAAATTACTCTACCGCAGTATATAATAAAAGTGTCAAAAATGCAAGAGAAAGCGGGTCATTTTCATTTTAGAATAGGCAATTTTCAGAAAAGCGCCAAACATCAGGAGAATGGCGGCGTAAAATTGTTGGAAAACGCAAGTAGATTTCCTGCAAAATTCATTTGCCGCCCAGGGACGGGGCGTCAAGCCCTTCCTGGGCGGCGGCGCTTTACTGCGACAGCAGCTCTTTCAAAATGGCGTTCACGCTTTGAGGGTTGGCCCTGCCCTTCAGCTCCCGCATGACCTGGCCCACCAGGAAGCCGAAGGCCTTTTCCTTACCGCCCTTGTAGTCAGCTGCGGACTGGGGGTTAGCCTCCAATACCTTGGCGCAGACCGCTCGGACCAGGCCGTCGTCGTTGACCTGCTCCAGGCCGTGCTCCTTCACGTAGGCGTCCACATCCGCGTCCGTATCGAAAATGGCCTCAAACACCTTGACGGCGGTGTTGCGGTTCAGCTTCCCTTCCGCCACCAGGGCGATGAGCCGGGCTAGGGTGGGGGCGGTGAGCTTCATGTCGCGGGGCTCCACAGCGTGGGTGGACAACGCCCCCAGTACCTCGCCCATGATCCAGTTGGCCCCCTGCTTGGGGGGAGTGCCCAGCACCACTAAGTCCTCGAAGAACCGGGCCAGCACACTGTCCGACGTGATCATCTGGCTATCGTACTCAGGCAGGCCGTAGTCCGCCTGATACCGGGCCCGCTTGGCCTCGGCCAGCTCGGGCTGAGCGGCCCGCAGGCTCTCCAAATACTCCTCAGACAACTCAATGGGCGGAATGTCCGGCTCGGGGAAGTAGCGGTAATCCTGGGCGTTCTCCTTGGAGCGCATGGCGTAGGTGGCGTCTTTGTTCTCATCCCAGCGGCGCGTCTCCTGGACCACCCGCTTCCCCTCCTCAATCAGTTCGATCTGCCGCTTGGCCTCGTAGCTGATGGCCCGGGCGATGGCCTTGAAGGAGTTCAGGTTTTTCATCTCCGTGCGGGTGCCCAGCTCGTCTGTACCCATGGGGCGCACGGACAGGTTCACGTCACACCGGAGGGAGCCCTCCTGCATTTTGCAGTCGGACACGCCCAGGTATTGCAGGGTTTCCTTCAGTTTTTCCAGGTAGGCAATCACCTCGTCGGCGGTGCGGAAGTCCGGCTCGGTGACGATCTCAATCAGCGGGACCCCGCAGCGGTTGTAATCCGCCCGGGTCTGGTCGATCCATGGGTCGTGGACCAGCTTGCCCGCGTCCTCCTCCATGTGCAGCTCGTGGATGCGGATGGTTTTATCCCCCGCCTGGGTGCGGATAGGAACCGCGCCGTCCCGGGCAATGGGAAGGTAAAGCTGGGAAATCTGATACGCTTTGGGCAAGTCGGGGTAGAAGTAGTTTTTCCGGTCAAATTTGCTGTACCGGGTGATATCGCAGTTCAGCGCCAGCCCGGCCTTGGCGGCAAATTCCAGCACCTTTTTGTTCAGGACGGGCAGGGTCCCCGGCATCCCAGTGCACACCGGACAGCAGTGGGTGTTGGGATCGCCCCCGAACCGGGTGGTGCAGGAACAGAAAATTTTCGTCCTGGTGGCCAGCTCCACGTGAGTTTCCAGGCCGATGACGGTCTCCCAGGTCATACCGGTTCGCCTCCTTCCGCTAGGGACGCACGGTGTGCGCCCCCGCGCACAGTTTCTCCCGGCCGCCGTTTGTGATAACCGGTATCCAATTGGAACCCATGGGCGGCGTTCAAAAGCGTGCCCTCCCCAAAATGCGGCCCAATGAGCTGAGCCCCGATGGGCAGGCCCTTGGAGTCAAGCCCGCAGGGCATGGACAGCCCAGGCAGGCCCGCCAGGTTCACCGACACGGTGTATATGTCGCTCAAATACATTTGCAGCGGGTCGGACAGGCTCTCCCCCAGCTTGGGCGCGGTGGTGGGGGCCACGGGGGTAAGAAGCAGGTCGCACTGCTGGAACGCCTTGTCGAAGGCGTCTTTGATGACTGCCTTAACCTGCAATGCCTTGCGGTAATAGGCGTCGTAATAGCCGGAGGACAGCACGAACGTCCCCAGCAGGATGCGCCGCTTCACCTCGGAACCGAAGCCCTGGGTGCGGGTTTTGCAGTACAAGTCGTGCAGTCCCTCATACTCCTGCGCCCGCCAGCCGTATTTCACGCCGTCGAACCGGGACAGGTTGGAGGATGCCTCGGCGGCGGCAATGATATAGTAGGCGGGGACCACGTACTTCATCACAGGGAAGGACAGCTCCACCACTTCCGCACCGCGGGCCTTTAGTACATCTGCCACAGCCAGGACGGCGGCCCTGACTTCCCCGTCCAAACCGTCCCCGTAACAGTCTACGGGCAGGCCGATTTTCAACCCGCGCACGTCCCCGGTGAGGCTGCGGAGCAGGGTTCCGTACTGCCCGTCCAGGCTGGTGCCGTCCTTGGGGTCCCGGCCCTGGAGCACGTCCAGGACGGCGGCGCAGTCCGCCGCGTCCCGACACAGCGGGCCGATCTGGTCCAGCGACGAGGCGTAGGCGATGAGCCCGTACCGGGACACGGTGCCATAGGTGGGCTTCATGCCCGTGACGCCGCAGTAGGATGCGGGCTGTCGGATGGACCCGCCGGTGTCGGACCCAATGGCGTACCAGCCCATACCCGCCGCTACAGCCGCCGCCGCTCCGCCGGAGGACCCGCCGGGGACCCGCTCCAGATCCCAGGGGTTTTTGACGGGGCCGTAAAAGGAGGTTTCCGACGTGGACCCCATGGCAAACTCGTCCATATTCAGCTTGCCCAGGGAGACGGCCCCCGCGTCTGCCAGCTTTCCAGCCACAGAGGCGTCATAGGGGGGCGCGAAGCCGCCCAGGATATTGGACGCGCAGGAGGTCTTGACGCCCCGCGTGCAGATGTTGTCCTTGATGGCCATGGGCACGCCGTATAGAGGGTTTTGGGCGTCCTTCACCCCGGCCTGTAATTTCTCCGCCCGGTCCAGCGCCTGCTCTCCCGTAACGGTGATAAAAGCGTTCAGCGCTTTGTCCTGCGCCGACAATCTGTCCAGCGCCGCCTGGGCGGCCTCTTTTACGGATACCTCACCCTTTTGGATGGCCGCGCCCAGCTCCAGAGCGGTCAACTCTCTCAGTACCATATTCTGATTCTCCCCATCTTTAAATTACGTTCGTTGTCGTGTGAAAATTGTACAATACTTGCCGCAATGGCGCGAATTGAAGTTCTTTTGCTCACGGTTTCTTTCAAGAAAAAGTAAGTTACTCTACTGCCTTGGGGACCAGAAACGCCTCCCGGTCCGGCACGGGCGCCCCCGCCAAAAGCTCGGCCCGGTCTTGGGACGGCTCGACTTCATCCTCCCGCAAAACGTTCTTCACCGGGAACACATGGCTCATGGGCTCCACGTCCTGGGTGTCCAGCTTGTTCAGCACGTCCATATAGGCGATGATCTGCTCCAGCTGGGCGGTTATGCCCAGCTTTTCATCGCTTTCCAGCTCCAGCCGGGACAACTCCGAGATATAGTCCACCAATTCCGTTGTGACTTTCATAAAAAACACTCCTTCTCCAGTTAATTTCGTCCAATCGTTTCCGACGCAGCTTTTAGACAAAGCCCACGGCGGTAACGGACTGAAGTTCTTTTTGCCTGCTTTTTCTTACAAGAAAAAGCAGATCACGGCTCCAAACGGCTCCTGTCTCTCGGGAACAGGCTGGCATAGCGGACGTTGTCCAGCCCGCACAGCTTCATGGTAAGGCGCTCCAGGCCGATGCCCAGTCCGCCATGGGGCGGCATCCCGTGCTTGTGGATCATCAAATAGCTCTCAAACCCCGCCGGGTCCATGCCCCGGTCCTCCATTTTGGCCACCTGCTGGGCGTAGTCGTGGACCCGCTGGCCGCCGGTGGTGACCTCCATACCCCGGAACAGCAGGTCGAAGGACAGCGTGTACTTGGGGTCCTCTGGGTCGTCCATGGCGTAGAACGGGCGCTTTTTGGAGGGGTAGTGGGTGACGAACACGAAGTCGCTGCCAAATTCCTCCCTGACGTACTGGCCGATGTGGACCTCCTCTTCCGGCTCCAGGTCGTAGGGATCATGGATCTTGTAGCCGTACTTTTCTGCGGCCAGCCGCTTGGCGTCGTCAAAGCGCAGGCAGGGGATTTTGTCCGCGTCGGGAAGCGCTGCGCCCAGCAGCTCCAGCTCTCCGGTGTATTCTTTTGCCAGCAGCTCCATCGCATGGCGGAGGTAGCCCGTTTCTACCTCAATCACGTCATAGAAGGAGTTAATATACCCCATCTCGAAGTCCAGGCCGGTGTACTCGTTCAGATGCCGGGGGGTGGCGTGCTTTTCCGCCCGGAATACAGGCCCCACCTCGAAAACCCGCTCAAACACCCCCACCATGGTCTGCTTGTAGAACTGGGGCGACTGGGCCAGATATGCTTTTTTTCCAAAGTAGTCCAGCTTGAAAATGTTGGAGCCGCCCTCCGCGCCCGCGTGGACGATTTTCGGGGTATGGACCTCGGTAAAGTCCTGCTTGGTAAGGTAGTCCCGGAAGGCGCGGACCAGCCCCTCCTGCACCCTGAACACCGCTCGCTCCCGCAGATGGCGCAGCACGACGGGCCGCAGGGCCAGCTCGGTATCCAGGTTCAGCTTGAGCGGGCCCTTGCCCAAGGCCACGGGCATGGGCGCCGCGGGCCGGGACAGGACGGTCAGGGCTTCCACGGCGATCTCATACCCGCCGGGGGCGCGAGGCTCCTCCCGCACGATGCCGGACAGCTCCACGGTACACTCCTCGCACAAGCCCTCGGGCAGGACGTCCGGCGCGCACACGCACTGGACTGCTCCCCTTGCCATGCGCAGGGTGAGGAACGCCAGCCCGCCCATGTCTCGCAGTAAGTGGACCGCGCCGTGGACGGTAACGGGGTTACTCTGCCCGCCCTCCGCGATCTCCCGATAGGTGGTCAGCTTTTTGCTCTTGCCAGTGACGAACTTCATAACGTTTCCTTCCTTTCCGCCTGATTGCTCGTTTTTTGGCCGCAGGGAAAACAAAAGCCCCGGACCGTACAAAAGTACAGTCCGGGACGGAATCAACTCATAAATTCCGCGGTACCACCCGCGTTGCCCCTCCAGCAAGGGACCTCTCTCGAGCCCCGGTAACGTGGGGAGGACGGACAGCCCTACACCCCCGCCGTTGGAGGTTCGAACCGCCGGCTCGGAAGCGTTGCGCCGTCTCGTCTTTCCGGAGCGGGCTTTCAGTCGGTGGCCCGCGTTCTCTGTCGGACGCCGTGAGGGGCGGTCTTCGTCGATGCCTTTGTCAATTTAGCTTGATGAAGAAATTTTACACGGAATTTTTCCCGTTGTCAACTGAAGATTTCCCAAACATCCCATAGCCGGGACGAAAAAAATATGGTAGAATATCCAAAGAAAAATCACAGGAGGGATTGACCCATGCCAAACTGGGAAGAATTACACCGCCGCTGTATGGGCTGTCAAAAGTGCGCGCTGGCGGACACCCGCACCAATGTGGTGTTCGGTAAGGGACCGAAGGACGCCCGGGTCATGTTCATCGGCGAGGGTCCCGGCGAAAACGAGGACCTTCAGGGCGAACCCTTTGTGGGCAGGGGCGGGCAGCTGCTGGACGAAATGCTCTCCCTCGTCGGCCTGAGCCGGGAGAAAAATTTTTACATCACCAACATCGTCAAATGCCGCCCGCCCAAGAACCGGGACCCGCTGAACACCGAGCAGGACGCTTGCATCGGCTACCTGTGGGACCAGATGGAGCTGCTCCATCCCCGCATTGTGGTCTGTCTGGGGCGCATTGCCGCCATGCGGCTGATCGACCCCAAGTACCGCATCACCCGGGAGCACGGCCAGTGGGTGGAAAAGGACGGCGTGTACTATACCGCTATCTACCACCCCGCCGCCCTGCTCCGGGACCCCACCAAAAAGCCGGACACCTTTGCCGACCTGCGCTCCATCCGGGCCAAGATCCGGGAGGTCTGTCCCGAGGCCTATTCCTGAATCTCCTCCTCTTCGGACAGCAAATTCATGACAGAGATTTCAAAGGCGGTCCGGGCCACCTGCTCCCCGTCGATGAGCTTGTGGTACTGACGGCTTTGCAGACGGCCCTCCAGCCGAAGGCGGTCGCCCACGTCCAGCCCCCCGCAGTGGGCGGCCAGGGACCCCCAGGCGATGCAAGGTAAGTAATCCGCCCGCCCATAGGGTCGGTTGACGGCCAGCAGCAGGTCGCAGATTTCCCGCCCCAGGGGCGTGCGCCGCGCCACCGGCTTGCGGCACAGCACCCCGGCCAGCATCAGCCGGTTCTCCCCCTCCTCCACCGGATCGGGCAGGGCGGAGCGCACCAGCACGGTGATGACCAGCTTGCTCCCCTGTCCGGAGCGGTTGTTGTAGGAGCGCACCTCTCCCTGAACGGACACCCACTGTCCGGTTGACCAGACGGCCGGGTCGGGGTTTGCCGTCACCAGGTTGAGCACATCGTCCGTCCCGCTGAGCCGGGGCACCCGCAGGGGGACGACATAATAATCCACCCCGTGGTTTTGATGGGAACGGACAGGCTCTCCCGCAGTCTGTCCCCGCAGCACGATCTTATTTTCCCCTCTGTATTCTTCCATCGGTATCACACTCCGTATGTCAAATGGTTTCCTGCCTTGACTATATGATGGAAGATTGCCGGGTATGCCTCTCCCGCCGGGTCATGGGGAAGAGAGATGGACCAAGTATGCCCATTGACAACCGGGAATCGCTCTGTATAATATAGAGGAGAACCAGCCGAAGGAGGGCTAAGGATGGAACTGGAACTGACGCGCAAGCAGCTTCGCCGGCTGCTGGACATGGTGTACATCGGAAACTGGATTCTGAACTCCACCCGGGGGGAGGACCGGTTCAAGGACTACGACGAGGTGGAAAGCCTGCTGTTTGCCAAGGCGGCCATGGAGGGAATGCCAAGCCTGGCCGAGACCTACCAGGGGGAGATCATCCCGTCCCGGGCCTTCGCGGAAGGGGGCATCCACGAGGCCATTATGGACTATGAGAACAACGTGTTTTTTGAGATCTTGGCAGAGGACCTGGCCCGGCGGGACATGGACGACGTGCCCATCGACGAGACCAACTACGACGAGCTGACCCAGCGCATTGATGCCTATATCGACGAATTTGAAGCCCACGGGACAGACAACATCACTGTGGACTGCTGAAAAACCTGGGGCCTGTATCCGCAGCCGGGTAGGCTTTGGATACAGGCTCTTTTTACGCAAAGGAGGTTGGAAGGCTTTGACAAAAAAAGCAATCAACGCCGTGTTTGTGGGGCTGATTCTGGTCCTGCTGGGGGCCGGGCTGGCGCGGACGGTGTTCTTCCCCAAGGAGGTCAACACCTACGAAAACCGCTATGCGGAAAAAATCGCCCCGCTCACCCTGGAGGGCTGGCTGGACGGTTCCTTTCAGGACAGCGTGGACGCGGCCCTGGCCGACCAGGTGCAGCTGGCCCAGGTGTACAAAAAGGCGTACAATCTCACCTCGGCAGGGTATATGCGGGCGGTTTCCGCCCCCATCCTGTCTCTGGCACAGGGAAGGTATGTGCACTACGTGGACACGCTGGTATTCAATCAGTACATCGCCTACCCGGTCCGGACGCTGGAGGACATGACCGAGCGGCTGGAGGCCAAGGCGGACAACTTCAACCGCTATTTTGCCGCCCATCCGGAGCTGGATTTTTACGTCTATTATATTGAGAAGGACACCGACGTCAATTTTGAGACGGGGGAAAAGGTTCCCGCCTGCGACTACCTCTTTGACCGCCTGGAGCTTCCCCAGAACCGCCTGGGCCGCTTTTCCGTGGACGGCTTTGAGGAATTCAGCGCCTGGTTTTACCGCACCGACCACCATTGGAACCTGGACGGCTCCCTTCGGGGCTACCAGCAGCTTGCGGAGCTTCTGGGGGCGGAGGACGCCCCCCTGTCCCCCGTCGGGGAGGCGGTGGAGCTGGGGACCTTCTCCGGCTCCAAGGCAGCCGGGGCCGCCGCCGCGTTCAGCGAGCCCTTTTATGCCTATCCCTATGATTTCCCGAGCATGGAGGTCACGGTGAACGGCGAGCCCGGGGATTACGGCGCGCAGGAGCTGTTTCTAGCCGGACAGGGGGGCGAGCCCTCCTACGGCGCCTTCTACGGCTGGGACGCCGGAGAGGTGACCTTCTCCACCGGACGGACGGACCGGGAGAACATTCTGATCCTGGGCGAGTCCTACGACAACGCGGTGCTCAAGCTGCTGGCGGCCCATTTCAACCGCACGTATTCTGTGGACCTTCGCTATTATGAGGCATATATGGGCGAGAAGTTCTCCTTTTCCAGTTACGTGGAGGAGCATGACATCACCCAGGTGCTGTTGATCGGGAACATCGACTATTTCCTCATGGACGAGTTCCTGCTGGAGGACTGAGCCATGGTATTTAGTACGCTTCCCTTTGTATACGCATTCTTCCCCCTGGTGTTCCTGCTGTACTTTGTGTGGAATAACCGGGCCTGGCGCAACGGGGTTTTGCTGGCGGCCTCCCTGATCTTCTACGCCTGGGGTGAGCCCCGGCTGTTGGATTTGATGCTGTTGGCCACCATGGAGGCCTATGTGGGCGGCCTGCTGATGGAGCGCTGGAAGGAGGACCAAACGCGCAAAAAAAACGCTTTCATCGTCACCGTGGTGCTGCTGACGGCCAACCTGTTTGTGTTCAAATACCTGAACTTTGCGGCGGACAACCTGGGCCTTTTGCTGGGGAGCAAGCTTTCCCTCCCGGCCATCACCCTGCCCATTGGCATCAGCTTTTACACATTCCAAGTCCTGTCCTACGTCATCGACCTATACCGGGGCAAGGTGAAGGTACAGCGCAGCTATTTTTACCTTCTGCTGTACGTCAGCTTTTTTCCTCAGCTCATCGCGGGGCCCATCGTCCGCTACCAGACGGTGGAGCACGAGATCCGCACCCGCCGGGAGACCCTGGACGACGCGGCGGCGGGTATGCGGCGGTTCATCCAGGGCTTGGCGAAAAAGGCCATTATGGCCAACGCCGCCGGGGCGCTGGCGGAGACCATCTACGCCGGGGACCCAGCCCTTTACGGCACGGCTATGTATTGGGTGGCGGCGTTGGCCTACACCCTGCAAATCTATTTTGACTTCTCCGGCTACAGCGACATGGCCATCGGCCTGGGCCGCATTTTCGGCTTCCACTTCCTGGAGAACTTTGACCATCCCTACATTGCCGCATCAATCACCGAGTTTTGGCGGCGGTGGCACATCTCCCTGTCCAGTTGGTTCCGGGATTATATCTATATCCCTCTCGGCGGCAACCGGGTACGCAAGGGCCGCTGGATGTTAAATATCCTTATCGTGTGGGGCCTCACCGGCTTCTGGCACGGGGCCCAGTGGAATTTCCTCCTGTGGGGCCTGTATTACGCCCTGCTGCTGCTGGCGGAAAAGCTGTGGCTCCACAGGCTGCTGGACAAGCTGCCCAAATTTGCAGGCTGGCTCTACGCCATGTTCTTTGTAACGGTGGGCTGGGTGCTGTTCAACCTCACCGATTTCAGCCGGCTGCTGGCGGCGCTGGGACAGATGTTCACCTACCGCCCCACCCCCTGGGTGGATATGATTGCGGCCAACGTGTCCGTGCTGTACGGGCTGTTTTTCCTCCCGCTGGGCCTGGTGTGGATGCTGCCCCTGCCGAAAAAGCTCCGCCTGAGCGAATCCGGTTCCCCGGCGGCGCTGGCGGCAAACAACCTGTTCCATTTAGCCCTGGCCGGGGTGTGTATTATTATCATCATCAGCTCCAAATACAATCCGTTTATTTATTTCCGCTTTTGAAAGGAGTGTATCATCACGACGCTGGACTTGGGCCCCTTTCGGGCCGATGTAAACCTGGAGCTCACACAGCGCTGGTATGCCCAGGCGGAGGAATGGGGCTGTGACTGCGGCGACTGCCGGAACTTTTTGAAGCTGGCCCATGAGAGAGCGCTGCCCGCCCCGGTGCTGGAGATGCTGGACAAGCTGGGCGTTCCGCCCGGGAAGGCCACCTACGTATGCGAGATGTACCCCACGGAGGATGGGCACTGCTATGAGTTCAGCTATCGTCTGGCGGGACATATTCTCAGCGGGGAAGAAAGGGGGTTTGTTTCCTGGGGTGGCGGCAGCGTCTTGTTCGGCCACGAGTGCTATCCCTACGGCGCGCCGGATTTCCCGAAGCCCCATTTTGATTTGGATTTCCTGATGCCCCTTCCCTGGGTGCTGGAGGAGGCAACGAATTAATAAGCAAGAGGACGAAAGCAAATCCGCTTTCGTCCTCTGTTTTATTTATCCTTTTTCTTTTTCTTTCCGGCAAAAAAGTCCTTCACCGGAGAGGCCGGGGCGGGCGTTCCCTCCCCCATGGTCTTGGCGTATTCCAGCAGCGCGTCCTTCTGCTGACTGGTCAAATTGGTGGGCACCTGTACCTGAACGGTGACGTACTGGTCGCCCCGCCCCCGCCCGTTGACGCTGGGTGCGCCCTTGCCCCGCAGACGGAATACGGTGCCCGGCTGAGTCCCGGCGGGCAGGTTGTATTTGACCTTACCGTCGATGGTGTCAATCTCCAGCTCGGCCCCCAGCGCCGCCTGGGTGAAGGACACCGCCCGGTCCATGTAGAGGTCGTTCCCGTCGCGCTGGAACCGGGGGTCGGGGAGCACCGCCACATTCACCAGCAGGTCCCCGGCGGGACCGCCGTTGGCCCCGCCGCTGCCCTGGCCCCGCATGGAGATGGTCTGCCCGTCGTAGATCCCGGCGGGCACCCGCACCTTGATCTTCCTCTGCCTGCGCACCTGGCCGTTGCCCCGGCAGTCCGGGCAGGGCTGGTGGATAATTTTACCGGTCCCCCGGCACTTGGAGCAGGGCGCGGTGGTGGTGAAGGCGAAGCCGCCGCCCCCCCGCTGTATGCGCACCTGGCCGTTGCCCCGGCAGTCGGGACAGACCTCGGCGGTGGTGCCGGAGGCGCACCCGGTGCCGCCGCAGGACTCGCAGTTTTCCATGCGGCCCACGTTCAGCTCCTTCTCGCAGCCGCTCATGGCCTCGGCGAAGCTGATGGTGATGCTGACCCGGACGGACGCCCCCTTTTTGGGCGCGTTGGGGTTGGCCTGGCGCTGTCCGCCGAAACCGCCGCCGAAGAAGGACCCGAAAATGTCTCCCAGGTCGATATCCCCCATATCGAAGCCGCCGAAGCCGCCGCCATAGCCACCCGCGCCGAAGTTGGGGTCCACTCCCGCGTGGCCGAACTGGTCGTATTTGGCTCGCTTGTCCTTGTCGGACAGCACCTCGTAGGCCTCGTTGATTTCCTTGAATTTGGCCTCCGCCTCGGCGTTGCCCGGGTTCATATCCGGGTGGTACTGCTTGGCCAGCTTGCGGTATGCCTTTTTCAATTCATCGTCGGACGCGGTTTTTCCCACGCCCAACACCTCATAATAATCTCGTTTCTGATCCGCCAAATGGATTCACCTCTTTATGCGGGAAATGCGGGGCAGAACGCCCCGCTGTTTCCCTTCAGGTTGTTGTTACGCTGCAAAGCGGTCGGGACATTCGGCCGCTTCCCCGCGCTTCTTACTGGTCGTCATCCATGACCTCAAAGTCGGCGTCCACCACGTTGTCGCCGCCGTCCTGGGGCTGGCCGCCGAAGTCCGCGCCGCCCATGTCGGGGCCGGGGCCGGCCTGGCCGCCCGCCTGGCTGTAGAGCTTCTCGCTGACGGCGTAGAATGCCTTGGTGAGCTCCTCGGTGGCGTTCTTGATGGCCTGGGTGTCATTGCCCTTCAAGGTCTCCTTCAGCTTCTCCAAGGGGCCTTGGACGCTGGCCTTGTCGTTGGCGTCCAGCTTATCGCCCATCTCCTCCAGGGTCTTTTCCGTCTGGTACACCATCTGGTCGGCCTGGTTGCGGGTGTCAACCTCCTCCTTGCGCTTGGCGTCCTCGGCGGCGAACTGCTCCGCCTCGCGCACGGCCTTGTCCACGTCCTCCTTGGACATGTTGGTGGAGGAGGTGATGGTGATGTGCTGCTCGGTGCCGGTGCCCAGGTCCTTGGCGGATACGTTGACGATGCCGTTGGCGTCGATGTCGAAGGTCACCTCGATCTGGGGCACTCCCCGGCGGGCGGGGGCGATGCCGTCCAGGTGGAACCGGCCCAGGGTCTTGTTGTACTGGGCCATCTCCCGCTCGCCCTGGAGCACATGGACCTCCACGGAGGTCTGATTGTCGGCGGCGGTGGTGAACACCTGGCTCTTCTTGGCGGGGATGGTGGTGTTGCGGTCGATGAGCTTGGTCATCACGCCGCCCATGGTCTCGATGCCCAGGGACAGGGGGGTCACGTCCAGCAGCAGCAGGCCCTTGGTGTCGCCGGTGAACACGCCGCCCTGGAGGGCTGCGCCCATGGCCACGCACTCGTCGGGGTTGATGCCCTTGAAGCCCTCCTTGCCGGTGAGCTTTTTAACCATGTCCTGCACGGCGGGGATGCGGCTGGAGCCGCCCACCATGAGCACCTTCTGGATATCGCTTCCGGACAGGCCCGCGTCGCTCATGGCTTGGCGCACGGGACCGGCGGTGGCGTCCACCAGGTGGCTGGTCAGCTGGTCGAACTTGGCCCGGGACAGGGTCAGGTCCAGATGCTTGGGGCCGGTGGCGTCGGCAGTGATATAGGGCAGGTTGATGGAGGTGGTGGTGACGCCGGACAGCTCGATCTTGGCCTTCTCGGCGGCCTCCTTCAAGCGCTGCATGGCCACCTTGTCGCCGGTGAGGTCAATGCCCTCCGCCTTCTTGAACTCGGCGGCCATCCAGTCCATGACGCACTTGTCGAAGTCGTCGCCGCCCAGGCGGTTATTGCCCGCGGTGGCCAGCACCTCGATGACGCCGTCGCCCACCTCCAGCACGGACACGTCGAAGGTGCCGCCGCCCAGGTCGTAGACCATGATCTTCTGGTCGGACTCCTTGTCCACGCCGTAGGCCAAAGCGGCGGCGGTGGGCTCGTTGATGATGCGCTTGACCTCCATACCGGCGATCTTGCCCGCGTCCTTGGTGGCCTGGCGCTGGGCGTCGGTGAAGTAGGCGGGGACGGTGATGACCGCCTCGGTGACGGTCTGGCCCAGGTAGCTCTCGGCGTCGGCCTTCAGCTTCTGGAGGATCATGGCGCTGATCTCCTGGGGGGTGTAGTTCTTGCCGTCGATGGGCACCCGGTAATCGGAGCCCATCTCACGCTTGATGGAGGCGATGGTGCGGTCGGGGTTGGTGATGGCCTGGCGCTTGGCCACCTGGCCCACCATGCGCTCGCCGTCCTTGGAGAAGGCCACCACAGAGGGGGTTGTGCGGTTGCCCTCGGCGTTGGGGATGACGACGGCCTCGCCGCCCTCCATGACGGATACGCAGCTGTTGGTCGTACCTAAGTCGATACCAATGATCTTGGACATAATTGATTTCCTCCTGTTATATGAAAGTGTATTTTTAACAATGTGAAATTGGGATGCGTTAATTTGCGACCCTGACCATGGAGAACCGAATTACTTTGTCTCCACACATAAAGCCCTGCTGGAACACCTCCACGATGGTATTCTCTCCCGCCTCGGGATCGTCGCAGTGCATGACGGCATTGTGCCGGTTGGGATCGAAGGTCTCGCCCAGGGCAGGGATGACCTCCACACCCAGATTGGTCAGCGCGTCCTGGAGCCCCTTCATGGTCATCTCCACGCCCTTTTTGTACGCCTCGTCGCAGGTCTCCTGCTTGAGGGCCCGCTCCAGGTTGTCGTACACCGGGAGGAACGCCGCCACGGTCTGGGCCTTGGCCTCGGTCCAGGCGTTGTCCTTCTCCTTGGCGGTGCGCTTGCGGTAGTTGTCGTACTCGGCGGCCAGCCGCAGATATTTGTCCGCCGCCTCGGCCAAAAGCTGGCCCTGATCCTTCTTGGGCTCCTTTTTGCCCTTCCCGAAGAACCCCTTTGCCTTGGGCTCTGAGGTCTCCTCAGCGGCCTCGGGGACGTCTCCGGCCCCGGGAGCCTCGGCGGTCTCCTCGACAACCTCCTGCCCGGGGGCCTCCGCGGTCTCGTCCAGATCCTCCTCGGGGATGAGGTTTTCCTGTTTCTTCTCTTCAGCCATTGACCTTTATTCCTCCTTTTCCGGCGTGCCGGGGGGCAGCTCCGGCTGCCCGAACAGCTTGGACAGCCCGTCCGCCACGTAGGACAGCTTGGCGGCCACCTTGGCGTAATCCATGCGGGTGGGGCCCACCACGCCGATGACCCCCTTCATGCCGTCCCCAATGTCATAGCTTGCCAGCACCACGCTGGTGTCCTTCAATTCGTCGGCCACGTTCTCCGGGCCGATCAAAATTTTGGTGTCGTCCCCGTTCAAGGCGGGCAGGGCCAGGGCCTGGGCCAGGGCCTTGTCCTCGGACAGGTAGCTCATCAGAGCCTGGGCCTTGCCCACGTCCTGGTACTCGGGGTGGTCCAGGATGTGGCTGGCCCCGGCGGTGTACACCGAGCTGCTCTCCAGCTCGTCCAGCACCTCCATGGCGAAGGACACCACCAGGGAGATGAGCCCATAGGAGCTTCCCGCCGCATGCTCGGCCACCCGCATGAGCTCGGGGGTGAGCTGGTCCAGGGTCTTGCCCACGAAGGCGGTGTTGAGCAGAGTGGTGAGCAATTGCAATTGCGGCTCGCTCAGCTCGGCGGGCAGGCGGAAGAGCTTGTTCTTCACCACGCTGGAATCCGTCATCACCACGGCGATGAAGGAGGCGGCGTCCACCAGGATCAGATCGAACCGCTTGATGGTCAGCCGCCGCGCCCCCTCGGTAAGGGCGAAGGCGGGGTAGTTGGTCAGCTGGGACACCATGCGTCCGGCCTGATCGATGACCTTGTCCAGCTCCCGCATTTTCAGGTGGAGGGCCTCGTTGATCTGGCGGGTCTCCTCCAGACTGAGCCGCTGCTCCTCCATCAGCTCGTTCACATACAGCCGGTAGCCCATGGGAGAGGGGATTCGTCCGGCGGAGGTGTGGGGCTGCTCCAGATAGCCCCGCTCCGTCAAGTCGGCCAGCTCGTTACGGATGGTGGCGGAGGAAACCTTCAGCCCCGCCAGCTCCATCAGCGCCTTGGAGCCCACCGGCTCCGCCGTCTGGATATAGCTCTCCACCACGGCGCGCAAAATTTTCTTCTTTCGCTCGGACAGCTCCAAGTGGCCGCCTCCTTCCCACGGGTTTAGCACTCTTCCTTTTTGAGTGCTAAAGTAAATGTACCACCACCCCCCGAAATTGTCAATAGTTCAGTTGTAAATTAAATGTGAATGTGTACCGGCGCCAAAAATCCGCTGTGTTTTCGCACATAACCCGTCGGACTGCTGAAAAGAGTTGCCCGTTGTGGTGCAAAACGAAAAAAGGGCTTTCTTTTCCAGCCCATTCGTAGTATTATAAAAATCGTATGGGCATTTGTCCCATTGGACGGATAAAAACGCGAACGCGCAAACACGCGATGGAGGCCGCAATGATACAAGCATTATCTCTCACCGCCGCCCCGGAGGCGAGCGCCCGGCCCACCCTCCAGGAGGCGGCGGTCAAGGGCATATCCTGGTTTTTCACCAACCTGTCCCCCGCCTTTGCCTGGTGCATCCCGGCGCTGGCGGTGTGCGTCGCCTTTTTTGTCTACTACTGGCTGTGCCTGCGCCCCCGGCCCCACAGCCTGGAATGGATTTCCATGGCGGAGGAGCGCGCCCAGCACCGCCGCCTGACTTTGACGCTGCCCCACCACCCCCTGGAGCGCAGCGACGCCCTGCCCATTCTGCTGCTGACGGCGGTTTACGCCGCCACCGCCTTTTTCCAGCTGGGCAATCTGTCCGGTCCCCAGAGCGTGGTCAAGTTCCGCCAGGGGGACAGCCTGATGTTCGCCTACAACGAGCCCGTGGTGGTGGACAAGATATCCTTCTTCACCTCCCTGGGCACCGGGGCCTACGAGCTGGAGTGGCAGGACGGCGACGGAAACTGGCAGGGCGGCGTCAAGCTGGACCAGTCCTACAACACCCTGTTCAAATGGCGCGTGCTGGACCTCCAGCAGGTGGACCAGACCGGGCAGGAGCTCGGCACGGAAAACCAGGACGAGCAGGCCCTGGGGCCGGTCACCGCCACGGTGTTCCGCATCACCGCTGTCAGCGCTCCCCGGGAGGAGGGCCTGTGGCTGGCAGAGCTGGCGCTGTGGAACATGGACGCCCCCGTGGTCCCCACCCTGATCGACGAGGGGGCCCGCCCCCTGTTCGACGAGCAGGAGGAGTGGACCGCCAAACCCACCTATATGAACTCGTCCTATTTCGACGAGATCTACCACCCCCGCACGGCCCTGGAGCACCTGAACAACATCTATCCCTATGAGGTGTCCCACCCGCCCCTGGGCAAGCTGATCCTGTCCATCGGCATCATGATATTCGGTATGGTCCCCTTCGGCTGGCGGTTCATGGGGACTCTGTTCGGCGTGCTGATGGTGCCGGTGTTGTATATCTTCCTGAAAAACCTCTTCGGTAAAACCTCGGTGGCGGTGTGCGGCACGGCGCTGTTTACCTTTGATTTCATGCACCTGGTGCAGACCCGTATCGCCACCATTGACACCTACGGGGTGTTTTTCATCCTGGTGTCCTACTATTTCATGTACCGCTGGCTGGCGGTCCCTGCGGGGAAGAAGCTGCGGTGGTACATCCTGCCTCTGTTCCTGTGCGGCCTGTTCTGGGGCGTCGGCTGCGCCTCCAAATGGACGGTGGTATACGCCGGGGCGGGTCTGGCCCTGCTGTGGCTGCTGGGGATGATCCTGAAGGCCGGGGACTGGCGTGAGGCGGAGCACCGCGCCCGTCTGGAGTCCGCGCCCCCCGAGGTCCGGGTGGATGTGACCCAAGCCATGTTTCTGGAGACCACGCCTCCCTGGGAGCGGCCTCAAATCCCCTCCTTCACCATTCATGTGGTGGGAACTACGCTGCTGTCCGTCCTGTTTTTCGTCCTCATTCCGGTGTGCATCTACACCATTTCCTATTTCCCCTATGCCATGGCCCGGGGGAACACCGCCGGTTTTATGGGCATGGTCCAGCAGTGCCTGACCTGGCCCTTTGCCCAGCTGCCCCAGCACCTGGCCGCCGCGGCCCAGCCTGGGGCGGACGGCGCAAGCCAGAGCTTCTTCGACATCATCAAGAACACTGCCAACCCGGTGGACATCATGCTGCAAAACCAGCACTTCATGTTTACCTACCACCAGGGAGTCCACACTCCCCATCCCTACGAATCCTATTGGTATCAGTGGATCTTTGACGGCCGGCCCATCCTGTATTATCGGGATTTGGACGTGCCCAACGTAAAGAGCCTGTTCGCTTCCTTCAACAACCCGCTGGTGTCCTGGATGGGGCTTCTGGCCTTCTTCGGCGTGGCCGTTCAGGCGGTGCGGCGGAAATGCGGCAAGGGACTGTTTATCCTCATCGCGATCTTGTCCCAGTTCGTCCCCTGGCTCCCCATCGGGCGTATCCTGTTCGCCTACCACTATTTCCCCACGGTTCTGTTCCTGTGTTTCGCCATTGCCTACCTCATGGACGACATGATGGCCCGCAAGCGCCGGGGATACCATCTGGCGGTGTACGGCTTCACCGGATACGCGGCGGCTTTGTACGCGGTCTTTTATCCGGAGCTCATCGGTCTGTACATGCCCTACTGGTACAGCCTGTACTTCCTGCGCTGGTTCCCCAGCTGGCCGCTGTAGGCTCTTCCCCTTTACGGGAAAGCCCTATACGGTGCTTTGGGTCGAATCGTTCCGGCGCGTACGGCTTTCTACGCTGGCGCCTCCGGTTGTGCTGCCGCCGGTGTTAAGGTACTCTGAATATCGGCGCGCCTGACAGCCTGCGCCTCAGTGCCGGACCGCTTGTTCCAGGGTGGTTATGGCAACTTCCCTAGCTGTATCTATTTTTAATTTCAGGTGATGCATCATGTATCTTTGCGATATTCATAGTCACAGCAAAATATCCCCCGACAGCAGGGCTGAGCTGTCCGACATGGCCCGGGCGGCAGTTTCTGCCGGCCTGCGGGAGCTGTGCGTCACCGACCACTGCGACCTGCTGGACCTGGACGGGAACCCGGTAACCGCCTTCGACTGGCCCGCCGCCAAGGAACAGTACCGCCGGGTAAAGCAGGAGGCGGGAGCGTCCTTGACCCTCCGCCTGGGGCTGGAGCTGGGCTCCGCCCCCTATGACCCGGCGGCGGCCCGGGACATTCTGGCCCAGGGTGGGGAGGAGCTGGATTTTGTGCTGGGCTCTCTCCACAACTGGATTGGCATGGAGGGGAACCGGGACCTGTGCACGTCCGGTTTCCATGGAGATTTGGCGCTGAGCCGCCGGGCGGTGGAGTCCACCCTGGACCACACCTGGACCCTGGTGACAAAATGCGCCGACTGCTACGACAGTCTGGCCCACATTGTCTATCCCCTGCGCTACATCCATCAGGAGGGAATCAGCCTGTCTATTGGGGACTATGAGGACCGGGTCCGGACCATTTTCAAGGAGGTGGCGAAAACAGACCACGCCCTCGAGGTAAACGTGTATCGGGGGAAGGACCTGGACTCCTGGCCCCCGCTGCTGGCCTGGTTCAAGGAGTGCGGCGGAAGGCTTGTCACGGTGGGCTCAGACGCCCACCGCCCCGCAGACGTGGCCCTGGGCATTCCGGAGGGTCTGGAGATGATAAAGGCGGCGGGCCTTGACTGCGTGACCACCTACCGCCAGCGCAAGCCGGAGCTCCACAAACTTTAATGCAAAGGATTTGAGCGTATGAAAATTTCCATCGCCTGCGACCACGGGGCCTATGAGCTGAAGGAGCGCCTGAAGGCCCATCTGATTGAGCAGGGCCACGAAGTGAGCGACTGCGGCACAAACAGCCTGGACAGCTGTGATTATCCCGACTACGCCCGTCCCGCCGCCCAGCTGGTGGCGGACGGGACGTGCGAGCGGGGCGTGGTGCTGTGCACCACTGGTATTGGTGTATCGATTGTTGCCAATAAAGTGAAAGGGGTCCGGTGTGCCCTGTGCCACGAGCCTCTGTCTGCTGAAATGACTCGCCGCCACAACGACGCCAACGTGCTGGCCATGGGGGCGGGCGTTACCGGGGGCAATTTAGCCGAACGGATTTTGGATGTATTCCTGTCCACGGAGTTTGAGGGCGGCCGCCACCAGCGGCGGATCGACAAGATCATGGAGGCGGAGCAATGAGCGCCCCCAGCCTTGACCGGGAAACGCTCCAGGGGCGCTTTGCGTACTGGTGTGGCAAACTGCGCCTCACCCCCGGCTGGGATGTGAAGCTGGAGTGGGTGGACGACCCGGACTGGCGCAAAACCGGCGATTTCAAAATCGACTGCACCGACCGCAAGGCGATTTTGCTGCTCAACGCCGCCAACCCCAAGCAGGAGAATTTAGAGGAGGTCATCGTCCACGAGCTGATGCACTTAAAGCTGTACCCGCTGGACCAGGTGACGGAGGCCCTCATCACCAGCCACTTTGAGGAGGGCACCCCGGCCCGGAGCTTCGCTTACCGGCAGTTCTTCACCAGCCTGGAGATCACGGTGGAGGAGCTGGCCAAGTGCTTCCTGCTGGAGTTCGGGGAGGACAAGGAGCTGTCCTTTGGCCGGTGCGCGCGGGAGAAGTCCTTCAACGAACTGTATGACGGGCTGAACAACTTGGAGTAAACACAAAGCAAGCCAAAACGCTCTGTTTTGGCTTGCTTTTATTTGTTCAGGAGCTGTTCCAGCTCTTCCGGCGTATACAGCGCGTTCAGCGCCGCCAGCAGGGCCTTGGCGCTCATGTGCTCGGGCAGGCCCAGCTTCCGCAGGAGCGCCGCCCTGCGCTGTGCCGCGTCAGGGCTTCCGGACAGGCCCAGGGCAAACAGATCCGCCGGAGTCAAATCCCCCTGCGGACGGTCGGGCGCGTCTCCCTCCAGCACCGTGGCCCCGGCCCGGAGGATGGCGCCTCTCAGCACGTCCGGCGGCATCCCCTCCACGCCTAATTTGCCCTCTTTGCCGGGGGCGCGCTTGCGCCGTTCCTTGCCGTATACGTCGGGCACATAGGCGTGCTTCACCTGCCCCTTTGGGATGGCCCCCTTCAGAAAATTTCGGATGACAAACCCCGCCCCGTCCGAGTCGGTAAGGACGATAAGCCCCCGCTTGGCCGCCACCTGACGCAAAAAGGCCAGCCGCTCCCCGTCCTTGAACACGCCGAACCCGGACGTCTCCAGAATCAGCGTGTCCACCACGACCGCCAAAGCGGCTTTATCATACCGCCCCTCCACCACGACGGCTTCCTTAATACGCACAGGCGCGCTCATACCGCCACCCGCCGCCCGGAGGCCAGCTCCACCAGCAGGGCGGTAAGCGCCTCTCCGTCCTGCCCCCTGGGGGCGGATTTCACCGCCGCGTCGGCCTCGGCGCACCGCCGCACGGCATACCGGCACCAGGACAGAGAAAACCGCCTAGCCGCGTCCAGCAGACGGTCCGCCTGCTGCTCCATATAGTAGCCGCTCATGTTCCACAGCGCCATATAGTCCGATTTGTGCTTTCCGTTGTCCAGATACAGCCGGGCGGTGTACAGCTGGCGGAAATACTTGCCCATCACCGATAAAATCATCACCGGGGATTCCCGGTTGTGGAGCAGGTCGGCCAGCACGGAGGCCGCTTTGTCAAAATCCTTGTGGGCCATGGCGTCGGTCATTTTGAAGACCACGGCGTCCACTTTGGGGGAGGCCACTGCGTCGATATCCTCCCGGGTCACCCGGGGGTGGTCGGCGTAGGCGGCGATTTTGCCGATCTCAGAGGACAGGTCGTGCATCAAATCGCCGCACAGGAACACCAGATAGCCCGCGTCCCGGGTGTCGATGGACTTGTCCGCCTTTCTGAACTGACGGCAGATCCACCCGGTGAGCTGTTCCTCGTCCTGGCGCTGGAAATTCACCACGCCGCCCACCTTTTTCATCAGGGCCAGCAGCTTGGACCGCCCGTCCATTTTCGGGCTCAGCAGGTCGAACACAAACACCAGCGTACAGTATTCCGGCAGGGCGGACAAAATGGCCATCAGCCGGTCCCGGCCCTTCTCCCCCTGGGAGAACAGGTCGAAGTCCGTGACCACCACCAGCGTGCGCTCGCTCATGACGGGCAGGTAGTCCACGGCCTGCTCGATCCAGTCGATGGAGCAGGCCTTTCCCTTGGCGGTGTGGAGGTTGAAATCCTCCAGCCCGGCGGGCAGGATCAGCTCCTTTAGCTTGCCCAGATAGTAATCCCGCAGGAAGGCCTCCTCCCCGTAGAACAGGTAGACAGGCTTGGGCGTACCCGCCTTCAGGTCCCGTTTCAGCTCCTGCATGGCGGAATTGTCCGCTTTTTTCTTTTTGGGCGGCATAGCGCTCCCCCGTTTCTTTTAATAAATTCCCACGCGATCTCCCCGCACCGTGACGGTGACGGTTCCCTCCCGGTCGGTGCGGCGGACCTGAGAACCAATGTCCTCCAGCCGGTCCAACGTCTCCTGGGCAGGATGCCCATAGGAGTTATTGGCCCCGGCGGAGATGATGGCCAGCTCCGGAGCGGTGGCCTGCAAGAATTCCTCGCAGCTGGAGTTTTTGGAGCCGTGATGACCCGCCAGCAGCACCTCAATATCGGGGATGGGGCAATATTTCACCAGCATTTTCTCCACAAAGGCGTCCGCGTCCCCGGTGATGAGCACGTCGAAGTCCCCGAGGGAGCACAGGGCGAACAGCCCCGACTCATTGGACGATCCGCCGCCCAGCGGCGGAAACAGGGTGAGCTCAGCCGCTCCCAGGGCCAAGGATTTCGTCTCATCCACCAAAATGACCTCTGCGCCTTCGGTCTGAGCCAGCGCAATCAGGCGCGCCGCGTCCTCTGGGTCCGCGTCCCCGGCGGGAATGGCCACCCGGTCCACCTTCATCCGGTAAAAAAGCTGTTCCACACCGTTGAAGTGGTCGCTGTCGAAGTGGGTGAGGACCAGCAGGTCCAGCCGGACGCGGCCCATGGCGGCGAAGTAGTCGGCGGCGGTATCCCCCGCGCTGCGAGAGCCGCTGCCGCCGCAGTCCACCAGCGCCGCCTGTCCAACCGACAGCAACGCGGTGGAGGAGCCCTGCCCCACGTTCAGGGCCGTCACGGTGAGGCCGGCAAGTTCCACCTCCAGCCGCCCGAATCCCACGGCGACGCACAGGAGCACGGCCAGCGCCAGCACTGAGGCCAGAGGCCGTGCGGGCTTCTTCCCGCTCAAAAGGGCTGCAAGCAGGGCCAGATACACCGCCGTCAGCCAGATGAGGCAGTACCGGCTGTCGGTGTTCAGGGAGGCGAAGGGGAATTTGCCCAGCAGCAGCGTGACCCACCGGGCATAATGTGCCGGCAGGCCTGCGGCGGCCCCCAAAAGCGCGGCGGGCGCGGGTAAAATCAAGGCGATGGTCCCCAGAATCAACGCGGCGCCCATCAAGGCACTCAGCGCCCACAGGGTCAGCATGCCGGACAGCGGGCTGAGCAGCAGGATTTGTCCGAAATACAGCGCAATCAGGGGCACGGTAAACAGCATAGCGCCCAGCGAGGTGGACACACCGGCCAGCGCCGCCCGGGCCGCCTTCCACAGCAGGCCCTTGAGCCGCTGTTCCTTTGGCGGCCGTTTTGCCGCAAGCGGCCCGGACATCCACCGGAGCAGCGGGTCGGCAGTCAGCAGAATACCCGCCACCGAGGCAAAGGACAGTTGAAGTCCCACGCTGGCGGCGGCAAAGGGATTGAGCGCCAGCAGAAACAGCAGAGCCAGCCCCAGCGCGGAGGGGCCGTCCTGTTCCCGCTGGGCGGCGGGCGCGGCCAGCAGGGCGCACTGCATGATCACCGCCCGGAAGGCCGACGGAGTCCCGCCCGCCATCAGGGCGTAAAAGCCCAGCAGGGGCGCCATTGCCAGCGCGATGCCGCGCTGGCGCCCGCAGAGGGTCAGCATCATCTGCACCAGAAAGCTGATATGCAGACCGGAAACCACCAACCCGTGCATCAATCCCGCCCGGTTAAAGGCGGAATACAGCGTATCGTCCAGCCCGGACTTGTCCCCCAGGGTGACGGCGGCGGCAATGGGCGCGGCGGTGTCGTCAAAGGCGGCGTAAATTCCGTCGTGGAGCCTGCGGGCGCACAGGGCGGGCCAGTACCGGACGGGAACACGCCCGGCAGCGGTGATTTCCGGCGCGTCGCTGCAGTAGGCGATCAAGTACACGCCCTTTGTGGTGTAGTAGGTGGTCTCGTCGCCAAAGGCGTGGGTGGACGGCGTTACCCGGGCGGTAAAGGCCACCCGGTCTCCAGGCTTCAGCGTTCCCCAGTCGGCGGAGCCGTACACCAGCGCGTCCGGGGCGGTCAAACCGCCGTCAAAATGGACGGTCAGCGACCAGCCGCCGATGGAGGTGGGCGCGGGATAGGAGGCAACCTGGCCGGAAATGGACACCGCGTCCCCCACCCACTCCTCTGCCGGAGCGCGGAACAGGGCATAGTAGACGCTTGCCCAGCCCAGCGCCAGCAGTCCGCCCAAGCACAGGGCCACGCCCCTCCGGGAGACCTGATACAGCGCGTACCGGGACGGCGGCCCCTTGCTTTTGGGACGGCGCAGGAGAAGCGGGCGTTCATTTCCCTGTGGTCGGACGCGCAGCCACACCGCCAGCATGAGCGCCAGCAGCACGGCGGCGTCCGCCAGAACGAGAGGGCCCGTCTCAAAATAGCACGCCCACAGGCAGGCGGCGGCGAAGCCGCCGGAAAACCAGGCCAGCCTCCGCATACCTCTGCCTCCTTTCAAAGCTCGTTCCTATTTTATCCGCAAAGGCGGGACAAGTCAACGCATGGGAGAAAAATGTCGCGGGGACTTGCCGGCAGGCCCCGGGTCTGGTATGCTGGACGAAGGACAAGGAGATGATCTTAATGTACATATTTGACCTGGACGGCACCATCACCGACACCAACGGCCTGTGGGTGGAGGTGGACCGGGAGTTTCTGGCCCGCCGGGGGCTGGCCAACACCCCGGAATATGAGCGGGTGGTGTCCCGCTCCATCTACCCCATCGCGGCTCAATTCACCAAGGAATACTACCGCCTGCCCGAGGCTCCGGAGGCCATCATGGCCGAGTGGGACAGCTTGGCCCGCCGCCATTACCAGGAGCTTGCCCCGTTAAAGCCGGGGGCGGCGGAATTTTTGCGCCAATGCAGGGGGGAGGGCCGCCCCATGGCGGTCTTCACCGCCTGCCGTCCCACCCTGTGCGAGGTGGCGCTGAAACGGTTCGGCCTGTGGGACCTGTTTGGTCACATCGTATACGCCGAGGAGATTGGCCTGGAGAAGCGGGACCCCCGTTGCTTTGTGCGGCTGAGCCGCCTGCTGGACGCGCCGCCGGAGCAGTGCACCCTCTTTGACGACAGCCCGGACAACTGCGCCACGGCCGCCAAAGCGGGTATGGTGGCCGTGGGGGTGTACGACGCCTACTACGCCGCCCGCCAGGAGGAGCTGAAGGCGGTGTGTTCCCGGTACATTCTCTCCTTTGAGGAGCTGCTGAATTAGTTGATAGGCAAAAACCTCCCCCACCGCATAGAATGTGGGGCAAAGGAGGTGTGAACATGGAAGATATGATCCCATGCTCGATCAAGGATCAGGAGGTATTCCAGCGGGTGTGGCAGCGGGTGATGGAGGGCCGGGACCAGGAGTCCAGCCCCATTCAGCCCGGAATCCCAGGCGGCTGGGAGGGCGACGTGCCCTGCCGGTGTCTGGAAGCCCTGATGCGCCTGGAGGGGAGCGTCCCGCCCCCGGAGTGCGTACCGGACCAGTCCGAGCCGTCCCAGCCCGAAAGTCCCCCTGCGGAGCCGGAGGCCCCCGCAGAGCCGGAACCGCCCATGGAATCCCAGCCGGAGGAGCCCCCTGTTCAGGCGCCGGAGGAGGAGCCTCAGCCTGAGCCGGACCAGCCCGTGCCCGATGAGCCTTGCGGGGTGTGCGTCGGAGCAGAGGGCCTGCCCGAGGAGGGGGGACGCCACCGGGAGACCGACCTGCCCCGGCTGTGGGAGGGGTCCCAGTCCGGGGACGACCGCACGGCCCGCCTGCGCTGCCACGTCATGGACACGCTGGAAGGCTGGCAGTTCTACCGCCACCTGGCCAAGCGTGCCCGGGGGGCGGACGCACGGCTGCTGAACAGCATGGCGGCGGAGCAGCACAAGGAGGCCCGGAAGCTGTCAGCGTCCTATTTCCTGCTGACGGGGGTTCGGTACTGGCCCACAGAGCTGCTGGGGGCCCCGGCCATTCCGTCCTACTGGGGGGCGCTGCGCGCCCGCCACCAGGCGGAGCAGCGGCAGGAAAACGCCTACCGCCTGGCCGGCGACGACTGGGAGGACCCCGATCAGCTGGCGCTGTACAGCGAGCTCATCGACAGCTGCCGGCGGCGGTGCCAGCAGCTGCGCAGCCTGCTGGAGCAGGGCTGACTCCGTCTCATACTTACCCTATACTTTTTCTCCGCTCTCTGATATAATAAAGCCGCCCGCCTCACCGCGGGCGGCTTTCCCACGCCCGTCATTTTGATAGATAAGGATTGATATATATGCTGACACAGCAGCAGGAGCTGGAATTCTGCCGCCTCCGCCGGGAGGTTATCGGCCAAGCCTACCCAAACCTCAACCCCGAGCAGCGAAAGGCGGTGCTGGCCACCGAAGGACCCCTGCTGCTGCTGGCGGGGGCCGGGTCGGGCAAAACCACTGTGCTGATCCACCGGGTGGCCAACCTGATCCGCTACGGACAAGGCTCCGACTCCAGCGAGGTGCCCCAGTGGGTAAGCGAAACTGATTTAGATTTTCTGCGGCGCTACGCCGCCAACCCCACCCAGGAGGGCCGCCTCCAGGCCGACCGCCTGTGTGCCCTGGACCCTGCCGCCCCCTGGACCATCATTGCCATCACCTTCACCAACAAGGCCGCCGGAGAGCTGAAGGACCGCCTGGAGCGAATGTTGGGCCCTGCCGCCCGGGACGTGTGGGCGTCCACCTTCCATTCCGCCTGTGTGCGCATTCTGCGCCGGGACATTGAGAAGCTGGGCTTCTCTTCCTCCTTCACCATCTACGACACCGACGACTCCCTGCGGGTGATGAAGGACTGCATCCGGGAGCTGAATTTCGACGACAAGCAGTTCCCGCCCCGGTCTGTGCTGGGGACCATCTCCAGAGCCAAGGACAAGGTCCAGCTGGCCCGGGACTTTGCCCAGGAGGCGGACCAGTCCGGCGATTACCGCCTGCAAAAAATCGCTAGGCTGTATACCGCCTACGAAAAGCGCCTGTGGGAGGCCGGGGCGCTGGACTTCGACGATATCATCCTGCACACGGTCCGGCTGCTCCAGCAGCACGACGACGTCCTGCAATATTACCAGAAAAAATTCCGATATGTACTCATCGACGAGTACCAGGACACCAACAATCTGCAATACCTGCTGGCCTCGCTGCTGGCCGGAGGGCGGGAGAACATCTGTGTGGTGGGGGACGACGACCAGTCCATCTACCGCTTCCGGGGGGCCACCATCGAGAACATCCTCTCCTTTGAGGAGCAGTACCAGGGCTGCCGCACCATCCGGCTGGAGCAGAACTACCGCTCTACCAAAAGCATTCTGGACGCGGCCAACGCCGTCATCCGCCACAACCAGGGCCGCAAGGGCAAGGAGCTGTGGACGGTAGGCGGTCAGGGGGACAAGGTGCGGCTGTACACCGCCATGAACGAGAACGACGAGGCCCGGTTTGTGGCGGAGCAGCTCATGCAGGATTTCCACAGCGGCGTCAAGTGGAACACCCACGCCATCCTCTACCGCATGAACGCCCAGTCCAACCAGCTGGAGGTGGCCTTCAAGCGCAGCGGCATCCCCTACCGGGTCATTGGCGGCACCCGCTTCTTCGACCGCGCCGAGGTCAAGGACATGCTGGCCTATCTCTGCGCCATCCAGAATCACGCCGACGACCTGCGGCTCACCCGCATCATCAATAATCCGCCCCGGGGTATCGGGGGGACCACAGTGGAGCGCGCCCGAAACCTGGCCGGGGCGCTGGGCCTGTCCCTGTGGGAGGTGGTCTCCAACGCCGGGGCCTACCCCGAGCTGCAAAAGCCCGCTAAAAAGCTGGGCGAGTTTGTACATATGATGGACGAGCTTACCGCCCTGTCCCAAACCATGGACCTGGAGAATTTTTATGAGGAGGTGGTGGCCCGGACGGGCTACGCCGCCATGCTTCAGGCCAAAAACGACCTGGAAAGCCGCACCCGCCTGGAAAACGTGCGGGAGCTGCTCACCTCCATCAAGGGCTATATCGACAACGCCGAGGGGGAGCCCACCCTGGCGGGCTTCCTGGACGAGATCGCCCTGTACACCGACTTGGACAACCACGACCCGGACGAGGACGCGGTTGTGATGATGACGATGCACTCCGCCAAGGGCCTGGAATTCCCCACCGTGTTTGTGGTGGGCATGGAGGAGGGGATTTTCCCCGGCATCCGGGCCATCGGCGAGATGGAGGAGATGGAGGAGGAGCGGCGGCTGTGCTATGTGGCGCTCACCCGGGCAAGGGAGCGTCTGTTTCTGACCTGCGCGGGCCAGCGAATGCTGTTTGGCCGCACCAGCAGCAACCGTCCCTCCCGGTTTGCCGGGGAGATCCCCGCCGAGCTGCTGGAGCAGTCGGGCCGCTCCTACCTGGACCCCGCTCCCGCCAGGGACTGGGACGGCTTCGACCAGACCCCCCAGGTGTCCACCTACCAGGAGCCCTACCGCCCCGCCTACGGCTCCGGACGGGCCGCCTACACTCCGGGCCGTCCCCAGCGGGCGGCTTCCCGGCCCGCCCCCCGGCCCAATGCCCTCAGCCGGCCTGCGGCCTCTCTGCCGGAATACCAGAAGGGGGACATGGTGGAGCACAAGGCCTTCGGCCGGGGCATGGTGCTGTCCGCCCAGAAGATGGGGGGCGACGTGCTGCTGGAGATCGCCTTCGACGGAGTGGGCTCCAAGCGGCTGATGCTGAAATCCAGCGCCCAATACATCAAGAGGGTATAAGGGGCGGGAGTTATGCGTATCGTTACAGTGTCCTAACAATTTTATTTGGCCTGCTGCATATCCTGGCGGCAGTGATCCGGTTTGAGCGCACGGAGACGGATGGACGGCAAAGTATCATGATGTTTTTCGGGGGAGTGGCAGTGGTCTGCGGCTGTCTCGCCCGCGCCGCTGGAGCGGGCAGGGATAACGCTTTGTCGGTCTTGACGGGCTGTGTGCTCACCTGTGTCGCGGCCTGCGTCAACGGCAGGCTGTCTGGAAATGTTCACCCCTCCCATCACATCATCCGGGGCGCTGCGGCGGTTTTGCTCACTGCGGAATTTTTTATCTGGTGAAGAAAAACACAAACAAATGCTTGCATTTTCGAACAGGCGTGGTATAATGCAGTTGTTGGATTGTCTCAAGGTCCCCAAACGGACACGTCTATGGAGGAATCTATTATGAAAACATGGAACAAGCTGTTGGCGGGCGTTTTGGTGCTGGCGGCGCTGACCGGGTGCTCCGCCCAGACCCTGCCCCAGGAGGGCGCGGAGTCCCCGTCTGGGGGCAGCGCTGCGCCGGCGGAGTCCGCCCAGGCATACATCGACGAGGCCCCCATTCTGGAAATCGTGGAGATTGAGGACGAGGCGGTGGCTTTGGCGGACGCGCCCACGCCCGCCGTATCCGCCGCGCTCATGCCCACAGCCTCCGGCACGCTCACCCAGAGCAGCGACCGGGCGGTCATCGACTACTCCAACACCAAGGACGGCTACGTCATGGTAAACTGCTCCGGCGCGGGCAAGAAGCTGATGGTGCGGGTATATGGTCCCTCCTACGGCGTGAACGGCACCAAGTACACCTATAACCTGAACCCGGGCGAGTGGACTACCTTCCCTCTGTCCGACGGCAGCGGCGCCTATAAGGTGGTGGTGCACGAGAACACCACAGGCAACAAGTACTCCACCCTGCTGACGGCGGAGTTTACCGTGACCCTGACCGACGAGTTCGCCCCCTTCCTGCGGCCCAACCAGTATGTCAACTATCAGAACGCCGTCAACTCCATCGCCAAGGCGGCCCAGCTGACCCAGGGCGTCGCCGATCCTCTGGTGAAGGTGGAAAAAATCTATCAGTTCGTGGTCAACAACGTGACCTATGACCAGCAGAAGGCGGCCACAGTCCAGTCGGGCTACCTGCCGGTGCTGGACGAGACGCTGGCCACGGGCAAGGGCATCTGCTTTGACTACGCCGCACTGATGGCGGGAATGCTCCGCAGCCAGGGCGTCCCCTGCAAGCTGGTGGTGGGCTACGCGGGCACGGTATATCACGCCTGGATCAGCGTATGGACGGCCGAGACCGGGTGGATTGACGGCGCGGTGTATTTTGACGGCGCCTCCTGGCACCGGATGGACCCCACCTTCATCTCCTCCGGCGGGAACAGCGCCGCCATCCAGCAGTACGTGGGGAACGGAAGCAACTACAACGCGATGTATCTGTACTGAGCGCCTATACAGCAAAAAGGACTGCCTGCGGGGAGAACTCCGTAAGGAAGTGCCCCTCGTAACTTTTGTTAAGTCAGCCGAATGTGATTGGATTGCAGGAAATTTAACATATCGGAGGACTATATCATGAAAAAGTCACTATTTGAACAGATGGGTGGAACCTATCATCAGGAAGGAGATTATTTTCTCCCAAACCTCGCTGTGCCAGAAAGTGTTCCTGTGGGTGTCTGGGGCCAGCGTAGGCGGCGGTATCTGCGAGAACACAGGAAAGCTCTTTACAACGCCTTACTACTCAGTGGGAAGCTGGATAGCCACCTGTGATCCTTATAGGATCGTGTGCCGGTGCAATTCATCAGAACAGTCCCGCAATAGATCTCATTGTGAAGAATGACCTTTATTGTGGCGTAAGTCCAAAGCTGGGACGCTTTGCAGCTATCTTTGCCGTTGGTCTGGCTCCAATAGATACGGGGGGATATGATGCCCTCCCGGTTGAGCGCGGCAGCGATTTTTCCGTAGGCCGTACCCGCCAGCCGCATATCGTAGATCCGGCGCACGATGCCAGCGGCGTATTCATCCACCACCAGCTTGTGCTTGTCCCCGGCGCTCTTGCGGTAGCCATAGGGCGCATAGGCGGAAACATACTGGCCACTGGCCTTTTTGCTGAAAAGGACGGATTTGATCTTATCGCTCAGATCCCGAAGATGGTAGTCGTTCATCAGACTGCGGAAGTGGAGCATATCGGTGCTGTCGCCCTCGCTGTCCAGACAGTCCAGCACGGACACAAAGCGGCACCCCAGGGAGGAGAACACAGCGTCCACATACCGTCCGACCTCCACATAATCCCGGCCCAATCGGGAAAGGTCTTTGACGAGGATCACATTGATGCGCTTGGCCTTGGCGTCAGCGATCAGACGCTGGACGCCGGGACGCTGGAATTGGTTCCACTGTAGCCGTCATCAATATACACGCTGATCTCCTTCCGGCCCTGTTCCCGCACGTACCGCTGGAGCAGGAGCTTTTGAGATGTAATGTATAAGGGGTGGTTTCACCAGACCACTACATTACATTGACTGGCGGCTCATTTGTGGCAAATGACAGGCTGGAGGGGTGGTGATCGACCAGCAAAAGAGAACCGAAGCGGGAGCGTCCGGGGATGACCCGGGCGCTCCGTTCTCTTTGCCGACCCTCTCGAGGAGTGCACTTACCCACCACCTGCCAGGGTGCGATGGTGGTACTGCCTGACGGCAACCGTGCGCCCTCCGGGGGGCGGCTCCGCCAGGGGTGTCCTTCCCTGCCAGATATACCAGCAGACGCCAACGGCGGCTTGTGCATCGGGCGGAGCTTCGCCGATGCACTGGGGACTTGGGGGCCGTTGCCCCCCAACAAGCTGCGCCGGGTATATACCGGTGCATTGCTTGCTACTACTATCATTGCCGATAAGTGAGGGTTGAAAGTTGCTTACAATGATGGTATACTTTGCCGTGACAAATTGGGTTATATGGAGGTGAGTTATTATGAAACCGGATGAGATTTTAGCTTATTGTCTTAAGAACTTGGAAGGGACAACCCTTGTTGAGAGTTGGGGCGAAAAAGGAGTTTTTTATAATCCCAATCACATTTTGAAGCGCGGTGTATATGTACTTACGATCAAGGAAAAAGATGGAGAGAATGACAAGAGTTCCAATCTGAACCGGCAAGGCATTTACCGTGTAAATCTTGGGCTCAAAAGGTGCACGTTTCAAAACCTATTCGGATATATCCCCGCACGTCCCGCAGCGGGCGGGGTTGTAGAGATGCCCTATGACTTTACTGCGATAGATTGTTTATTACCACATCCTGTATATGCTTGGATGGGGTGGGTCAGCATCCTCAATCCCTCAGATTTGGCATTCAACGAGCTAAAACCTTTGATTCAAGAAGCTTATGAGTTTGCAATCGAAAAGTTCAAAAAAAGAAAATAATTCCTGGCTTATCGGGGGATGTCATTTTTTGGGTGAAATCCCCCTTGACAAATGTTCTCTTGGTTCTCAATGCTGACCGATTCCCCATCACGTTCATCGTCGTTGCTCAGTCTGCAATAGATGCCGACATTGTATGTTTTTTCGATCATTATTTAACCTCCCGATCTGCCGGATTCATACCATGGGCGGCGGACGGCCAATTGCTTCAAGGTTTGGCCCAGGTCTTTTTCGCCAGTGAACACGCTGGTTACACGGTACAGCGTCTTGCCGATCTGGACCTCTTTGTAGGAAGTGCTGATGTTGGGGTTGGTCTGTTCTTTCATACTGACGCCTCCATCGCAAAACAAACCAATGCGCAAACCGCAGAAAAATGGTCAGCGTCTTTTGTAAATGCCGGCCGCGCCGGGGTATAGCGGTGCCGAAAACATCTGAGGCCATGTCCCGGCGCGGCTGTATTGTTCCGTTTCGATGTAGCTTCGCCGTATTTGCCACGCGTCCCCGGCGAGAGGGGGTATTGCCTCTTATTCATGGACCGCTGCAAAATCCTCTCGGGTCAGCCGGATATGTACGCCGGTGACGCTCTTGCAGATGATGGCCTCACGATCCAGCTTGTTCAAAGCAAAGTCACTTTTTGTATCAAACATGGGGCTTCCTCCGTTTTGATGGTTGTAGGGCTGGGAAGTTGCGCATCGAAACGGAGGGCGGAGCACGAGCCATGTGGGCGTTACTGCCCATCAAATGAGAAGTTGTCATTTCTGCCGACAACTTTCTGTTAATTTCCGCAGCATTGTGCAGGGAAATTAGTCGAATAATATAGAGAAAAAAGAAAGTCACAAGCCCGCCCCGAAGGGAACTTGTGACTTATGAAAAATATTTAGCAGTGGAATGGATATCCACCTATGTATAGAGCCGCAATGCGGTGCAAAAGGGCCTCCGCACAGGTAAATCACCTACCAAGAGCTACAAATGACTAAGCCGGCACGTCTACCACTCTTGGCTGAGGTAGGGTTGATTCAGGGCTTGCCGAACAATTCTCTAACAAAGTTTTACGAAAATAGGGCCATAAAATGCAAGCAGTATCTCGTCCACAATCATATTAGAATTGTAGAAGTTAACGCCTGTCTTTGCAAACAAATTGCTTCACTAAGCCCATCAATCGTGTCACGATCAGTGATAGCAAGTGCATCAAGATTCTGAGCCGCTGCCATTTGAACCAATTGCGTGGGGGTATACTGACCATCGGATGCAGTAGAATGGGTATGGAGATCACAAATATGCACAGATTTCTTAGCTTCCTCAACTAAAATAATTTGAAACAGCGGTCAATCGCTAATAGACGCCTTCAATTTTGCGCAGGGCATTGCCCTCATAAAAAGATTCTATAACCTTAGTTATGGCTTCTGTCACATTACGTCCAATGTATTCATTTCGTGTTTTAGCTTCAATCGACTTGATGAAACTGACCAATTCGTATCGAATCCCCTCGCCATCCAGTTGATAGAAGCAACGGCGGTTTTCAGACTGTTTCTCGTACCGAATTTCAAAGTAGTCAGTTTTCCACCAAGGTGCGGGCACATATATGTAGCCTTTGGTTCCAGATATAATCAATTCGCCCTCGGACTTGATACCCTTACCCACTTTCAATGTTCCAACTGCGTTATGATACAGAAAATCTACCTTTGTAAACGCATCAAACCGCGCTGGTTCATCAAGAAAGCAGGTGGTAATGGTCTTATCCAAATAGTCTGTCCCAAGAATTTGAAAAATGGGAAGCATGGCCAGCGGGCCCCATGCGCAGATGCTGCTCCAGTCCTGATCGGTCTGCGGCATTTCATTGGACAAAACTTTCAAGCTGGTACAAGTGACATCTACCGAGACGATCTTTCCAATGGAGCCGCTTTTCAACAAAAGCAGCAACCGATAGTAGGCCGTAGCATATGCTGTTTTGATCGCCTCCATAAAGGTCAGGCCCTGCTCGTCGGCGATCCAAAACAACTCAGATAATTCCGAGGATTTCAATACGATAGGTGATTCGCATAGCACGTGCTTTCCTTGAAATAGGGCCTCCCGCACGTGATCGTAGTGCCGTGACGGATGGGAAACAACATATACCGCTTCGCACCGGGCTATCAGATCCGCATAGCTTGGTGTTGTGAATATGCTCCGTGAGGTCATTTCCGCCTCCGTTATCGGATTCTGTGTACAAACTCCAGCTATGCTTAGCCCGTTTACAAAGCCACACTCGGTTACATATTTTGAAAGGACCACACCCTCCCCCACCAGCCCAAGGCGTATTGTGTGCTGGGCAGTTCGGATCTCTGAGCTGGACACCCCTTCTGTCCGAGGAAGGTAAATGACGGTGCAATATTCCTTTAGATAGTCGAATTTGCCTGCCCAATCAGAACCCACTGTGAAAATATCCGCTCCATATCGCCGAATATCGTCGATTTTCTGTCCTTCATATTCCTCTATAATGATTTCATCGGCCAGACCTGTGGCCTTAACAGCCTCAATTCGCTCCAAAAGGGACTGTTTCACATTGATCTTGCCCCTGGCCTTATCAAAATCATCAGAGGTTACACCAACAATCAGATAGTCCCCCAAGGCTTTAGCCCGCTCCAAAAGCCGGATATGGCCATAATGAAGCAAATCGTATGTGCCATATGTAATTACTTTTGTCATTCATTTACCTCATTTGTGGCGTTATCAAAGCAAGCATCTTCTATTCATATCATTCATCGCGTCAAGGAGTATTGAGTTGTCCTCCAGGGTCAAGGCTCCCATATGCCCAACCCGGAAAATTTTTTCCCGCAGCTCCCCGCCATTGGGACAAACCCAGATTCCATACTCATTTTTGAGAACTTGAAACACGCGATCAGCAGGAACATGGAGCGGATGAAGTGGCGTCATAGCGTTTGACAGCCTTGGTGATGCAATTTCAACAGGCAGTCCTAAAATTCTTTCCCTAAAGTCGGTTGCCAGTGTGGCAATTCTGTCCACTTCATGTTCAGCACCGCCAGCAACTTCAAGCTCATTCAACCTTGCGTTGATTTGTAGAAGAATACTCACGGCCGGCGTGAAAGGTGTCTGTCCCCGTTCCCCATTTTTCAGGGCATCTTTCAAGTCGAAGTACATACTTTTCACGGACTGCTGCTCTAACCTGCTCAACGCGTCCGGGGAGAGAATCAGCATGGATACTCCCGGTGGACAGGCTAAAACCTTTTGTGAGCTGGTGATCATGGCGCCCACATTCAGTGCGTGCATATCAAAGGGGTCCGCTAAAAAGGTACTAATTGCATCTACAACTAAAAAGAGACCATTTCGTTTGCAAAAGGCACTGATTAAGTTGGCATCATAGTAAACCCCAGTCGATGTTTCGTGAAGGTTAACCAAAAATCCAGTGCACCCCGCATTTTCGTAAAGGTTCAGATGTTGCTCTGTCAACAGCTCACCAGGAGCAAGTTTAATCTCACAGGATGGAACTCCGTGGATGTTACACAGCTCTGCAAATCTTTGCCCAAAGCTGCCGCCATTTACCACAAGAACTTTGTCCTGCGCTGAAAACAAGTTCATCACTGTGGCCTCCATTGCCGCAGTTCCAGAGGCGGTCAAGAATACAGCCCGGGCGCCTGGTCCGGCATTTGCGAACTTTATCATGAGGCGTTCATTTTCCAGCATGACCGACGAAAACTCATCTGTTCGGAAATATGGCACCTGCTGAGTTCCAATCTCCCTAACTTTTTCACCCAACTGTACTGGGCCCATAGCAAAATTCAACATATTTTATCTTCCGTTCTGTTGTTTTGTAGCTGCTTTTTGAAAAAGATTCCAAATAAACACCTTTTGCCTGTTTCCCCAAATGTATTTAGACCATAAGAGTTGCAATGAAGGGGCTGGAACCCACTTCCTGCATAGGCTTTGGTAATCCATTTCCAACAAATCGTGCATAAATTCCTCTCGTCGAGGGTTTTCTTCAATGGGCTTACGCAACCGTTTTTGAAACGCCAAAATTTTGTTTATGTCTAATTCATGTCCAAGCATTAGCATTTGCGCGGCGGAAAACGCCGAGACTCCTTTTCCCGTGTTGCACAAGACAAGGGATGCGCCCTTGTTCTCCCCGTACAATTCGGGACAATACTGGTGAACCCCCCACAGATCCCCCAGCGTGATGTCCGCCAGGCCAGTTTGGGCTGTATAGGGGCAGCCATAGCAGGATGGACGGCTCATAAGGCGTCCAATCCAAAGTGTGAAAAATGGGTTGAACCAGCGATCAATGTAAATATGCCGCCTATTCTCCAATGTGAGTTTCATCACGTTGAAGTCCCATCTGGGCTTGTCCTTATTCCGATAGTCAATTTCCGCAATCCCGCTCCCATAGCGACGTCTAACATCGTTCTGGAAGGAAAAAAGAAATTTCGGGCTGGGAAGTCCTTCACAAACCACTTCCACCGTCAGCAGGTTTTCTTGAGGAACACCACCCAGAAATTCCTTGAGCCCTGCGATTTGGCAGGGCGTGCCGGAAAACAGCACTCTTTCCCCTTTTTGCAAATGCTCCTTTGCTTGTATATAGGATCGGCCTATTTTGCTTTGGGTATATTTTGATTTGCGCATACCGGCAAGGTTTACTTTGTCTGTGACGCAGTAATGGGATACCTCCAAGCCATCCGCTACCGCGCCAAAAACGGCATACTTATCCTGACACCAGCTTTCCACAATGGCAGAAAATGCCCCGCCGGACGTGCTGTCCTGGCGAAGCCGCTGATCCTCTAAATAGCCGCCAAACGCATACTCGATATCATGCGGTTCCAAGGCTCCTTCCTTGTGAGGGCACACCTTCCTGCACAGACCGCAGGATACGCATTTTGAAGGATCAATCTGCGGATATCGAAATCCTTCTTCATCTTCGTATATGCCAATTGCGCCTTTCCCACATATTTGAACGCACGCTTCGCATCCAAAGCACTCTCGTTTGTTCTGGGTATCCAAATATCCCAAAGTGATCCTCCTTTTCGATTCCAGTACCTATCTGATGCCGGACAGAATCTCAGACAAAAAGTGTATAGATTGCTCCCGCTCCCTTTGAATAGCCGCATATACATTTTCATAACATAAATCCAGTCCCGGCTGTTCCCTTCCTGTAGTCAAAAGCCGATCCGGCAGGCCAAAAAGCTCCAACAGTTCGGATATTTTCGAGCTGCACTGTTCCCTGGAAAAGACAAAAAAAGGTCTACCAAACTGGATGCTGAAAATCATACCATGGTAGGAGTTAGTTATGACACATTCCGCGTGTTTTACCAAGGAAAGGAATTCTTCCACTCCTGCCTCATAAAACATTCGATGCCTCTGAGCATTTTCCGCCCTAAGACTGATTTCGATGATTTGCCAATGGTTTTCCGCTGCCAGCTTTTCCGCATATGCAGACATATTCGGGTCATGCCGCCGGGTATACAGCAACAGATAGGGCTGATTTTCCTTCCGTGGGGCAGTGATCGGTTCATAATCCTCCGCCTCCAGCAGCAGGGTGGGATCTAAGACGCGCTGTACCGGCACCGACGTGTTCTCCGTCACAAAGGGGAGCAGGGTATTTTCCCGCAGACCCAGCACTTTGAAATTTTGCAGCCGTTCCCGCAGAACCGCCAAGGTCTCCTGTGTAAAATGCGCATCTCCAAAACTGGCAGCATAGGCGATACTGCGCCCCTTCATGCAGGGATACTCAGCATAGTAGCCATCATCGAAGCCATTGAACTCGTCGATGCAGAAAATCGTATCACTGCCACAGATAAAGCCGTCCAACCGCTCCTGCTCCACGATGTCTCGGAAATTGTCCGAAGTATACATACCTTGGGTTCTGCGGAATCGGGTCTCGTAGAACCGATCAAATTTGTCCGCGTTTTCCAATATGGCAGGCAGGCTCAATTCACACATCTGTCGTGATTCCACATCTGTGTCCCACATATGCGCGACAGGATTGCGTTTATCCTTGTCCCGCAGCACATCAGGACAATAGTCCACCAGTACCGACTGCCAGCGGCCCGCCCCCAGTCGGTCCACGACCTGCTGTAAGGCCCAGGACTGCAGGGCGGAGCCATAGTTAGTGAAATTGCAGTAGATGTTGTAACTCACAATGCCAAAGCGTTTCATAGTGACCCCCATGTCCTGTTACCGCCGGAGAATCGTATAATACCGTGCGGTGTCCGCATAGTTTTCACCAAATTTCGGCATCGGTTCCCGTTTGGCAACAGAGAACCCGGACTTTAGCAGCGGATCAAAAAAGACATCATATTCCTCGTGCGTGCGGTAAATTGCGCTGTATTCTGTGTGAAATGTCTGTGAGGGGAAATCGTTCAGTGTTAAGCGCCGCTCCAGCCCGATTGGTTCAGCGGAATAAATCGTGCAACGCTCTGCCAGCAGGCTGGGTAGGCAACGGAATATCCGCTCCACATCGGGATCATTCAAGTACATCAGTACACCTGAGATAATGACCAAATCAAACGTACTGCCATAAAAGGCGGCATCTTGGGCAGCCGCGTCCACAACCGACATACAGTGGAGTTGGAACGAACCGCCCTGACTATTGCAGGTTTGCTCCGCCGCCCTGATCATTTCCTCTGAAAAATCAACGCCACAGTAGCAGCCGCAGTTCGGAAGCACAAATTCTGCCCACCGGCCAATTCCACATCCCAGATCCAGTATGCGGGTATGATCTTTTACATCCAGCATGGGAAGGATATAGTCCTTACAATAAGAGTTTTTTTGTTCCAGTACCTCCGGCGATTGATTCCCAAGAAATACCGAACCCATTTTGCTCTCAGACGATGCTGCTTGGCGATTGTAAAAACCCCTGACCTTATCCTTGTCAATGGCAATCTTCTTACCATAGATCCGCCGCTCATCCATCGGAAACCCTCCTTGATAAATCACACATTTCGGCCGTTGCGGGCGCTCTTTTTCATCAGATAAAGGGATACCGTTTGCGGCACGTCCACCACACCGCCCTGTTCCAAAATATAACGCTCGATATTTTGAAGATAAGCCGTGCGCTGCTGGGCACTTAGTGCCAGTGCCTTGGACTCCGTACCCATCAATGCGGCAAACCGTTTCGCGTCATATTGATCCGTCCAGTGAAATTCGATGTACTCAGGCGTATCAAAATACCCGCCCACGGTAATCTGCCGGATGCGTTTTTCCTTGATGGTTTCCAAGTCATCCCCGAGGGATTCATCGGGCATATAGGTTTTTCTCAACTCGTTCAGTCCATCGAAAATGCCGCCGCTATGATAGAGGTCAAAGAATACATTCCAGAAAACGGCCATTGTCCCGCCCTCTCGGAGCATCCTCCAAGCCTTGGGGTATCCGTTTTCGCACTTGATCCAATGAAAAGCGGTGGCGGAATAGATCAGATCGTACTGCTTGTCCGGCTCATAATCCTCAAAGTAGGATTTTATCACCTTAATATCATCCTGCTCCCCATATTTGCCCTGTAAAAAAGCCACCTGCTGTTCACTCACTTCAAGTAAATCCAGATGATGCCCATGCGCTGCAAACAGATCGGTTGCCTGTCCGGTTCCTGCCCCGACCTCCAGAATCTCCGATGCGGAGGCAATTCCGGAAAACCGGCTGACAGCGGTATACAGCTCCTCTGGATATTGGGGGCGGCCGTATTCATAGTCGTCGATCACATTCTGAAACAGGTTTTTCTTGATATCCATGATGTTCATAGCATCTCACCTAAGCTCCTCTCTGCAGGTTCAAGCTGTCAAGTGTTAGTTGGACTCCAAAAGGTCAAATGTAAGCAAGAGGCGGTGCACGATTTCCTCCGGTGTTTCCGCTCCGTCATTTTCTATCAGAACATCTGGATGCTTTGGCTCCTCATACGGCAAATCCACTCCTACCACCTGCTTCGCGCCAGAGGAATACAGGCCCTTCTGATCCCGTCGGCACAGGGTCTCCATAGACGCTTTGATGTAAATTTCACGGTAATTCTCAATGTTAGCCCGGAACCAATCACGCACTTCGTCAAACATGGCGATACCGCAAGAAATCACGTCAAAGCCCTGATCCGTAATAAGTTTATACATCCCCATACCGCGCCGGCAAGATTCCAAACGGGCCTCATTGGAATAGTCGGTTTCATGGCGTGCAGATCTGATGATATCCCCGTCAAACAGCAAAATATTATCCTGCCGCTTTTTCAATTCCTGGTAAAACAATCTGCCAATCGTTGTCTTTCCAGCTCCAGCCAGACCTGTAAAAAAGTAAAATGTCCCTTTCTTTTCCATATTACCTCCTAATGGTAAAGCGGATGATCCAGCAGGGCCGGATCAAGTTTCAGAAGGGGGATCATATGCAATGGCTGCTCACGTTCATTGACGAAGCGCGGGGTTCCCATCATGATGCGTCCAATTTCAATTCGGCCTTTTTGATATTTTTCCAAATGCGAATCAAGCTTCTTTTTCAGCTGTTCCTGTTCTGCCTCTGTTAATGCTTCCCAACCACCGTTCATGATCTTTGGTTGGTAATACCTCGCCCATGTTTCATAGATCATGGCATCCAACCGTGTGTGTTCGTCCAACAGCTTCCGATACTGTTCCTCATCCATGGGCTGCCCATCGTAGTAGTGGAAATCGTAGCCATAATACTCATAAGCATCCCGCAGCAGAAATTCCAGGCAAGCCCGTTCACTGTCATTGGTCCAATCATCATAGGTGCGATAAACAGGCGCTGTGTCAAATCCAATGACATTTCCGGCCCAGCTCTGTACATCATGTATACCATTCTCCGAACAATATGTCATACTCTCGGTGTACGGAAGATCCAGAAATGCCGCCAATGCGGAAAAGGTGGCCGTCGGGTTTAGTTTTCCGTCCTCAAAACGGACCACAACGCTGTCATAATACAGTCTGTCGTCCACATCACGCATAAAACTGCGGTTGCACACTCGCTGAGTGATTGCATCTGGCACCACCAGCGTCATTTTCGCGTGTGGATCTTCCTTCTCCTGCCTTTTTGCGGCGCCATACATGGAGCGCACAGTAGAGCCATAGCTCGTAGTGAAGCGGCGCACAGGAATAAAGGACTTGATGTACTTGAAATCGAACATTTTGGATTTGTGAATTTTCTCAAGCTGCAAGCCTTTCAGCATGATGCTGCCATGGGGACCTGGTTCAAAGGTGTAGTTGATGTTGCTGAAATGCGGCTGGTAGAAAATCGCGGGTACAATGCGGGAATTCGGGTCAAGGCATTGCGTGCATCTTTTTTTGCTCAAAAACCATGCCACCAGGATGTCCTTATCGGTCGGGTTTTGCATGGTATACAGCTCCTGAGAAATGTGGGCAGGCCAGTTTTTATAGTGTGTTACTGCGGCCTGCAAGCTCTCCGCGTTTACAATCTCCCGGCGGATCTCGGGGATGACGCCATCAGCAATGGAATCATACATGGTGGAGAATTGCAGAAGAAGATTCGGGTGGGAATCAAACACCTCATTGAAAAAATCTCCGCCATTTCCGCAAGAAAACTGAACGTGCCAGATAAGACGGTTGATTTCCTGGACGCCCACTGGCTTGACTGGATATTTGCTGTAATCAATATGAAACCGCGCCTTAAAGTCGATTGGATACTGGGAAACCTGATCCTCAATTAAGAAAACGATCTTCCGCTCTTTCAATAAGGGGCGCATATCAAGGCATACTAAATATGAACAAAAAGCCGCCCAATCCGTGTAGTGAAGATAAATATGGTTCTCCCTTCCGATGAACTCGCTCTTGCGGACATTATCCGTCAGATATTCCAGCTCATACTGGGAGTACACATCATTAGCCAGGATGGGTTTCTCCAAATCCTTGAAGAAATTTCGGCTTATAACAGGCTCTTTGAAGTTGACATAGTCGCCAAACCGGGTTTGGTCGGAATAAAAGGGAAGGTATCCCTTATCGTCAAAGGGAAAGAATTTTATGGGGAGATTGGCAAAAGGAAGGAAGTCTTTGCGGAATAGGTAAGGATATTTGGAAAGCTGCTTGCAGTTGCGCTCATACCGCTTTTTGAACAACTTCACATTTGGCTCATAAAACGCCGCAGTCATGATTTCCAGGCACTCCGCCTGATAGAAGCCCCGATTGTAGAGCTGCTGGAAACAAGTGTAGGCCATTTGATAGTTGCCGCCAAATTTCAGGAGATACAGGGCGGCTTCCATTTCAACGGCCGGATCCTTCCCGGAATTTTCGTGGATCACTAAGGCATAGGCTTGGCAGGCATCCGCCACCGCGCCCATTTCAGACAGCCTCCGGGCGATATCTATAGCGTTCATTGGGTCGCTCCTTTATAAAAAAATCCGGGGGCGGGCCAAAACCCGCCCCCGAGTTTTTGCATTGGGGATTCCAGCTTAAAAGCCGGGAGAACAAATCTGATTACTGGAGCAGCTGCAGCACGCCCTGGGGAACCTGGTTGGCCTGGGCCAGCATGGCCTGGGCGGACTGGATCAGAATGTTGTTCTTGGTGTAGGCCATCATTTCCTCGGCAACGTCCACGTCGCGGATGGTGCTCTCGGCGTCCTGGATGTTCTCGGTCATGACGGACAGGTTGTTGATGGTGTGATCCAGACGGTTCTGGGTGGCGCCCAGAGTACCGCGGATGTCGGACACATAGTTGATGGCACTCTTGATCTTCTCAATGGCATCGGCGGCGCTGGCCTGATCCGCAATACTGATGTTGCCGATGCCCAGTGCGGTGCTGTGGGTGTCGCCAATGGAAACCTTCAGCTGATTGTAGCTGTCGGCGGTGTCGCCGATCTGGAGGGTCAGGCCGCGGCCGTTGCCCACGGCCCAGGTGACCACGCCGTTCTCCCGGGAACTGCCGGAGGCGGGGACATTCCAGTTGCCGTCATCGTCATCACCGTCGGTGCCCTTCAGATCCCAATCCTTGACGTAGTTCACGGCGTCCATCTTCTCGGTCAGGGTGATGGTGGGAGCGCCGTTAAGGTTGGAGGTGGTTACATCGAACATGCTGTTGCCCATCTGGCTCAGCTTCTCGGCGGCGGCCTGGAGCAGCTTCGAGTCGCCGGGCTGGTAGGTGGTCAGGTCGATGACGTTATCGCCCGTGCCGGAGCCGTTGCGGCCCACCCGGAAGGTGTAGGTGGTGTCGCCGATGGTGAGGGTGTTGCCGTCCTGCACCATGTCGGTGGTCAGCGTGAACTCGCCCTGGGCCACCTTCTTGCCGGCGTCCACAGATGCCGGGGTATCCGCGTGGAGGCCCCTATCCCAGCTGTTGTTGCCAGGCCTGCTGACACTGACGCCCAAATTGGTTGGGATCTGAGCGTCACTAGTCGGGACGGTTTGGGCCGACAGGGTGACCTTGGTGCCGTTGACGGACACATTATACTTCACGCCATTCAGTTCGACCTCCTGCGTGGTGTCGATGGCGTTGGCCAAGGTCTCGCCAGTGACTGTGCCGCTGGTGGGCAGGCTGTTAGCTTTCAGCGCCAGATTCACGCCGCCCACGGTGATGGAGATGGCGGCGGAACCGGCCGCACCAGCGGAACCGGCGGAACCGGTGGAACCGCCAGAGCCACCAGCCTTGGCCGCGGGCGCTTGGTAGGTCATCTCGGTGACGTCGACCGAAGCACCGATCGTGCCGTCAGTATTACCGTTGAGGGTCGCGCTCCCAATTTTTTTGTAGTCGGCCGTGCCGGCAGCGCCGGCAGTGTTGTGCGCCGTAATCTGATTATTCAGCGCGGTCTGAATCTTGGCGATGACTGCAGAGTTGGTGTCAGTGGAGGCCACTACGACTGTGCTATCGTTGTCGGTGCCAGTGGACGTCAAGTTAATTGTAAACGTCTTGCCGCCAATGGTAAAGCTTGCGGTCTGATCACCGCCCTGTACGGCGGTCGCAATGTCGGTGCCGGTACCAGCAGTTAGGTCGTTACCTCCGCCAACATCCGCGGTCTTGGGGGTCTCAGTGGTCTTGGCGCCTGCGGCGAAGGTGCCGGCCGCAGAAGCACCGGAACCAGTAGTGCCGGTGGAACCGGCGGAACCGGCGATGGTGGTCTTATAATCCTTCAGGTCGAAGGAGTAGACGCCCTTGGCCCCGTCGGTGACGCTCTGGTCGCCGTCCTTAATAGCCGTCACTTGAACGCCAGTCTGGCTGACGGCGTTGCGGTCCATGGAGCCGTCCAGCAGCTTGATGCCGTTGAAGTTGGAGCTGTCGGCGATGCGGTCGATCTCAGTGCGCAGCTGGCCAAGCTCCTTCTGAAGCTGAGCGCGGTCGGTGGTGTTGTCGTAGGTGCCGTTGGCGGACTGGGTGGCCAGCTCCACCATACGGTTGAGCATGTCGTGCACCTCGGTCAGAGCACCCTCGGCGGTCTGCACCAGGCTGATGCCGTCCTTGGCATTCTTCTGGGCGGTCTGGAGGCCGGTGATCTGGGCGCGCATCTTCTCAGAAATCGCCAGACCGGCGGCGTCGTCACCGGCGCGGTTGATCTTGTAGCCAGAGGAGAGCTTCTCCAGGTTGGCCTTCATGGCGGATACATTGTTGGTATAGTTGCGATAGGCGTTCATGGCCATCACATTATGCTGGATCCTCATTTTATAGTCCTCCTATAAATAAAATGATTGCTGGGTATTCCTTCACTGTGCTTTCACCTTTTCCCTGACTCCGGCACAGTGGAGGGTGCGCTTCGCCTGTTTTCCGTGGCCTTTGGAACATCGGCGCAACGCTATATTTCAACCGGCTCGCGTAACCGGGTGAAACCTCGTCAAAGCAAGCTTCATATCACTCGCTTCCCCGCAAGCGGGATAGCTCGCTCATTTCGCTACTTCTCCTCTCCGAGCCAAACCCGCTTCGCTGGGCTTTGGCTCGGGGCGGTCCTTTGGGCCGCTCTTTATTTTGGGGCGTAGGTTGTCTCGTTGGACGCGAATTCAGGCGGGAACAGGAAGTCAAGCTGGCGGCGTAGGTCTTTCACCTGATCGTCCCCGCTGTCCATTTGACTGAGCAGCCGCCGCATGGCGATCAGCGCCTGGGTCTTGTTCCGATTCCAGGACAACCCCGATCCAGACCAGCGCGAACGGGCCGTCTCCATGACGCACTCCGGGCGCTCCGCCCCGGCGCGTTCCAGCAGTTCGCCCCGTATGACGGGGACTTCTCTGGGGGCTTCGACCATCAGCTTGCAGCGGTTGCCGGAAACATCGTTCAACTGAACGATTACTTTGCCGCCGATGGTCATGTACTCTCCTGCTTTGAGCTGCAAAAACAGCATGGCAAACTCCTTTCGCCTGCGTTTTCATCGTCATAATGTTTTGGACGCCCTTGCGGGCTTCGGATGTGCGCACACATCGTCTCGTTTCCCACTCTGCGGCCTGGAAAACGCTGAGTGAAACGGGATTGCTTTGCAATTTCGCTTCACTCAACGCTCCCAGCCGGAACCATGGGCGTTCACCGCTGTCCCGGGCGGCACGTCGGGGCGAAATCCACTCCGCTCCGTTTCCGGCTTTGCCGAAAACTGCGCTTCGTTACTTTGCCCCTCCTTTCCAACCGCGACCCGCTTCGCTGGGCTCGCGGTTGGGGCGGCCTGCGGCCGCTTTAAGCGCTTTCGCGCAATTCCTGACAGTCGAAATACTGCAAATACTGGGCCAGACCCTGGGCCTTGATGTTTTTCGCGGCGTTGATCTCCCGATTGTGTACCGCGCCGCACTTGGGGCACTGCCAGAGCCGTTTTTTGTATGGCACCTCGCCGTCCAAAACCAGTCCACAGGTTGAACAGGTGCGGGTGGTGGGAAGGTAGCGATCCACGATGATCAGCGGCTTACCCTGCCGCGCCAGCTTGTAGCGCAGGCACTCCCGGAACATCCCAAAACCGGCCTCCAGCGCGTTGCCGCGTTTCAGCCGCTGGGACATCTCGCCCATAGAATCGCCCCTCATGCACACGGCGTCCCAGCCGTTGGCTATCCGGCTGGATTCCTTGTGGATGAAGTCGCGGCGCTGGTTGGCAATATGCTCATGGAGTTCGCGGTATTTCTGAACCGCTTCCTGATAATTCTTGGAACCGGGTTCCATCCGATTGAGGCGTTTCTGGATCTTCGTCAGCTTATCTTGAGACTGTTTCAGCCAGTGGGGCGGGTCGGCCATATCGCCGCTGTCTGCAACATAGAAATGACCCATGGAATATTTCAGCCCCAACGTGGTTTCCGGGACGGGCACAATCGGCTCCGGCGTTTTCACTTCATATTCATAAAGAATGTAGCAGTAAAATTTCCCGCTCTTGGTTTTCTCCACCGTCACCCGCCGCAGCTTCCACCACGCCTGGGGACGGCGGGAAAATTTGGCCCGGACAATCCCGGCCTTGGTCATGCGGATGCCGTCCTGGGTGGTGTAGATGGTAGGGCCGGATTCAAACTCGTGGTTGCAGGCGGTGAAAGAATCCCGGTCAGTCTTTTTCTTTTTGAAGTTGGGATAGCCAAAATGCCCGGGGTCCTTGAAAAATACCCGGAACGCCTGGGACAACTTGTTGTGCTCCTGGATCAGCGCCTGATTATCGACCTCTTTCAAAAAGGGAGCTTCCTTTTTGTACTTGGCAGGGGTGGGGATAAAGTGCTTGTCGGTTTCCAGATAGAACCGCTGTTGGTCGGCCAGCATATGGTTCCAGATGTAGCGGCAGCAGCCAAAGGTATTTTCAAAAAGCTCCACCTGGGTCTCGTTGGGATAGAGCCGGACTTTGAGGGTGGCGTACTGAATCGTCTTGCCGTCCGCTGCCTGTTTTTTCGGTTTGCGAGGCATTTCGATCCCCTCCTTCCATCATCCTTGGATGCGGTCTGAGGGCTGCGCTTTTCGTTCAGCGGCCTTGAAAATGCCTGTCTGGATAAACCGCCGCTGTCGAAAAATGCTGTCATTTTTGGGACAAAGAGTATACCTTTTGGCCCAAAAGGTCGAAGTTAGAAATTTTTTCAGTATGCTCTTATTCCTGCGAAAAATCTGCCGATATAGTTAGTGCAGACAGTTCAGAAGTCCGCTTTGAGGGCTGGGCCAAAAGGTATAGCCTTTGGCCCAGATATTTTTTTGTGTCAGCTGTTGATTTTCTTGCTTTGCCATAAGAATGGTCACTTTTCAGAGCCATTCGTGGTTGCCCCACTCGCCAGAATGGGACATTTGGCGTAATAAAAGAAGAAGTGCCCGTTTCCCTTCAAAAGGGAGACGGACGCTTCTTTGAGTTATCAGCCAGTTTTTACGCTGGGGTGCAAAGCTCCTTAGCCCTGCGTTGGAAGGTTTTATAAGACATCCCTAATTCCTCAGCGGCGCGTCTGGACGAAATACTGCCCTCCTGCCACAGTTGGGCAAGCTCAGGAAAGCTTGCCGGGAGCTCTAACCGCTCACGGCCAAAACGGACGCCCCGTTCCTTTGCAGCCGCGATGCCCTCTGCCTGCCGCTGGCGTATGCTTTCCCGCTCTGTCTGGGCCACATAGCTAAGAAGCTGGAGCACAATGTCAGAAATCAGGGTGCCAGTGAGGTCGCGCCCCTGCCGGGTGTCCAGCAGGGGCATATCCAGCACCACGATGGCCGCCTCCTGCTTTTTGGTGATGACCGCCCACTGTTCCAAAATCTCGGTGTAGTTTCGGCCCAGCCGGTCAATGCTCTTGACCACCAGTACGTCCCCCGGCAGCAGACCATCCACCAACTGCTGATAGAGAGGCCGCTTGAAGTCCTTCCCAGACTGCTTTTCAACGATAATGTTTTCGTCCAACACGCCGAACTCCTGCATGGCTGTAAGCTGACGGGCCTCATTTTGCACCTGGGTGGATACCCGTACATAGCCGTATGTGATATTTGCCATAAGTTGGCCCCCTTTGTAAAATACGACGGTTGTGGTACTATATTTTACCAAAAAAGGGGCAGTTAAACATAGGAGCAAATCATAAAACGGCTTTTTGTTGTAATAATGCGGAGCAGAGCCAAAACGAGGGTCGCAGAAACGGCAAGCAATGCAAGTGTTAATACACTTGCGAAAACTGACCGTCCCGCCCCCGGCGGGACGGCCATTTCTGCTTGTTGGTGGCAGCGCCCCCAAACCCCTTTGAACAGCTCCATTCTGGAGCTGGCTGCGCATCCCTGCGGGACGCTTTTTTGTCGGGCCTGCGGCCCTCCCGGATGATGGGAGCGGTCAGCGTTCCTCCGGGCGTTCCGCCTCAATGTCCGCCTCGGATTTGTCGTAACCCATCAGGCGGTCCACGTTGGCCTTGACCGTCAGCAGCTCCTTCCGTTCGTCACGCGCCCCGCGGTACTCGGCATAGGCGGACTTTTTTTCCGCCAGGAGCGCGGCGTATTCGGCCTGCAAGCCCTTGACGGTGGGCAGTTTTTTCAGCCCGGTTTCATCGAAAAATTTCTTTGCTGCCTGATGCAGAAGGATGTCGCTCTCGTGTTCCGCCTTGAACTTTTTGGAGTACCCGGTCTTACGGTAGGCCACATACACATCGCGGGTCTTGGCATAGTTGATGATGTGGGTTTTCATCACGGCGATCTCCGCCATGCGTTGCTCCGCCGTCTTGATTTTCCCAGACAGCTCGGCATAGCGGGCGGACGCGTCCGCCGCTTTTGCTTTGAGGTCGGCGTAGTCCAGCAGCCCATGCTCCGTCAGGTAATTCATGGTCTGGGCCATCTGTTTCAAGTTGAACACGCTGGCCCACCGGGCATAGCCCGCGCCCTTCCCAGCCTGGAGTTTGGCCTGGATGTTCACCAGCAGATTCACCTTCGGGGGATCTGCCCGGTGGACATTTTTCGCGCCAGAGGTGTGCGTCCGTTTCCCGGCCAGAACATCCAGCAGTGCGGGAATATCGTACTCCGCCCCCAGGCTGTCAGCGTCCAGCCGGACAAATTTTTTCTGTCCCGGCGCTCTCAGCCGGATGGCCTTTCCCCGTGGCGATACCTCAATGCCCGCCTCGCCCAGCAGCTTCAGCAGCCCATCCAGGTCAGCGGGCTTTTGGGCGAGGGCGGCGTCGATTATCATGCGCAGCCGGTCCCGGTGGCAGGGCGGTTTGGTGCCCAGCCACTTGTCATAGCTCCTGCCCCGGCCCTTGGGATGCTCCACGATGGAGTACCCGTTTTCGATGCAGATGGTGTCACTGAGCCTCCGCACCGCCCGCCCCGAACCGAGGAAGTCCCGGAATTTCCGGCTGTGATCCAGGCTGGTGGAGTTCCAGATGATGTGATTATGGATGTGGTGGCGGTCAATATGGGTGCAGACGATGTAAGCATGGTTCCCCTTGGTGAAGCGGCGGGCCAGCTCACAGCCCAGGCGGTTGGCTTCCTCCGGCGTGATCTCGCCGGGGACGAAGGACTGCCGGATGGAGTAGGCAATCACATCATCCCCCCCCCCGCCGTCTGCCGGTCTTGGCGAGGTACTGCCGTTTGTCAAACAGAAACTGCGCGTCCGCGATCCGGCTGTCACACTGGTAGCTGGAAATCAGCCTGCCGCCGTCCGTCTTTTGCGGGTTCTCCACATAGTCGATGATGTCCCGGATGGCCTTGCCCACCGTCCGTTTTTTCCCGGCGTGTAAAGATTCAATGCGCGTGGTAGCGATAAGACGCCCTCCTTTACAAAGGGGACGGCCCACGGGCCGTCCCCTTCCCTCAACCGTCCTCGCACCGGGCGGCAAGCTCCCCGCCCATGCGCTCAATGTCCTGTTCCTCCTGGTCGGTCAGATCCCGTTTGTAGCCGTCGGTGAGGCGGTAGCCCTGGTATTCCTCGTAGCTGGAGCGCAGCAGATCCCGCAGCTTCTCCGGGGTGGGGCAAAGGCGGGCCGTCACCCAATTATTTTTGCGGCTCTCCCAGTCCACCGCCAGATAGCCCCGGCTGGTGGTCAGCACCTCACAGGCTTTGTCCTGGGCCAGATAGTCCCCAAATACCTCCAGCACTTTTTCAAAGGTCAGCATAACGATCACTCCCTAAAAATTTTCTGTTACCAGCATAGCGCGTCAAACGATTTTTTGCAAGGATGCGGCGGCACTCGTATGCGCACAATTATGTTCCCCCGGCCTGGGCAGGATATTGAAGGACAACCTTTTTCTTTCGCTGGGCAAATTCCAACGTCCTGGCCGCGCCGCCCCAGCTATGGAGAACGCCGGAGATCACCACATCACTGACAGACACCATCCACTCGTTGCGCCGGAGGATGGCATACCGCCGGGGCACCTTCTCCAACGGCGGATAGGTGGTGCCGTCATAGCGGGAGGCGTCGATCTCCCGGTCAAGGTAGGCCAGCACCAGGACCGCCTCAATGTTGGGGTAAGCGATCTTTTGCCGTCTGACTGCCGCCGCTGCTAAACTGTCAAAGTCCCCGTAGCCGCCCAGGTAGAATGTGGTCGCGCCGCCCTCAATCAGCGATGGGAGTATTATATCCAACCACTTGGAGATTTCGCAAGTCTGATATATTTTGCTGTGTCCGCAAAAGGTGACGTTCATTTGGCTCCTCCCTGTATAAATGCTTTCCTCAAAATAGTCCGCATTGCTAACTCTACTTAGCAATAGTAACACATTTCTTGGGTAGAATCAATTTAAGTTTGCTAATAAGATATAGCAATCCTGAATTGAGGTGCGACCATGCGGATACGTCAAGATGATAAGAAATACAATCTCGGTGCCAACATTCGCCGTTTCCGTATGGAGAAGCATTTAACACAGGAGCAAACAGTTGCGAAGATGCAGCTTTTAGGAGTGGATATTAGCAGAGGAACCTACTCGCAAATTGAATGTGGCATCGTCAATATCAGAGTAGAGGATCTGCTTGCCCTTCGGGAGATATTTGATGTTGAGATAGGTCAATTCTTTGATGGCCTGACTTTGTGATTACTGGATTTTCGCCAGCGAAGTCAATATTTTCTGCGCCGCGTCCCACAACCGCTCCTGGCTTTGCCGCAGATCCTCCAGGTCAGCGTCATAGAACCGCCCCGTCTCATGGACGCGGCGGGTGAGCTGGTTGAGGTTGTTGCTGGACCGCCGCAGCAGGGACACCAGCTCCCCCAGCTCCGGCAGTTCCAGATTCACCACAAAGCCGTCAATCGCCATCTTCCGCAGATAGGCGCTGAGATTGGTGGTGCCGTACAGCTCCATCTTCGCCTGGATCATGCCCCGTTCTTCCTCCGACACATAGAACAGCAGGGGGATCGTCCGCTTGCGCTTTGCCACGGTCACAGCTCCGGGCCTTTGGCCTTGCCCCTGCCGGGGCTGGACGGCTTGGGCGCGTCCGGCATCTGCTCCCGCAACTGTTTCCGCAGCGAGGGCCTGCGCAGCACCAGGGGCCGGAAACGGTTTTCATCCTGCCGGATCAGGGCATAGGTGCCCTTCCGCCCGTTCAGCGTGGAGAGGGTCAAAGACTGGAAGGGCAGCATCGCCATCAGCCGGTCATGGTCCTTCGTCCCGGCCCGCGCCAGGAAGTCAGGGGAGATTTGGGCCATGTAGTGGGTCCCGTTGGGGCTGTTCGGTTCCGGGGTGCTCTGAAACTCCGTGAGGATTCGCTGGGCTTCCGCTTTGATGTCCTCCCGCTTGAGGGGCAGGGACAGCAGGTATTCATGCCGCGCCGCCGTCACAAACATATCCAGGAGGCCGGGGTGACATTGGGTGATCAGATAGGAAACATCCCGTTTCCCGCTCTCAAACGCCACAGGGATCGTCCACGCCCAATCCTTATTGGCGCGGGAAACACGCCCATCCTGCCCCATGTCCTGCACAGTGTTCGCCAGCACATAAAGCGTCCGCTCGTAGCCGAACCGCCGCACCACATCTTGAACTGCCGCTACAGTGTTGAGGCGGTTGTCGCTGTAGTGGTCGGCAATGGCCTGCTCAATCGCCGCCTTACAGCCGATGTTGGCGGTATGGGATGCAATGTGCTGTGTTTCCTCACCATGCTGATGGGCGTACTGAAACGATTCCTTGTAAATCGGGGTCTTATCCATGTTGTGATCCTCCTCAATAAAATCAGCCAGGAGGCCGAAACCTCCTGGCTGTCCGTATATTATTTGTGGTTACAGCTCCGGCCCGCCCTTTTGGACGGCGGGGAGCTTGATGTGGAACATCCGGCAGTAGTCCCGCTGGGCCTCCAGCTCACACTCAGCGATCAGCTTCACAAAGGCTTCGTCCGAGGGGGATCGCTTCCGCTGGGCCTGCTGCAACGCGGTGATATAATCATGCCGCCACACCGGGGGAATGGACACGATGCAATAGCCCTGGTTTATCAGGATCAGGTTCATCAGCAGCCGCGCCGTGCGCCCGTTGCCGTCCTGGAAGGGGTGGATGTCCACCAGACGGCGATGGGCATAGGCGGCGAACTCTACCGGGTGCATGGCCTCCCGCTTTTGGGGCAGCTCCGCCACAAATGCCGCCATACACGCCGGAACATCCTCCGCAGCGGGGGGCACATACTCCGTCCCCGTGATGAACACCTGCCCCGTGCGGTACTGTCCGGCGGCGTCCGGGTTGATGCCATGGTAAAACAGGCGGTGCAGGCGGCGGATCACGTCCTCCGTGATGGACAGATCCCCGCCGCGAGCAACAGAAAGCATATAGTCGTAGGCTTTGGCGTGGCCAGTGGCCTCGTAGCAGTCCCGGATGGGCTTGCCCCCCACGGTGATGCCGTCCTCCAGCAGCACCTTGGTCTCGGAGATAGTGAGGGAGTTGCCCTCTAAGGCATTGGAGCTGTAGGTGGTGCCGATTTTGTAGTAGGCGTCCAGCTCCCGCACCTCCGCCTCGGAGAGCGGGCGGTAGGCGCGGATCGCCGCCGCGTTGCGGTCAATTTTCGTCAAAAGTTCCCGGTTCGTCATAGCGCCCTCCCCATTCCACAGCATGATTTGATATGGATATTATACCATTTTTGTCCGTGAAAAGCAACGGCAACCGCCGTGTCACAGCTCCGGCCCAGAGTGCTTGGACGGCGTCCCCCGGCCTTGCCCCTGCTGGGGAGGCCGCTTCAAGCCGTCCAGCACCGAGGGCCGCTCCCGGCCCTTGGAGGCCAGCTTTTCGGTATAGTCCTCGATCACATCCCGGAGATCTTCCATGTGGTGGGTCTCCACCGAGTTCCATTCCCGGCACACAGCCGTCAGCGGGGTGGCGGACGCCAGCAGCGCCGCCGCCTGTTCCGGCGGAAGCTCCAACGCCTCCATCTCCACCAAAATGTCCTCCCGCACCACAAACTCGGCAGCGTGGTCCAGAATCTCGTCGGGCGGCAGGGTAATCAGCCACGCCCGGTATTTTTGCTGTTCCCCGGCCATTTTTTCGTAAAGCGCATCGTTGAGCTGGGCTTTGTCTAACGAAATCGCATCCATTTTGTATCCCTCCATTCCATTTGAAAATTTTTTGTGGTATAATGCGGAAAAACCTTGTAACGTGTAACGGGGTGTGAGAATATGGCGTACAGCGAAGCGATGTGGGCGGAAGCAAAAAAGAAGTGCCGGTTAAATAACGAGGACATAGCCTTGGCAAAACGCCTGGGCCTCAACCCGCGCAGCCTCATCAAAAACATCCCCAGCAAGAGCGAACCGTGGAAAGCCCCGGTGAAGGACTGGCTCCGCGAGATAGACGAAAAGCGCCAGAAAAAGTCGGCGCAGAAGCAGAAGCGGAAAGCGAAGTCAGGCGGGGGTGGCCCCGCCTGACTTGTCCCGCTACAGCTCCTGCCCCACGGCTTTGGGCATTTTCCGATCCGGCCCCGGCTGGGCGGGCCGCTTTAAGCTGTCCAGCACCGAGGGGCGGGCGCACTTGGCGATGGCCTGTTCCTCCTGCCTGTGTCCGCCGTCGATATTCAGCAGGGCATCCAGCTCCGCGAGGCGGGCGGACTTCTCCCGCAGCTCGTCTTCCTGGGGAAAAGGCTTGCCTACCTCCCCCTTTGCCGCCTCCTGCTGGGCGAACAGGTTGTCAAGCTGGGCCTGGATCGCCGCCAACCGATCCGGCATTTTTTCCAGCGCGTGGTCGATGCGGATCAGGCTGCCGCGAGGGTCGGTACTCAAATCGGTCTCATGGGTCATCTCACCTTTCAGCGCCAGCTTATACTTGGTGAAGCGGTAGATGCGGTTGAGTAACTTCTCATCTGCAATCTTGCAGAGCATATCGGCGATCAGGCCGATGGTCTTGGCTCTCTCGTTCATACCGCCGCCCTCCTCTCCGCCTTCGCAGCCCGGTAGCCTTTTGCCCACTCCTCCAAAATTGGGGAGCAAAACAAAAACCCCGTGCCAACGAACTGGCACA
>CAOKLO010000012.1 GCA_948469375.1 uncultured bacterium | reverse complement strand
AAAGTATCTGGCCCAGCATGAGGCGGAGCTGGCCGACTACCGGGCGGCCAAGGCTTTGAATCCGCCGCAGAGGGATACAGGTGGCCAGCAGGCAGGCGGCAACAGCCAGCGCCGCCGCTTCCAAAATAGGGACAATGGGCACGGCGGCCAATCTCAGCTCATCCGACGCTGCGGACTCCACAAGGATCGTGCAGAGATAGCCGGCGATGCTCCCGGCAGCCGCTGCCATGATGCCATAATAGGCCCCCTCCCACAGGAATACCTTGAACAGACTTCCCGCGCTCATGCCTATGGCCCGCTGCATTCCGATCTCCGTCATCCGGGTGTGGATGTTGGTGTACACTGTGTTGACGATGTTCAGCAGGCCGATGAGCGCCACAAAGAGGATCAGCCCCCAGGCCAGCAGCCGAATCTGGGCAAAGCTCTCCGCCAGTTGGCGATCGGTATCCTCGTAGGACAGCCAGATGGTGCCGGGAACGCGCCCCGCCAGGGCTTCCACTACGGCGTCATATTCCGCACGGTCCACCCCCTCCGCCAGGGTGGGCAGCAGCTCGTTGTATGCCGCCTTCCCTGTGAGAGCGGAGTACAGCTCCTCGTTCACAATGATCTGTACCCCGTTGATAAAACCGCTGTTGCCCACGCTCACAAAGGTGTCATAGCCATCCAGGGTGTGCAGCACCACCAGCTCCCGTCCCGCCACGGTGATGGTGTCCCCCGTCAGAATCTGAGTGCGGGGAATCTCTTGACCCTCGAACACCAAGGGCAGGGGGTTGCGGACCATACAGCCCTCCCCGGCCTTCAATTTTTCCAAAAGCTCAGGCGGCAGGAAGGAAAAGGCCCTCTCCCAATAAGCGGCGTTCAGTCCCGCCACCTGGAAGGTTTCCGCCGGCTGGAGGGGAAAGCCAAAGTCGATACCCGTCGGATAGCCGTCATCCCTCTGCTCGTAGCTGGCAAATTGCAGGGCGGCGAGCGTCTCCACCCGCTCGTCCTCCTCCATGGCCCGATAGTCCTGAGGAGAAAAGCCTGCCGCCTCGTTGGTAATGGAGTAGTCCCCGTAGTGCTCTGCCACCCCGTCGCCGGCGGCGTCCAGCAGGCCCACCGCCCCCTGGAGGGCGATGAACACGGTGATGCTCATCACCAGGGACAGCACGGTGATGGCGGTGCGGCCAGGACTGCGCTTCAAGTTCAGCCAGGCATAAAACGCTTCAAAATTGCGGATCTTCTTTTCCTTCCGGCTCCGGCGTTTGATTTTCACCTGGTTTCCTGCCATGGCTACAGTGGGAGCCACCCTTGAGGCATGCCAAGCTGCGGGAAGGGCGGCGGTCAGGGCAAAGATCAGAGTAATGGAGGCGCTTGCCAGCAGAAATAGGCCCTTGCCGCCGCTGTTTTCCGCGATCAGACGGTTCAGTTCCCCAGCGTCCCGGGCCAGGAAAATCTTGGGGGACAGCAATCCCGTGGCGGCGGTGAGGATTCCCTTTGCCGACAGGGTCCCCAGAAGCAGGCCCGCAGGAATCCCCACAGCGCATAACAGCAGGACTTGGGCCGTTACCAGGAAGTACAGCTGTCCCTTGTCCGCGCCTATGGCCCGGAGGACGCCATACTGGGTCATGCGCCGGGAGACGGCGATTTTCAGGATGTTGTAGATCACCAGACCCGCCGCCAGCAGGATGAGCCCACCCACCAGAATGCCCGCCGCCATCATAAAGGGAAAGCCGTTTCCGGAGACGTCTCCCACATCGGCGCTTTCCTCACGGTATCGGATGCCCTGGGCGTTTAACAGTGGGATGTTGTATGTGGCGTCCAGCTCGTGGACGTTCAGGGCGGAGATCAGGTCGTCCATGGTAGCCTGGAACGCCCCCTTGTCCGCCACCCGGATATCCACATTGTAGTAAAAGTACTCCTCCGGCAGCAGGGCTTCCGCCGTTCCCGGCCCCACAATGCCGTTGATGGCCCCGGCGGCATAGCTGAGGTAATTGCTCTCAGTGACGCCCACCAGGGTGAAATCTGCGGTGAAATCATAGGATTGGGTCATCACCCCATGACGTAAGGCCTTGGAGAGAGAAAGGGATATGGTATCCCCCAGCTTCCCATCGAAGCCAAGATAACCCAGCACATCCCCGGGCAGGGCGATCTCCATGGGCGCTTCCGGCAGACGGCCCTCCTTAAGATTAGAGACGGAAGGGTAAACCGCGCGCACATCCTCCTGGAACTCGCTGAGGCCCAGGATCAGCTTGTTGTCCAGCTGTACGCTGCCCAGTATCACCATGGCGCCCACAAAGGACAGCCTGGAGTCGTTTTTCAGCGTTTCCAGCTGCTCCTCATCCATCTGGATAAATCCGGCGTGCCGGTCCCCGTTGATGGCGATGGCCTGCTGCTGCCGCATGGCGGACAGCACGCCGATGGACTGACTGATTACCGCCGTCATCATGGTGGACAGGACGATGGCCAGCAAAATCAAAACCGACGTGACCCGCTGGGCCAGCAGCTCCTTCAGGGCCAGGGTACGATAGCGTCTCATCCCGCCACCTCCGAAAGCACTCCGTCCACGATGGACAGCCGCCGCTGGGCCATGGCAGCAATGCGGCTGTCGTGGGTGATGACCACCAGGGCCTTGCCCAGGTCCTTCCCCACGGTTTTCAAAAGCTCCATCACCTCGCCGCCGCTCCTGCTGTCCAGGTTCCCCGTGGGCTCGTCGGCGAAGATCACATCAGGCTTGGCAATGAGGGCCCGGGCAATGGCCACCCGCTGCTGCTGCCCGCCGGACAGCTCATGGGGCAGGTGGGTCAGCCGCTCCTGAATGCCCAGCAGACCAGCTAGCTCTCGTAAGTATCCCTCGTCCGGCTGCTTTTTGTCCAGAAGCAGGGGCATCATAATGTTCTCCCGGGCGGTCAGTACGGGGAGTAGGCGGAACTGCTGGAAGATGAACCCGATGCGCCGCCGCCGGAAGGCGGACAGCTCCTTGTCGGACAGGCGGTAGATATCTTTGCCGTCGTAGGTCAGCTGGCCGGAGGTGGGCCGGTCCAGGCCGGACAGCAGGTGGAGCAGGGTGCTCTTTCCGCTGCCCGACGGACCTATGATAGAGATGAAGTCGCCGGGGGCGATGGTCAGGAACGCCCGATCCAGGGCCGTCACCCGGCCCTCTCCCTGGCCGTAGATTTTGGATAGCTCCTTTGCCTCGATGTGCATAAAAACACCCTCCTTATGAGATACAATGCCCGATCCTTCCCGCCCGCAAGGCGGGGAGGATCGTATCAGCATAAGGAGAGTGTAACGGGTAAATCTCAAAAAATCCTCAAAGTCCGCGATTTATTTTCAGGGAGGCAATGGCGATGGCTCCGCCCCTTTCCTGGTTCTCCAGGCGGAGTTCGCCGCCGTGCTTCCGGCACAGCAGGCCGCTGCTATACAGGCCCATGCCGAAGTGTCCCCCGGCCTCCGACCTCTTTCCAAAGGGCCTTGGGCCGTTTTTCAGCAATTCGGGGAAAAAGCCGGGGCCGTCGTCCGCCACGGTCAGGAGCAGGGTATCCCCCTCCACGCAGAACGTGATCTCCAACGCCTGTCTGGCGAACCTGGCTCCGTTGCCGATGAGGTTTTCCGCCACAGTGAGGAAAATCCCGTGGTCCAGCTCCGCGGCCCCCTCCTCCGGCCCTTGGACAGCCGCGTCCAGCGCTGGGGCCAGCAGCCGGGCGGTCTCCTCCAGCTCAGAGCGCAGGACGGCGAAGGACACGCCGGCGGTTTTCACCGGCAGCTGTTCCAGCCGCTGGACGGAGCTCATGGCCTCCACATACTGTTCGATCCGCGCCGTGTAGTTCTCCAGCCGGTCCAGGGCCTGCCGGTTGGAGGGGTCCTGCCGCAGCAGCTTGACGCTGCCCTTCAGCACAGTGACAGGGTTGCGCAAATCGTGGGCAAAGGCGGCGTTGAGCCGCCTGCGCTCCTCCGCCTGCCGCCACAGCTCCCGATTGGTTTTCAGCAGCTCCCGCCGCATGTCCTCAAAAGCGGAGCAGATCTGCCCCAGTTTATCGCCGGAGACGGACGGAATGGAAAAATCCAGGTCGTGGGCCCGGATGCGCCTGGTCCCCTCCAGCAGCAGGGCGATGGGAGCCTTCAGCTTCCAGCGGTAAAAGAGCGCCCCCGCCGCCCCCAGGCCCGCCGCCGGGAACAGTACCCAGCCCAGCAGGCCGACGACGTCCAGCATCCGCAGAAGCCGCAGCTGCTCCGGCGTGGGCGCGGGCAGGGGCGTGATGACTCCTCCCTCGGCGCCGATGACCACCCCGCCAGGGGGGTACTGGGAGGCTGCCGCCTTGCACCCCGTCCACAGCAGAGCGGCCAGCGCCAGCCCCGCCAGCAGCCCGCAGAGGGTCAACAGAAAAAAGGCCCGCCGCAGCCCCATGTGTGTCAGCCGTTCCACCTGTATCCACACCCCCAGACGGTCTCGATATAGCGGTGGAGCGTGTGACGGGCCAGCTTGGAGCGGATCTTTCGGACGTGCTCCATCACCGTGTCGCTGCTGCCATCGCCGTCGATGCCCCACACGGATTCGTAGATCCGCTCCCGGTCGAATACCTGCCCCGGGTTCAGGGACAGCAACTCCAAAATGTCGAACTCTCGCCGGGACAGGGGCACGCTTTCGCCGCACACGGCAACGGTCCGGGCGGCGTAGTCCACCGCGCACTCTCCGAAAAAGCGCACGGCGGACGGGCCGTTGTGCCGCTGCTCCCGGCGCAGGTGGGCGGCGACCCGGGCCGCCAACTCGTCCAAGTCGAAGGGCTTTACGATATAGTCGTCCGCCCCCGCCTGGAAGCCCACGATCTGGTCGGCGGACTCGATCCGGGCCGTCAGGAACAGAATGGGGCAGGTCACATGGTCCCGGATGGTCCGGCAGACGGTCAGGCCGTCCATCCCCGGCATGCTGATATCCAGCAGGATCAGATCCGGCTTTTGTTCCGCCTTCTGCACGGCCTCCTGCCCGCTGCGGGCTGTGAGGACCTGGTACTGCGGGGAAAAGTAGGCGCGCAGCGTGTCTATGATGCCGGGCTCATCGTCCACGATCAAAAGCGTTTGAGTCATTCTCCTGCTCCCCCTGTGTGTTTTTTCTATTATATCATACGATTCTCAAAATTTCCTCAAGGGCGGGGTGATTTTTTAGTGAGCAGCACAATTTTTGAATTTACCCCTGACAAGCGCCCTCCAAACAAAATCCTGCGGGGACATTAGAACAAGTATCACCTCGACAGCAGCACAGGAAAAAATTGCCCTGCCTCTGGGCAGCACAGCTCAAATCTGCTATAATACCGTCAAGGGAAAAGGCCGCTCCTCCGGCGGCCCACAAAATATACAAGGCTGACCCGCTCAGCCGGAGAGGTTGAACATCATGAAAGACATCCTGAACGCCCCCTTTGTGACGGAAATCGTCCGCACCACTACAAACATGTACCGCCATGGCTGGGACGAGCGCAACGGCGGCAACATCAGCTGGATGCTGGACGAGGCTGAGGCGGCCCAATATGTGGACCTGAACGCCGTTATCCGCACCATTCCCACCGGCTTCCAGGCCCCCGCCCTGGACGGAATATACTTCCTGGTCACCGGCACGGGGGAATATTTCAAAAATGTACGGTACGACCCCGTCAAAAGCCTGGGGCTGCTCCGCCTCACCGACGGCGGTCGGAACGCCCAGCTGCTGTGGGGCTTCGCCGGCGGCGGTACCTTCACCTCCGAGTTTCCCTCCCACATGATGAGCCACGCCGCCCGGCTGTCCGTGGACCCGGCCAACCGGATTGTGCTCCACTGCCACCCCTCCAACCTGCTGGCCATGACCTTTGTCCACGATCTGGACGAGCGGGCCTTTACCCGCACCCTGTGGCAGATGTGCAGCGAATGCGTGGTGGTGTTCCCCGAGGGGGTCAATGTGCTGCCCTGGATGCTCTACGGCACTAACGAGATCGGGGAGGCCACCGCCGAAAAAATGAAAACCGCACGGCTGGTGGTATGGGCCCAGCACGGCATTTACGGCGCGGGCCGGGACCTGGACGAAACCTTCGGCCTCATTGAGACGGTGGAAAAGGCGGCGGAGATTTACATGAAAATCGCCCGCCTCCCCCGGCTGAACACCATCACCGACAGCCAGCTGCGCCAATTGGCGGACTATTTCCACGTCACTCCCCGGGAGGGCTGGATTGACTAACGCCCCCGCTATGGGGGGCGTATCAATCAAAACCACCAACGGATACGGAGCGGCGCAACACCCTGCTGGCAGCCCGCATTATCCAAACGGCAACACAGTGAAGGGAGGAAATAAATATGGCTACTGTTCTTGAAAACTACTATAATCTCCGCAGCGAGGCAGACCGGCGCATCGCGCAGGGCGGTGCGCCGGCTGATGCAATCTGGTGGCACGGCTAGATTTAATGCTGCTTGCACAGCTTGAAACTTGCAAAAGGGAATCTGATGTGGTAAAATAAAATGCTATGTCAGATTTCTTTTCTTTTCCAGAAAAGGAGTCACTATGTCAGGAAAACGCAGGGACAGTAAAGGCAGAGTTCTACGGAATGGGGAAAGCCGGCGTTCAGACGGGAAGTATATGCTCCGTTACACTGACGGCACGGGTGAACGGCATACTGTATAGCTGGAAGCTGGTGAGTACCGAATATCTGTCAGCTGTTTGAGAATGCTGTAATGGACAATATCATCCGTGTGAACCCTGCGTCAAATGCGTTTCGCAATTTCCGCAAGCCCGCCGAATTGAACCCTGCGTGCAGGGAGCCATTGACGGCAGAGCAGCAAGAAATTTTTATTGATTACATTTACGTTCAACAAGGAAGAGTATGCAAAAGCGCTGGAAGAGAAACGTGAGCCGTGTTACCTTCCAAAGATTAGTGCTCAAATTCTGCGGCATACGTTCTGTACACGCATGTGCGAACAGAATGTCAGCATTAAGGTTCTGCAAGATGTTATGGAATATCGGAACATACGCACTACAATGGAGACTTACGCAAAGGCGTTCCGAGACAAAAAGATTGAAGCAGTGATGGCGCTCAATGGGGTTCTTAAAATCTCGTAATACTTTAGCCGCATATCAGAGAACGGCATTACACGACACAAGTTCTTAAAAATTCACAGACCGCCCGTTCAAAACCCCGCAGCCTTACAGCCCCAAGGGTTTCCGGGTTTTTGTGGTGTAAAGAGAAACACCCGCCGGTTTTACACCAATTCAACGAGAAAATACGCCAGGATTTGAGAAGATATGAAAAATGCGAAAGCCGCGAAACCGTTGCGCCGCAACGCTTTGAGAAGATTTGAGAAGAAAGGGGCGGTTCTGTGTACCTAAAAGCGCTGGAAATTCAAGGCTTTAAGTCCTTCCCGGACAAGACGGTGCTGGTTTTCGGCTCGGATATCACGGCGGTGGTGGGACCCAACGGCTCAGGCAAGTCCAATATCTCCGACGCCATCCGGTGGGTGATGGGGGAGCAGTCCACCCGCACCCTTCGGGGAAACAAGATGGAGGACGTCATTTTTAACGGCACGGAAAAGCGAAAGGGCCTGGGCTTCGCTGAAGTCACCCTGGTACTGGACAACACCGAGCGGATCTTTCAGGTGGAGGAGACGGAGGTGGCGGTAACCCGCCGGTATTACCGCTCGGGAGAGAGCGAATACTACATCAACCGCCGGGCCTGCCGGTTAAAGGACATCAACGAGCTGTTCATGGACACCGGCTTGGGCCGGGAGGGCTACTCCATCATCGGCCAGGGGCGCATCGACGAGATTTTGTCCGTCAAGAGCGCCGACCGCCGGGAGGTCTTTGAGGAGGCGGCGGGCATCTCCCGCTTCCGCCACCGCAAGGAGGAGGCCGAGCGCAAGTTGGAGCGCACTGAGGATAATCTGGTGCGCATCAACGACAAAATCGGTGAGCTGGAGCTCCAGGTGGAGCCCCTGCGCATACAGGCGGAAAAGACGAAAAAATTTCTGGTCCTCCGGGACGAGCTGAAGGGGCTGGAGATCTCCGTCTGGCTGGACCAGCTGGAGCGCATCCGGGCCGGTAGCGTCAAGCTGCGCTCCGACCTGGACGCCGCCGTCCGTCAGCGGGACGAGGCCAAGAACGAGGTGGAGCGGCTGTATGCCGAGAGCGAGGACCTGTCCGGCCAAATGCGGGATAAGGACATCCGGGCGGAGGAGCTGCGGGGAAAGCAGTCCGGCATGGACGAGCAGGTCCACGCTTGTGAAAACGGCATTGCCCTGCTGAAAAACGACGTGAAGAACAACAGCGAGAACGTCCAGCGCATCCGCCAGGAGCTGGAGCGGCAGGAGGGGCAGGCCGGGTCCATCGCCGCCCAGATTCAGGAGCGCAGGGACCGTTTGGACGAGATTGAGCGTTCAATGATTGCCTGCCGGGAACGGCTGGACGCGCTGGCCGGGAGCATCCAGGAGGTGTTGGGCTCGGCGGGCAGCTTGAATGAGGAGCTGGAGCGCCTCCAGGAGCGGGAGCGTCTGGAGACCGCCTCCGCCGGAGAGGCCAAGGAGCTGCTGTCCGCTCTGGCTGCGGCGGCCCAGGAGCTGTACGACCGGGAGGAACGGCTGAGCCAGGAGCTCCAGGAGCAGGAGGACAAGGCGGCCCAGGCCCGGGAGGCGCTGGACAGCACCAGAAAGGAGCTGGAAAAGGTCACAGAGGACCGGGACGCAGCCCGCAACGTGATTTCCGGCTATCAAATGCGCTTGCAGTCCCGACAGAGGCGGATGGACCAGGCCCAGGAAAAGCACCGCCGCTTGCAAATGGACGAAAACAACCTAAATTCCCGCATCAAGATGCTGGCCGAGATGGAGAAGCTGTACGAGGGCTACTCCAAGGCGGTCAAGCTGGTGATGAACGAGTGGTCGCGCGGCGGCCTGCGGGGCATTCGCGGTCCGGTGGCCAGCCTGATCCATGTGCCTGATCAGTACGCCGTGGCCGTCGAGATCGCCCTGGGGGGCGCCATGCAGAACCTGGTGGTGGAGCGGGATGAGGACGGCAAGAACGCCATCGCCTACCTCAAACGCAGGGACGGGGGCCGGGCCACCTTCCTGCCCATGAACACCGTGCGCCCCGCCGACTTCCGGGACAAGGCCGTGGAGCGGGAGGACGGCTTTGTGGGCATGGGCGACGCCATCATCTCCTTTGAGCGGCAGTACGCCAACATTTTCTCCAACCTGCTGGGCCGGGTGGTCATCGCGCAGAATATGGACAAGGCTATGGCCATGGCCCGGAAATTCGGCCACCGGTTCCGAATTGTCACGCTGGACGGCCAGGTGCTCAACGCGGGCGGCTCCATGACCGGCGGCTCGGTATCCCGGTCGGCGGGCATCCTGTCCCGGGCCAATGAACTGGAGCGGTTAAATCAGCAGAAGGACGGTCTCGCCGCCGATCTGAAAGCCGCGGCGGACGAGCTGGCAAAGGCCCAGCGGGAGGTCACCGCCGCCCAGTACGAGCTGGACGCAGCCACCGCCCAGCTGCGCGAGGCGGAGGACGCGGTGCTGAAATACTCCGAGCGGGCGGACAGCGCCCAGGTCCAATTGGCGGATGTGGAGCTGCGCCGCCAGGCCCTGGCCGGAGAGCGAAAGCAGGTCCGCCGCCGCATGGAGGAGAACACGGAGAACACCGCCCAGGCCAAGGCCCGGATCGAGACGCTGGAGGGCTCCGCCGCCGCCCTGCGGGCGGAGGGCGAGGCCAAGGCTCAGGGCCGCACCGCCTTACAGGACAAGGTAGCCGGTCTGAACGAGGAATCCGCCCGGTACAGCGCCCAAATGGCGGGGCTGGAGGGCGAGCAGTCCGCCCTGCGCCAGAGCATCGGCGAGCTGGAGCGCCTGCGGGAAGACCTGTCCGGCGACACGGCCAGCCGCACCGCCATGATTGGGGAATTCGAGCAGCAGAACGATTACCTGCTGCGGCGGATTCAGGAAGAGGAGGAGCGTCTGCAAGGGCTGAAGGCTGCCAGTCAGGAGGGGACCGCCGCCATCCGGCGGCTCAACGACGAAAAGCTGGCCCTGGAGGGCAGACGGGTCCAGGCGGACCGTCAGGCCAAGGACAAGAACAACGAGCTGATTGCCATGACCCAGGAGGTTTCCTTTCTCACACAAAAAAATGAGGCCAACAATTTCGAGGAGAAGCAGCTTTTGGACCGGCTGTGGGAAAACTACGAGCTGTCCCACGAGGCGGCCCGGGCCCAGCGGGTGGAGCTGGAATCGGTCCAGAAGGCCCAGCGGCGCATTGGAGAGCTGAAAAAATCCATCTCCGCCCTGGGCGGCATCAACCCGGACGCGGTGGAGGAATTTTCCCGGGTAAACGAGCGGTATACCTACTTCACCAGCCAGCGGGATGATGTGGCCAAGGCTAAAAAGGAGCTCCAGGATATCATCGCCCAGATTACCAGCGAGATGACGGGAATATTTAAGGAGCAGTTTTCCCTTATCAACGAGGCGTTCCGGCTGGCCTTTACCGAGCTGTTCGGCGGCGGCAAGGCGGAGCTGCTGCTGGAGGACCCGGAGGACGTGCTCAACTGCGGCATTGAAATCAAGGCCCAGCCGCCGGGAAAGACCATCCAGCACATGAGTTCCCTGTCCGGCGGCGAGCGGGCGCTCATCGCCATTGCGCTGTACTTTGCTATATTAAAGGTAAGGCCCACGCCGTTCTGTGTCATGGATGAGATTGAGGCGGCGCTGGACGAGTCTAACGTGGTGCGCTACGCCCGGTACATGCGCCGCATGAGCGACAAGACCCAGTTCATCGTCATCACCCACCGCCGGGGCACCATGGAGGAGGCCGACGTGCTCTACGGCGTTACCATGCAGGAAAAGGGCGTGTCCCGGATGCTGACGATCAACTTAAATGATGTGGAAAAAGAGCTGAATATCAAGTAAAGGAAGTTTATTATGGGCTTTTTTGACAAAATCAAGAAAATCGGTATCTTTAACGGCTTCTCCCAGCTGGACGACGACTTCTACGAAGAGCTGGAGGAGTCCCTGGTCATGGCCGACCTGGGCGCGGAGACCACCATGGAAGCGGTGGAGGAGCTGAAAAGCCGCTGCAAGCAGGAAAAGATCAAGGACATTGAGGGCGCCCGCCAGTGTATGCGGGACATTTTGGCGGAATACCTGTCCATCGGCGACCTGTCGGTGGACATGAGCAGCACCCCCGCTATTGTGCTGTTCATCGGAGTTAACGGGGTGGGCAAGACCACCTCCATCGGCAAGCTGGCCTCCCGCTGGAAGCGGGAGGGAAAAAAGGTGCTGCTGTGCGCCGGGGACACCTTCCGGGCCGCCGCCGCCGAGCAGCTGACCATCTGGTCCGAGCGGGCCGGGGTGGATATCGTCAAGCAGCACGAGGGGGCCGACCCTGCCGCCGTGGTGTACGACGCGCTGTCCGCAGCCAGAGCCAGAAAGAGCGACGTGGTGCTGGTGGACACCGCCGGACGGCTGCAAAACAAGGCCAATCTCATGAACGAGCTGAACAAAATCAGCCGCATCATCGAGCGGGAATGCCCCAACTCCAGCCGGGAGACCCTGCTGGTGCTGGACGCTACCACCGGGCAGAACGGGCTGATCCAGGCCAAGGAGTTCTCCAAGGCGGCGGGGGTCACAGGCATTGTGCTCACCAAGCTGGACGGCACGGCCAAGGGCGGCATCGTGGTGGCCATCGCCAAGGAACTGGGTGTGCCGGTGAAGTTCGCTGGGGTGGGCGAGGGTGTGGACGACCTCCAGCCCTTTGACGCCCAGGAGTTTACCCAGGCGCTTTTATGACAATATTTACACTCAGGTCACGATTTTTCCAGGCGGCTACGATATGATAGAGAAATAAAAAATGGAGGCGCTTGAAATGAAGCTTGTGCTGGCCAGCAAAAATCCCAAGAAATTGAAGGAAATGAACGAAATCTTATCCGGTATGGGGGTGGAGGTGTGCTCCCAGGCGGACGCGGGCGTGGATGTGGACGTGGAGGAGACCGGGACCACCTTTGAGGAGAATTCGCGGCTCAAGGCCCAGGCGGTGATGGAGGCCGGCGGCCTGCCCGCCATCGCCGACGATTCCGGCCTGTGCGTGGACGCGCTGAACGGCGCGCCGGGGGTGTACTCCGCCCGGTACGGCGGGGAAGGGCTGGACGACGCAGGGCGCTACCGTATGCTGTTGGCCAATATGCCCAAGGGCCAGCCCAGAACGGCGAAATTTGTGTCCGTCATCACCTGCTGCTTCCCCAACGGCGACGTGCTCACCGCACGGGGAGAGTGCCCCGGCACCATCGCCTTCGCCCCCATGGGGGAGGGCGGATTTGGCTATGACCCGGTGTTCTTCCTGCCCAAGCTGAAAAAGACCTTTGCCCAGCTCAGCGCCGAGGAAAAGAACGCCGTCTCCCACCGGGGCAAGGCCCTGGAGTCGTTCCAGGCCAAGCTGGAGGAATATTTGAAATGAAGAATACCAAAACCTGTCCCAAGTGCGGAAGCAGGGATATAGTTGAGGTCCCAGGCGGTGCGTTCAGCCTTTTGGGCCAAGGCGGAGTGATGGGAACCGGCGGTTTCGGAACGGCCAGAATAGACCGCTGGGTCTGCTGTGGCTGCGGGTACTCGGAAGCGTGGGTCGAACCGGAGAAATTGCAAAAAATACGAGAAAATAGGCTGTAAGCCGTTAAAGGAGCTATTCATGGACTTGACAAGCAAACAGCGGGCTCAGCTTCGAGGGCTGGCCAACGACCTGGACACCATCGTCCACATCGGCAAGGACGGCATTGGCCCCAACCTGACCCGTCAGGCGGAGGACGCCCTGGAGGCCCGGGAGCTCATCAAGGGCAAGGTGCTGGAAAACAGCCCCCTGTCCCCCCGGGAGGGGGCGGAGGAGCTGGCCCAGGCCACCCGAAGCCAGGTGGTGCAGGTGATCGGAACGAAGTTCGTCCTGTACCGGGAGACCCACAGCAAGCCCCGGGAGAAACGGATCAAGCTGGTAAGATAGGTATCCCCAAAACTGTTTGAGAGGGTGATTCTGTTGAAGATCGGCATTTACGGAGGCAGCTTCAATCCTCCCCATCTGGGGCACCTGGCGGCGGCCAGGGCGGCGGTAGCCGCTCTGGGACTGGACAAGCTGGTGTTTATCCCGGCGGGGGCGCCCCCCCATAAGACTCTGGACCCACACAGTCCCACCCGGGCCCAGCGGCTGGCCATGACCGCCATCGCCGCCGACCAGCTGCTCATGCCCAGCCTCACCGAGGTGTGGGACACCGAGCTGCACCGGGAGGGCAAGAGCTACACCGCCGATACCCTTGAGGAGGCCGCCCAGCGCTGGCCTGGGGATGAGCTGTGGCTGCTGATGGGGACGGACATGTTTTTGACGGTGCAGCACTGGCACGAGCCGGAGAAAATCCTGTCTCTGGCGGGTGTGTGCGCCTTTGGCCGGACCGAGGAGGACAGCGAGGAGGTATTTGCTCCCCAGCGGGATTACCTCAGGCAAGCTTACCATGCAAAAGTCGCTACCATTTCCATCCCAGATCTGGTGGAGGTGTCCTCCACCCGCCTGCGGGAGCTGCTGCATGAGGGAAAGGGCCGGGAATTTTTGCCTCAGGCGGTGTATGGTTACATTTTGTGGGAAAAACTATATGGGACCAGCGCCGACCTGAAGCGCCTGAGCCTGGAGGATCTGCGGTGTGTGTCCTACTCCATGGTGTACGCCAAGCGCCTGGCCCATATCAAGGGCTGCGAGGAGGAGGCTGCCCGGCTGGCCAACCGCTGGGGCGCGGACGAGGACCGGATGCGCCGGGCAGCCATTTTGCACGACTGCACCAAGTACCTCAGCGTCCAGGAGCATTTGGACATCTGCGAACAATACGGCGTGGAGCTGTGCCCCCTGGAGCGGGCCACCGACAAGCTGCTCCACGCCAAGAGCGGCGCGGCCCTGGCAAAATATGTGTTTGGGATGGACGACGGCATTTATCACGCCATTTTGTACCATACCACTGCCCGAGCCAATATGAGCCTGGAGGAAAAGCTGCTGTACATCGCCGACTACATGGAGCCCTGCCGGGATTTTCCCGAGGTGGGCGAGCTGCGCCGCCTGGCGTATACTGACATAGACGGCGCGGTGGGCATGGGCGCGAGCCTGTCTGTCCAGGAGATGCTCCAGCGGGACAAGGAGCTGCACCACGACACCAGGGAAGCATTTGAATACTACGGGAAGGGAATCTGAGCATGAGCGACCAGTTCAGAAATAGAAACGACGAAACGCAGAGCCATGGGACGCCGGGGAAGCGGCTGGCCAAAAAGACCAAGCCGGCTCTGACCCCTGCACAGGCCCAGAAGAGAAAAGAAAAGCGAATCATGGTGATTATGATTGTGGTGGCAGTCGTCATGGTCATCGCGGCGGCGGGTGTGCTGCTTTACAACCGCTGGGTGAAAAAGCCCAACTTGCCGCCGGAGTCGGGCCAGTCCAGCGGCGTGCCGGAGTCCGAGGACCCCAACGCGGACCCCACCCAGGAGCCCACGCTGAATTTCGATGCCATCCAGCCCAAGGTCAGCGGCGCCCGGAAGAGCAAGGACATTTACACCTTTCTCATTTTCGGCTCCGACGTGACCTCCGGGCTGACCGACACCATGATGATTGCCACCTATGATATCACCAACCAGCAGGCCACAGTCATGTCCCTGCCCCGGGACACCATTGTCAATAACACCGGCCACCGCATCACGGATAAAAAGCTGAACGCGGTGTATAACCTCTGGGGCCAGGGCGACGACGGTGTAACGGCGCTGAAAAACGAGGTGTCCGAGCTGGTGGGCTTTGTGCCGGACTATTATATCCGCATCGACTGGGAGCTGGTGGGAGAGATGGTGGACGCCATCGGCGGCGTCTGGTTCGACAACCCCTACCACATGGAGTATTATGATCCCTACCAGGATCTGAACATCTACCAGGAGAAGGGCTACCGGCAGATTTTCGGCGACGACGCCATGCAGATCGTCCGCTGGCGGCACAACGGCACCTACAAGGGCGTGCCCATTCCCGGCGGCGGCGACGGCAGCGATTTGAGCCGTTTGCAGGTCCAGCACGACTTTTTGAAGGCGGTGCTCAAGCAGACTCTCCAGATTCAAAACGTGTTCCGTATCGGCCAGCTGGCCGAGCTGTTTGGCAACCGGGTGGACAGCGACTTGTCGGTGGAGAACATTTTCTGGTTCGCCCAGGAGGCCATCATGGGCGGGCTCCAGGTGGACGACGTGGAGTTCTGCACCATGCCCGTGGCTTCGGGCAAATATTATCAGGCAAAATATGACACGACCTACAGCTTTGTCTATCCCATTCAAAGCCAGCTTTTGACCCTCATCAACGAGGGACTGAATCCCTATGTGGAGCAGGTGACCATCCGCCAGCTGGATTTGATGAGCCAGGCCTCGGACGGCTCGCTGCGCTCCAGCACCGGGCGGCTGGCCGACCCGTCCGTGGGCGTGGTGCAGACGAAGCCCGCCCCGAAGCCGGACGAAAGCGACCCCGTGGAGAGTGATGATCCCGACAAGAGCGACCCCGGTGAAAGCGGAGCGCCCCAGGGGAGCGCCCCTGTGACCTCGGACCCTGTAACCACCGACCCGATCCCCGTCCAGACCGATAACCCGCCTCCGGCAACCCAGCCTGCGGAACCCGACGTTCCCGCGGGGACCGGCGGCGATTCCACCCCGCCCCCTGCGCCTGTGGGAGCGCCTGGGGACGGAGACTGGGGCGATACCCCGGAATAACACAGTAAAGGAGAGAGCTTTATGCTGAGTGAGAAGGAAATGATCGCCATCGCCGTTAAAGCGCTGGATGACAAGAAGGGCAAGGATATCAAGGTGCTCCGCACCGCCGACCAGACCACGCTGGCGGACTACTTTATTATTTGCAGCGGCGGCTCCAACACTCAGGTCCGGGCTCTGGCCGACGCGGTGGAGGAGGCCATGAGCCGCGCGGGTGAGGAGCCCCACCACATCGAGGGCCACCGGGGCGGCCAGTGGACGCTGATGGACTACTCCAGCGTGGTGGTCCACGTCTTCACCGAGGAGGGCCGGGAGTTCTACGGCCTGGAGCACCTGTGGTCGGACGCCGAGCCGGTGGATATCTCCGAATACTTGACGGCAGAGGCCGAGTGAGGTTGTGACGACGATGGAAAACGCAACGAAAAAGGTAATGGTCTCCGGTATTCAGCCCAGCGGGCAGTTGCATTTGGGCAACTATCTGGGCCCCCTGCGCCATTGGCCGGAGATGATCGACGAGTTCGACTGCTATTTCTTCCTGGCGGACCTGCACACCATCACCGTGCGGCAGGACCCGGCGGAGCTGCGTAAGCGCACCCTGGCCCTGCTGGCCCAGTATATTGCCTGCGGACTGGACCCGGAGAAATGCGTGCTGTTCATCCAGTCCCACGTCCCCGCCCATGCCCAGCTGGGCTGGGTGCTGGACTGCTACACCATGTTCGGCGAGCTGTCCCGCATGACCCAGTTCAAGGACAAGTCCGCCAAAAACGCGGACAACATCAACGCGGGGCTGTTCACCTACCCGGTGCTGATGGCGGCGGATATCCTGCTCTACCAGCCGGATTTCGTGCCGGTGGGCGAGGACCAGAAGCAGCATGTGGAAATTTGCCGGGGCATTGCCAAGCGCTTCAACGGCGTGTACGGCGACGTGTTCAAGGCGCCCGAGCCTTACATTGCCAAGGTGGGCGCGCGGATCATGAGCCTGAGCGCTCCGGACAGCAAAATGTCCAAGTCTCAGCCTGAGGGCTGTGTGTTCCTTATGGAGAAGCCGGAGGAAATCATGCGCAAGTTTAAGCGGGCCGTCACCGACAGCGATACGGAACGCTGCGTACGCCGCTCTCCGGAGAAGCCGGGTGTGTCCAACCTGATTCAGATCTACGCCGCCGCCACCGGCAAGAGCTACGAGGAGATCGAGTCCGAGTTCGACGGCCAGGGCTACGGCAAGTTTAAGCCCGCCGTGGGCGAGGCCGTGGTGGAGACGCTGCGCCCAATCCGGGAGGAGACGGAGCGGCTGCTGGCCGACAAGGCGTACCTGGAAGGCGTTTACCGCGCCGGAGCGGAGCGGGCGGAATACATCGCCGGCAAGACCCTGCGCAAGGTTTACAAAAAGGTGGGCTTCCTGCCCCGATAAGCGGGAGAGAGAAAGATATCGGGCAAAAGGAGCGAAATTTATTGAACAATTTGAGTAAAATCATGGAGGTGCAGGAGATCTGGTCCGTGCTGCTGGCCATGACGCTGGCAGCGGTGGTGTCCCTCGCCGCCACGCCGCTGGTGAAGGCGCTGTCGGTGAAGGTGGGGGCGGTGGACGTGCCCAAGGACGGGCGGCGGATGCACGACCACCCCATTCCCCGCATGGGCGGGCTGGCCATTTTTTTGGGCTTTCTGCTGTCCATGCTGCTGTTCGTTCCCCTGGATGCGGAGAAGCAGGGGATGCTGCTGGGAGCGGTGATCATCGTGGTGCTGGGGATGCTGGACGACAAATATGCCCTGCCCGCCAAGCCGAAATTTCTGGTGCAGATTGCGGCCGCCCTCATCGCCGTGATGGCGGGGAATCAGATCAATGTGCTGTCCAACCCCAACATTTTCAGCCCGAACCCGGTGTGGCAGCTGGGATGGCTGGCCTATCCCGTCACCGTGATCTGGATCGTGGCCATCACCAATGCCGTCAACCTGATCGACGGGCTGGACGGGCTGGCCTGCGGCGTGTCCACCATCAGCGCTATGTCCATGCTGGTCATAGCACTGCTGCGGGTCAACGAGCTGGACGTGGCCGTTATGATGTCGGCGCTGGCAGGGGCGTGCATCGGCTTTCTGCCCTACAACTTCAACCCAGCCAAAATTTTCATGGGGGACACCGGCTCCACCTTTCTGGGCTTTGTTATGGCCACCGTGTCGGTGAACGGGATGTTTAAGCAGTACACCATCATCTCCTTTGTGGTGCCCTTCCTGGTGCTGGGCCTGCCTATCTTCGACGTGTGCTTTGCCGTGGTGCGCCGGGTGTCCCACGGGCAGAGCCCCATGACGCCCGACCGGGGGCATGTCCACCACCGGCTCATCGACATGGGCTTTTCCCAAAAGCAGGCGGTGGGAGTGCTGTACGTCATCTCGGCCATTCTGGGGCTGTCCGCAGTGGTGCTGGCGGTCACCAACGCGCTGAAGGCTATGGTGTTCCTGCTGGCTATGGGCGCGGCGGCGGCTATAGCCTGGCGGGTGTTTTTGGCGGGACCGGTCCATGAGAAGCCGGAGGAACCGGAGCCGTCCGCGCAGGGCGGACAAGAGGAGGATAAGGGGGACGAGGACCATGGATAAGCTGAAGGTGATGACCGTTTTCGGCACCCGTCCGGAGGCCATCAAAATGGCCCCTCTGGTGAAGGAGCTGGAGGACCGCCCGGAATTTGAGAGCTACTGCTGCGTCACCGCCCAGCACCGGCAGATGCTGGACACGGTGCTGAATATCTTCCGGATCAGGCCCCAGTTTGATTTGGACATCATGGAAAAAAGTCAGACCCTGTCCACCATTACCTCCAAGTGCCTGCTGGGGCTGGAGGAGGTGTTCCGTCAGGTGCGGCCCGACCTGGTGCTGGTCCACGGGGACACCTCCACCACCTTCGCCGGAGCGCTGGCGGCCTTTTACCAGCAGATCGCCGTGGGCCATGTGGAGGCCGGCCTGCGCACCTGGGATAAATACTCCCCCTTCCCGGAGGAGATGAACCGGTCCATGGTGGGGCGGCTGGCGGACCTGCACTTTTGCCCGACCAGTGCCAACCGCCGCAATCTGGAAGCGGAGGGGATCTCCAAGGGGCTGTTCGTCACCGGAAACACGGTGATCGACGCCCTCCAGACCACGGTGGTGGATTGGTTCACCTTTGACGAGGAGGTGCTGAACTGCCTGGATTACGAGAAGAAAAAGGTGATTTTGGTGACCTGCCACCGCCGGGAGAACTACGGCCGGCCCATGGAGGACATCATGTCCGCTTTGGCCTATATTGCCCGGGTCCACCCGGAGGCAGAGCTGGTCTACCCGGTGCATCTCAGCCCGGTGGTGCAGGAGTGCGCTCACCGGCACCTAGACGGCATCGAAAACGTACATCTCATCGCCCCGCTGGACGTGGAGGAGATGCACAACCTGATGGCCCGGAGCTATCTGGTGATGACCGACTCCGGCGGCTTGCAGGAGGAGGCCCCCGCTTTGGGCAAGCCGGTGCTTGTCCTCAGAAAAGAGACCGAGCGCCCCGAGGCGGTGGAGGCCGGGACGGTAAAGCTGGCCGGGGTGGACTACGGCCGCATTGTTGAACTGGCGGACCGGCTGCTGGACGACCCGGCGGCCTATCAGAAGATGGCTCACGCCGTCAACCCCTATGGGGACGGTAACGCCTGCGGGCGCATTGCGGACGGAATTTTGTACCACTTCGGCAGGACGGACCGGCCGCCGGAGGCGTTTCAAAGCTGACCATACATTGAAGGCAGAAGGGGGACTGGGTTTTTGGAGGATAAAAAACGTATCGTGATGGCCGTCGTCATCATCGTGGTTGTGCTGGCAGCGGTGCTGTACAGCTTTTTCCTCAACTTGTTTGGCCCAACCCCCCATTTGGAGCTGTCCGACCCGGACGCATCCCAGAGCCTGGACCCGGTGGGGGCGGAGAGCGGCCGACCGGGCGGCGTGGCGGTGGAGGTCACCCCCCAGACGGTACAGAGCCTCATCGCCTCTTTGGAGCGGTACGAGAGCTACCGCCGCACGGTGACGGTGGAATACTTTGACCACGGACAGTCTCTGGGGGTGGTCACCACCCAGGTGTGGGCGGACGGCGGATGGCTGTGTGCGTCGGCCACCCTCAGCTCCGGCGCGGTGGAGCACTCCATCGTGGGGGACGAAACGCTGTGGCTGTGGTATGACGGCGGGCCGGGGGTGTACTCCGGTCCGGCGGCGGATAGGGCCGCCGACTTGTCCCAGCGCCTGCCCACATATGAGGCCGTGCTGGCCCTGGACAAACAGGACATCGCTGCCGCCGGATACGAGGACCGGGACGGCCAGCCCTGCGTCTACGTGGAGGCGGAAACCTTCCCGGGCCGCACCGAGCGCTATTGGGTGTCGGAGACCAGCGGCCTGCTGGTGGCGGCGGAGATGGAGGAGGCCGGAGAATTGGTGTATTCCATGGGCTCCCGGGATGTGGTTAGCCCGCTGGACCAGAGATCAGGGGTTTTTACCCTTCCCGACGGTACGGAGCTGTATCACCCGGAGGAATCATCCATCTGAGTGCTCCTGTTTGTCCTCGCCGCCGTCCAGCCCCAGCAGGAGCAGCAGACCCAGGGTGATGACCAGCTCCAGATTATCCCCGTCCTCTAAGTAGAGGAACAGGATAATGAGCACCAGCAGGATGTCCCCGGTATCGAAGTGCTCCAGGGAGAAATGCTTCATCACCCCGTCCAGCAGCTGGCCCAGCCCCCGGGTCACCTCGCCTACCAGGTCGTTTTTAGAGCGGGTGGGTTCTGGGGGACGAAATTGGGGACCGGGATGGGGCGCGTTTTGCTGACGCTGTCCCTGATTTGGGCCGGGACCCCGGCGGGACGGGCTTGGATGGTTTTGGTTTGGCCCGGTTTGGGGCTCTGGCTCCAGAAGGACGAAGCTGTCGTCGTCCAGATAATGGTTATACATGGCCGTCCTCCTTGCGGGCGCGGAACAGGTCCAGCCCTGAGCGGATCAGCCGGGACAGCTTGGCGATCTGAATCGCCTTGTCCAGCTTAGCGTAGCGTTCCTCCTTGACAAAGGGGCGCAGGGCGGTGAGCAGGGCTGTTCGCTTGTCGTCGCCGTCGTTGGAGAACTGGCCGATGAGGCTGGCGGCGGCGGACAGGGTCCCGGCGTCCAGATTGCCCAGTGCGCCCAGCATCCCGCTTAGATTGCCCAGTCCGGAAGGAGCTGCCGGGGGAGGAGGGGACGCAGGCGCGGGAGCGTCTCCGCTCTGGGGCGGCGGAGTAGGACTGGAGGCCTGCTCCGCCGCTTGGTTCTGGGGTTGAGCCTGATTTTGATTTTGTTCCGGGCTGCTCGGCCCCGGCCCGCCCAGATTCAGGGACTGGGCCAGAGACATGATCTGTGACATGGCCTGGGGATTGCCCAGGATGTTTTCCAGCTTTTCCTCCAGCTCGCTCATGGTTTCCCCCCTCCCGCGCGGCTTCCGCCGGTTTACTTAAAGTTTTCCTTCATCTGCTGGATGAGCTTTGCCCCTTCCGGGTCGCTCATCAGCTGGCGGATGGCGCCGGCCAGCTGGGCGGTGTCCCCCTTGGCAGCCCGTTGGGCGGCGGACTCCAGGTCCCCGGTGCTCCGGCTCAGCAGGTCGAAAATTCTCTGAGTCTCCGGCGCGTCCCGCAGCTTTTCCAGCTTGGACGGGTCCTTCATCAGGCCGGCGGCCTCTTTTCCCTTGAGTAGTTCGTCAAAATTCGGCATAGGAAATCCCTCCGTTCACTGTCAGTATATGTGCGGAAGGAGGAATGGTGAACAAGATGAAGATTTTAGTGTTCTCAGATTCTCACGGACGGCTGGGCCCCATGGTGGACGCCGTCGAGCAGGAGCGCCCCCAGCGGGTGTTTTTCCTGGGCGACAACTACCGGGACGGTCAGGCCCTGATGGACGCATACCCGGACCTGCCCATGGAGCTGGTCCGGGGCAACTGCGATTGGGACAAGGCCCCCGACGAACTGATCGCAGAGGCGGGGGGCGTGAAGTTCCTGTTGTGCCACGGCCACCGCTATGGCGTGAAGAGCGGAACGGACCAGCTGGCCCGGGCGGCCCGGGAGAAGGGCGTGGACGTGGCCTGCTTCGGCCACACCCACGACGGGCTGGACATGCCCGATCAGGGTGTGTGGCTGTTCAATCCCGGCACCGCCGGAGGGATACACAACCGGGTGGGCTACGGAGTGATTGTGGTTTCCGGGGGAAAATTCAAAACCATGCTGAAATGAAAAAAATTCCCGGCGCGCCCGCGCCGGGAATTTTGCGTGATGGGGTATCCTGTGGTCAGGCGTGGCTCTGCCGGGTCCGGTTGTCCTCGGTGCGGAAGAGCAGCGTCAGGCACCACAGGGCCGCCAGGCCCACGATGGTGTAGATGATCCGGGCCAGCCAGGTGCCGGAGCCGCCGGAGATGAAGGCCACCAGGTCGAAATTGAACAGCCCGATGCAGCCCCAGTTCAGCCCGCCGATGATGGACAGCGCCAAGGCGATTTTATCCAGAAACACAGTACAAACCTCCTTTGACCGGGAGAACGGCTTTGCGTCCGCCCGTTTTTATGGTCACGGAGGTAGTTTGCGCCGGACAAGGTCCGTTATGCTGGAAATTTTTTCGACAAAATTTCAGCGCTCACTCAATGGACACGGACCGGCTGGTGGGGATGACACACACGTAGGTGGTCCCCCGGCCCAGAACGAGAGGGGAGCCGTCCTCATTAAAATAGCGGAACTGTTCGTTGGCGGAGCCCTTCTCCCAGTGGATGGGGACCATTCGCCCGCCGCAGGCGAACCAACCGCTGCCGGAGGACAGATCCACCTTGACCCGGCCCTCGTTGTCCTGGACCACATAGGTGGTCTGGAGGACAATCAGGTTGGTGACCTTCACTTGGCTGCCGTCGTTGCCGTCTATGTAGGGCTCTCCGTACTCCTCCACCCGGTAGAGGCCGCTGGAGGCGTCGTAACGGAACACGCCGGTTTTATAGCTGGAGAAGGGGACGGTGATGACGGCGGCGGGGCTGCCTCCCTCCGGAGTGCCGTCGTCGTCAAAGCTCATCTCGTAGGCGTAGCCGCCGCTGTGCTGCTCCAATCCCTCCTGGGCCAGCATATCGGTGATAGCCTCGCCGGAGGTGAGCAGGGAGTGCTCGTAGTCGTAGTGATGCCCGGCCACCCGGTCCCGGTCCCGCCAAAACATTCCGGCCTGGGAGCTGGAATAGTAGCCTTGAACGCCGTCCACGGTGAACAGGCCCCGGCTGTTTCTGGTGCTGTAGAATTCCGGGCTGCCCCCGGCGTGGATGAATACCGCGTCGTGGCCCTGGGCGATCTCCCAATAGTATTGCCGGGCAGAGCGCACCGAGCCGATCAAGCCCAACTGGGACGGGTTCTGATACACCGCCAGCATACGGGTAATGCCGCCCTCAGCCAGCAGCTCGTAAATGATGTCCGCCTGGCCGTTGCCCTGCTGGGGCAGGGCGTTTTTCAGGTTATTGAGCATGACCGCCGCCGGTTTTTGGCTGGAATAGTCCTCGTCGCAGGGCAGACCGGTGAGGGGGTGATAGAAGGCGGGCGCGGGCGTGGGGGTGGGCAGGGGCTCCTGACTCTCAGGCGGGGCGGAAACCGGCTGGCTGGGCGAAGGGGTCGGGTCGGGCTTCTCCACGCCGCAGGCAGTCAGCGGCAGTAGCAGCAGGGCGCAGAGCAGGCAGGCGATACGCTTCATAGTGGTCCCTCCTTGGAGTACGTCCGCCAAAGCGGGCGCATATGGATACATATGGTACGGGGCGGGCCGCGTCTGCGGCGCCTGCTGTTATTATAGCAATTGTGTCGAAGTTTGTAAATGGACAATTGGCGCAGGGACAAGGCACTTGCCATTTGTCCCTGTGTCTGATATAATATGGCCGTCACCATTGTGTTTGGTGGATATTTTATGAAAAGAAGGAGCGGTGAAGCAGTATCATGGACGCTTCTGTGCCCATATTCCAACAGAGACTGGAGCCCCTGGGGCTGGACGTGGCCCCGGCGGGGGAGTGCGGCTTTGAGGAACTGGCGGCGGCCTACCGCATCCGGCTGGAGCCGAGAAAGGGGCCGGTCCACATTGCGGGCATGACCACCATGGCGGAGTGCCGCGCCGCTCTGCTGGCGGTGAAAAGGCTGGAGTGCGGCGCGCCCTGGGTGAGTTGGACCTGCGGCGAGGACGGAGAATCTTCCACCCGGGTGCAGATGCTGGCTGCGCTGTTCGTGTGCGAGGGAATGGGAGCCGCGGCGTTTGGCATTGACTGCCCCGAGGAGGCCGCTGAAGAGCGCATGGCGGAGCTGGCCGCCTATGCTGGAATTCCGCTGTTCCGCGTGAAAGGGAAGGAGCTGATCCCCTATCCCTATGAGCCTGCGGAGCTGGACCCGGACGCCATCCCCTGCGCCACCGGTACGGCTCCCTGCTTTATCCGGCGCACCATTGACGTGGGGGAAGAGCTGGAGTGTGGGCCCGATCTGCTGGAGGATATCATCGCCGCCGAGGACGACCCGGTGGGGGCGGTGAAAATCGCCATCCAGAGCCAGGACGACGCGGAAATCTTCGCCCTCCACCAGTACGCCGTCCGGGAGGCGCTGTGCCTGTGGTCGGATGTGCCCGAGCTGCTGGAGGAGGCCCTGCGGGTGTACCAGGGCCGGGCGTTTTACGACGGCACCGGCGAGCTGAGCCGGGAGGAGCTGGACCGGCTCACCGGATTGTATGGGCTGATCGTATTGTAAGCGATAAAAATAGAAAAGGAGAACGAATATGGAAACCATTCAATACGCCCCCCGGGGGGTCTGCTCCCGGAACATGGAGATTGATGTGGAGGACGGCGTCATTCAAGCCGTCCGGGTGATGGGGGGCTGCAACGGAAACCTCCAGGGCATCGCGTCCCTGCTGAAGGGGATGGCCGTGGAGGACGCCATTGCCCGGATGGAGGGCATCCGCTGCGGTATGAAGCCCACCTCCTGCCCGGACCAGCTGGCCCAGGCGCTGAAGGCCGTCCGGTAAGGGCCGGTACATTATAATAATAGAAAGAGGCCGTGATCTTTTCTTCCCTGAATGCGCACACGGTATCCAACTGCTCTCCCAAGGCCATTGAGAGGGCCCTGGACGGGATCAGGTCCCATGATGTGGCGCACATGGACGTGGGCCCGGGGCCTGCTGCGTGTTCTTCTCCAACGACATCCTCCGCCCCGGCTGCGCCGCCGGACAGCCCGGCAGCGTGGGCAAGGTCATGGTAAAAATGAAGCAGTCTATGCTGTAACAGGAAGCTCCCCGCTCCGGCGGGGAGCTTTTTGCCATGATTCTCCTGGACTTCCAGGCATTGTGCCTTGCCGGAAAGTTACAAAATGGTTACAATATACTTACAAATCAACCCAAGGAGTGACAGGACATGAAACTTAAACAAACCCTTCTGGGGCTGGCACTGACAGCGGCGCTGGTCCTGCCCGCCTCTGCGGCGAATGTGCTGGAGGTCAACGGAAAGAACCTGTGGAGCCAGGCTCAGGCACATCTGGTGGAGGGGGGCACCACCTACGTATCTCTGCGCACAATAACGGAGGCGCTGGCGCCCAACGCCGCCGTCAGCTGGGAGAACGGCACCGCCTGGGTGCGTGGAAGCGGCCTCACTCTGGCCGCCCGGCCCGGCGACCAGTGGCTGACGGTAAACGGCAGGGCGCTGTACATTCCTTATCAGGTGCGGCTGGAGAACGGCAGGACCATGGTGCCCGTGCGGGTGCTGGCTGCAGCCCTGGGAGGACAGGTGGACTGGTCGGCCCAGGTGGGCGTGACCCTGACCCCGGGCAGCGGAACGCCCGGCGCTCCGGCCTACACCGAGGACGAGCTGTACTGGATGAGCCGCATTATCTCCGCTGAGAGCCGGGGCGAGCCTCTGCTGGGCAAGCTGGCGGTGGGTACGGTGGTGCTCAACCGGGTGGCCAGCGGCGAGTTTCCCGATACCATTTACGACGTGATTTTTGACCGCAAGTGGGGCATCCAGTTTGAGCCGGTGGCCAACGGCACCATCTATAATGAGCCTACGGCGGAAAGCGTGCTGGCGGCCAAGCTGGTGCTGGACGGCGCCAGGGCGGCGGGGGACAGCCTGTATTTCCTGGCCCCGGAGCTGACCGACAACCATTGGACCATGGAGAATCAGACCTATGTGACCACCATCGGCTGCCACTGGTTCTATAAATAAGCATCCCCAAAAACCAGGCATAATTGGCGCAGACTTGTCGAAACTATATAATTTGCACAATAGCCGAATCTGATTTTGAATCAGGTTCGGCTATTGTGCCGGCTCTAAAAGGTTGCAAAATGGTTTTGAATAAGTTACAATATGGTTACAATTTGAGAACAAATTGTAATAAGGAGAGATTTCATGAAAACACGAGCTACCAGTTTTGCACTGGCTGCCCTCGCTGTCGTGAGCCTTGTCCTGCCTGCGCTGGCCGCTGATTCCGACGAACTGCCGTTAGAAACCCCAGCAAAGAGCGAAGAATCTGAGGAGGTAAGAAACGCCATCCTGCTGGATGGCGAGCCCGCTGAGTCCGTAGAATATGAGATACTGGACGGCGTGTGCTACGTTACGGTGAGTTCCTTCGTGTCCATGATGGATGCGGAGGCCGTGGTGGAGGAGGAGAACGGGGCCGTCTCCGTCAACGCCTCCACCGTCATCGAGGTGGTGGCGCTGGACAATGAGACTGAGGAGGCTGAAGCCGCCGAGGGCGTCGAGGATGCCGCCGATGTGGTGACGGTCGACCTGAACCTCACCGCCGCTGCGGGAGTTCCCTATGTGGTGGCGAACGGGCGGTATCTCTACGCGTCAGACGGCTTGTTCCAGATCAACGGAAGCCTGGCAGTGCCCGTGCGCCTGCTGGCCCGGGTGTATAACTTGGACGTGGCCTATAACGCAGAGTATGATCTGGTGCTGCTGGAGCGTCAGGAGGGCGAGGCGCCCTATTTGGCTGACGCAAGCGCAGTATATGATGGGGACACCATGTACTGGCTGTCCCGCATCATCCACGCTGAGAGCGGCAATCAGCCCCTGGAGGGTAAGATCGCCGTGGGTAACGTGGTGATGAACCGGGTGAAGGACTCCCGGTTCCCCAACAACATCCACGATGTGCTGTTTCAGAAGAACCAGTTCACCCCCGCTTCCAGCGGCTCCATCTACCGTGAGCCAAACGAAGAGTCGGTGGTGGCCGCCATGCTGGTGATTGACGGCGCGCAGGTGACGCCCACAGCCCTATTTTTCAACGGGGCCAGCGCCACCAACAGCTATGCCGCCAGGACCCGCACCTATGTGACGACCATCGGGAACCACGCGTTCTACAAGTAAGCGCAGGCAGGCAAACGACAAGGCAATTGCGAGGACAAACTGCCGCAGCGGCCCTGAGGGCTGCTGCGGTTTTTTTTCGTTTAGGGCGCAGGGAGGTGCGGAAATTGACAAAAATAGGATGTTTGGTGTAAAATTGCCCTTAAATCTCCAAAAAGAACGGGTTTTTTGTGCATCTTTTCGGAGAAAATGGTTGCTTTGATTGGGAAAAACGGGTATAATATTCATGGAAAGTTATACATAATTTGGAGGTGAGAGGTTTGTTTCAGATCGGAGATAAGGTAGTGCATCCCATGCACGGCGCGGGCGTCATTGATTCCATTGTGGAGCGCAAGGTGGCGGGGCAGGTTCAGGAGTATTACCAGCTCAAGCTGTCGGTGGGCAATATGACCGTTATGGTGCCCACGGACAACACCGGCGGGATTGGAATGCGTCCCGTGGTGTCCGGCGCCAAGGCGGAGGAATTGATGACCGAGATGGAGGTCATCGAGGTGGACATGACCCAGAACTGGAACCGCCGGTACCGGGAAAACCTGGAGCGGCTGAAAAGCGGCGATCTGCTGGAGGTGGCCCGGGTGGTCAAGGGCCTGCGCCAGCGGGAGGGCCAGCGGGGTCTGTCCAACGGTGAGCGGAAGATGCTGCACACGGCCAAGCAGATCCTCATCTCTGAGCTGGTGCTGGCCCAGAGCCTGCCCTATGAGACTGTGGAGAGCAGTGTAGACACCGTGCTCAGCCATTGAGGAGATTAAGTTCATGCTCAAGCGAGAGGGGCCGGAAGGCTCCTTTTTGCGCAGGAGAGGATATCAAAGGGACCCGCGCGAGCCCGGCGAAGCGGGCTGCGTGGGGGAGGACGAGCAGCGGAATGAAACGGAGCCCGCCGCTGGGCGGACGCAGTGAAATGGAGTTTGGGAGGACGATATGGGATTGTTCCGCAGACGTAAAAAAGAGGCTGGGCCCAGCTGCTCCGTGGTGGTGGTGGCCGCCGGGACGTCCAGCCGGATGGGCTTTGATAAGGTGCTGGCGGAGGTGGGCGGCCTGCCTGTGATTGTGCGCTGCCTCCAGAGCTTTCAGGACGCCCCCAACGTAAACGAGGTGGTAGTGGTCACCCGGACGGATTTGGTGCCAGACGTGGCCCGCCTGTGCCAGGACTATGGGCTGAATAAAGTGGTCAAGGTGATCCGGGGCGGAGAGAACCGCACCCAGTCGGCCCGGTTGGGCACCCTGGAATGTGACCGCAAGGCCCGGCTCATCGCCATCCACGACGGGGCCCGGCCCTTTGTCAGTGTGAAGGTGATTGAGGACGCCGTGGCCCAGGCGGCGGCAAACGGGGCGGCGGCTCCGGCCGTGCCGGTGAAGGACACCGTCAAATCGGCCCGTGACGGGATTGTGGAGCAGACTCTGGAGCGCAGTGCTTTGTACGCCGTCCAGACACCCCAGGTGTTTGACGGCGATCTCATCCGGGCTGCGCTGCAAAAGGCGCTGGACGACGGGGTGGAGCTCACCGACGACTGCGCCGCTGTGGAGCGGCTGGGGATGAAGGTAGTGCTCACCCCTGGAGACGAGCGGAATATCAAGCTGACCACGCCTACCGACCTGCTGATCGGCGAGGTGCTGTTGGAAGAGGAGGCGCCGGTGCTGTGAGAATCGGACACGGCTATGACGTGCACCGCTTGGTGGAGGGGCGCAGGCTGATTCTGGGCGGGGTGGAGATCCCCTTTGAAAAGGGATTGCTGGGCCACTCCGACGCAGACGTGCTGGCCCACGCCGTCATGGACGCCCTGCTGGGCGCGGCGGCGCTGGGAGATATCGGTAAGCTGTTCCCGGACAACGACCCGGCCTACGAGGGGGTGGACAGCTTAGTTTTGCTCAAACGGGTGACGGAGGCGTTGAACGAGAAGGGGTATAAAATCGGCAACGTAGATGCCACTGTGCTGGCCCAGCGGCCCAAGCTGGCCCCCCATATCCCGCTGATGAGAGAAAGGTTGGCCGCCGCCATGGGAGTGGACCTGGGGCGGGTAAGCGTCAAGGCCACCACAGAGGAGGGCCTGGGCTTTACTGGGACCGGGGAGGGCGTCGCCGCCCACGCCGTGGCGCTCATCGAAGGGCAAGGTCCTTCTTTTTTGAAAGATTAACTATTTGATGTCAACCCCAAAAATGAAGGATGGAGGGAAAAGTTAGACGCTTCAAAAAGGGCATAGTAAAGCAGGGGTTCAGGAGAACCCCAGATAGCAATTGAGGATGAGCCGGACCAGCTTCTTGGCGGCGTGGGATAAAAAGTGTTGGAAGCAGCTTTTCCAACTCCGGTAATAGGATGCACACCAGTCTGGAAACGGACCGCTTCAGCTTTGCCCGCTCTTTTACCTTGTCAAAACGGTATCTGGTGAGTGACTTTAGCTCCTCATTAAAGTTCCTTTTTTCTTTACAAAGGAAAAAGGAGGCCCCCGCTTTCACCAGCGCTCCCCTCAGGGCATATGATGTCCTTGAGAGGAGCGCTTTAACGTTCCTCCAGAAACAGGGGAAAGGAATGGTGGGCCAATGGTCTATTATCTCATCATCTGCCGCTCGCTCACCTACGCCCAGCGCACCGCCCAGGTGTTGGAGCGGGTGGGGATTCCCGGCTGGGTCCAGCGCTCGCCCAAGGTGATCTCCAAGGAGGGCTGCGGCTACTGCGTGCGTATTCCGGAGCGGCGGCTTACCGACGCGCTCACGGTCCTGCGCCGGGAGGGCATGGCCCCCAAGCAAGTGTTTCTCCAGACGGCGGAAGGGGAGTACAGTGAGGTGAAGTCATGATCTATTTTGATAGTGCGGCCACCACGCTGGAAAAGCCCGGGGCGGTGCCCCGGGCCTCCGCCTGGGCCATGGCCCATCTGGCCAGTCCCGGTCGGGGCGGCCACGCGCCGGGCATGGGGGCGGCGGACCTGATGTACCGGATGCGGGAGCAGGCGGCGCGGCTGTTCAACGCCGGAGACCCGGAGCGAGTGGTCCTCACCGGCAGCGCCACCCACGGGCTGAACATCGCCATCCGTTCGCTGGTGGGGCCCGGGGGGACGGTGGTGGTGTCCGGCTACGAGCACAACGCCGTCACCCGGCCCATTTACGCCATTCAGGGTGTGAAAATGAAGGTTGCAGCCGGGCCGCTGTTTGACAGCGACGGAGTATACGCCGCCTTTGAACGGGAGGTCACCCCCGAGGTGGACGCGGTGGTGTGCAACCATGTGTCCAACGTGTTTGGATTTATCCAGCCGGTGGAGCGGATCGCCCGGCTTTGCCGGGAGCGGGGCGTGCCCCTTATTGTGGACGCCTCCCAGTCCGCCGGGACGCTCCCGGTGGACCTGGAGGGCTGGGGAGCGGCGTTTATCGCCATGCCGGGACATAAGGGGCTGTACGGACCTCAGGGCACAGGCCTTTTGCTGTGCGGCGGGGACGCTCAGCCCCTGCTCTACGGCGGGACGGGCAGCCTGTCCGCCCGGCAGGAGATGCCCGACTTTTTGCCCGACCGGCTGGAGGCGGGCACCCACAACGTGTGCGGAGCGGTGGGACTGCTGGAGGGCATGCGGTTCGTCAGCCGGACCGGGACGGCGCGTATCCACCGCCACGAGCAGGCGCTGGCCGGACGGATGATGGACCGGCTGGCCTGTATTCCCGGTGTAACCGTGTTCCGGGGCGGTGAAAACCAGAGCGGCCTGTGCTCCATTATCATCGGCGGCATGGACTGCGAGGAGGCGGGGGAGGCGCTGGCCAAGCGGGGGATCGCGGTGCGCTCGGGCCTGCACTGCGCGCCGCTGGCCCACCGCACGGCGGGCACCGAGGACACCGGAACCATCCGGCTCAGCTTTTCTGCCTTCAACCACTCGGCTCAGGTGGACCGGGCGGCGGCGGCGATCCGGGAGCTGGCGAAGACGGTGAAGCGGTGAGACGGAAGGGCGCGGCGAAGGCCGCGCTCTTTTGTTTTGGAATTTTTATGGCGCTGCCGTGAATTTTCCTTTAATTCTCCCTGATTCACTTGCCAATCCCGGCCGGATGGGATATAATGTCCAAAATGCCGCAATGCGGCAATGGTTTGTCACGCGCATTTTTCGGTGTGGGAAGGAGTGGCGCATATGGAAGCCATCTTGCAGACGCTGCAATTGGCGCCGGAATACCTGAAGCTTATCGGCCTCACCGATATCCTGGATATGGCTATCATTGCATTTGGCATTTACCACCTGTTCCGCTTTGTCCGCCGGAGCCGGTCCGGCCAGGTGGTCAAGGCCATTGCGCTGATCGTGGTGGCCATGGCGCTGGCCAACCTGCTGCGTCTGAGAGTGATCCGCACGGTGCTGAACAACGCCGTGGAGCTGGGAGTAATTGCCTTGGTGGTCATCTTTCAGCCGGAGGTCCGGCGCTTTTTGGAGCAAATGGGCAGCGGTAAGATCAAAGAGCTGTTTGTGGCGGAGAGCTACAGCAACGACCTGGAGAACGCCATCAAGGAGACGGTGGAGGCCTATACCACCCTGTCCCGGGACAAGGTGGGGGCGCTGATGGTGTTTGAGCGCCGCACTCTGCTGGACGACGTGCTGAAAACCGGCACCACCCTGGACTGTCGGGTGGCCGCCCAGCTGCTGAAAAACCTTTTTTGGAACAAGGCCCCCCTCCACGACGGGGCGGTCATCGTACGTAACGGGCGCATTGTGGGGGCGGGCTGTATGCTCCCCCTGTCCGGCAACGTGAACCTGAGCCGGGATCTGGGCATGCGCCACCGGGCGGGCATCGGCATCAGCGAGAACTCGGACGCGGTGGTGGCCATCGTATCTGAGGAGACGGGCTCCATCTCGGTGGCCATCAACGGAATGCTGAAGCGGCACCTGTCGCCCGAAACCCTGGAGCGGATGCTCCTCCTGAAGCTCATGCCCGCCGCCCAGGAGGAGAGCAAGCCCACCGCGGCCGCCCGGCTGTCCAGTGTATTCAAGGGCATCAAGGGAGATAATTCCAATGGGAAAGAAGATTCTTGACAGCAAAATACTCTATGTGGTACTCTCCATTCTCATCTCCCTGTCGCTGTGGATCTGGGTGACCTCCCGGGATGAGAACCAGGAGACCAGGACCCTCAGCATTCCCGTCACCTTTACGGGGGTGGAAATGCTGGAGGACCGGGGGCTGATGATCGTCAGCTCCAATGTCAGCGCCTCCGTCACGGTGCGGGCCACGCCGACGATCCAGGCTATCCTAAAGGACACCCCGCCCAGGGTGAGCGTCAGCGTGGCCAACATCACCGAAGAGGGCACCCAGGCGGTCAACTATACGGTGGACCCGCCCTCCGGCGTCAACAGCAGCGACGTGGAGTTTATCAGCGGCGCCAGGGGTACCGTGGTGAATGTGGAGGTGGCCCGCTTCCTGCGCCGTCCGGGGATAGAGATCCGGGGCGAGTTCCGGGGCAACGCGGCGGAGGGCTATCTGCCCGGGGATTCGGAGGACTTCCTGTTCGACCCCGGCACAGTGACCATCAGCGGCCGGGCGGACCAGGTGAACCAGGTGGCCTACGTCAGGGTGATTGTGGACGGTGAAAACCTGACGGAGCGGGTGGACGGAGAGTATCCGTTCCAGCTCATCGGGGCCAGCGGGGACCCGCTGGAAGACCTGGACGTGACCTGTGACGTGGACACCATCCATGTGATCTTCCCCATCCGCGCCACGGCGGAAATTCCGCTGGAGGTGAAGCTGATTGAGGGCGGCGGCCTGAAGGTCAGCGACGTGGAGGTCAAGCTGGACACGCCCTCCATCATGGTGGCGGGCGGTCAGGAGGCGGTGGATGCGCTGGCCGATCTGGGCGCCATTACCCTGACCACCATTGATCTGGCTACGCTGAGCGACGAGCTGGCGGAGAACGGCGGCGAGATGACGATTCCCCTTCCCCTGGCCGACGAGCTGGAAAATGTCAGCGGCGTCACTGAGGTGACGGTCACGCTGAAGATCCTCAAGCGGGTGGAGACCCGGGAATTTGAGATCAGGGCCGACCGCATCAGCGCCTCGGGCACGCCGGAGGGCTGGCAGGCCGACACCGTCACCCAGGTGTTGAAGGTAAAGGTCCGGGGGACCGCGGCCCTGCTGGACGAGCTGGAGCTCACCGAGGAGAGCATCTGGGCGGTGGCCGACTTGCGGGAGGTGAAGGAGGCCGCCGGGAACTACACCGTCCCCGCCAGCATCTACCTGAACAGCGCCGGCTCCGTAGGCGATGTGGGCGTGGTGAACCCCAGGGATTACACGGTGGTAGTTTCCCTGTCCCGGGGCAGCTGAGATGTTCGGCTACGTCCGCCCCGTCCTGGCCCGGCTGAGTCCAGAACAGCAGGACGCCTATCAGGGCGCCTACTGCGGGCTGTGCCACGCGCTGGGAAGGCGCCACGGCTGGCTGGCCCGGCTGACCTTGCAATACGATTTTACCTTTCTGGCCATCCTGCTGACGGCGGGGGAGGGCGGGGGCCGGTGCGAGTGCAGACGCTGCCCAGTCCACCCCCTTCGGAAGCCCAGGGTGTGCGCGTCGGGGGCGCGGATGGATGCCGCCGCCGACCAGAGCATCATTTTGACCTGGCACAAGCTGTCCGATGACGTGGACGACCACAGCTTTTTTACCGGCCTGCCCTATCGATTTGTGCGGCTTTTGTTCCGGCGGGCCTACGGCCGCGCAGCCCAGGCCCAGCCCGGGTTTGACGCCCGGGTGCGGGAGGGGCTGGCCCGCCTGCGGGAGCTGGAGGAGGCGAACTCCCCCCAAATGGACCAGGCGGCGGACGCCTTTGCCAATATACTGGCCTGCGCGGCCCGGGCCGCGTCCCAGGAGCGGACCCGGCGGGTGCTGGAGCAGCTGCTTTACCATCTGGGCCGGTGGGTGTATTTGATGGACGCCTGGGACGATCTGGACGACGACGTCAAGCAGGGCCGCTACAACCCGCTGGACGCCCGGTTTCAGGGACAGGCCCGGGAGAACCGGGACTATCTGGGAACCACCGCCACCCACTCTCTGCGGCTGATGGGCTCTGCGCTGGAGTTGCTGGAGCTGGGGGAATGGACGCCTATTGTGGAAAACATCGTCTACCTGGGCCTGCCTGCGGTGCAAAGCGCCGTACTGGACGGTCGGTGGAAGGAAATGAGAGATATAAGGAGAAAACCACATGAAAGATCCCTACGAGGTGCTGGGCGTCAACCGTGACGCCGGTGACGACGAGATCAAGCGGGTTTACCGGGACCTGGCCCGGAAATACCATCCGGACAACTACCAGAACAACCCTCTGGCCGATTTGGCCGAGGAGAAAATGAAGGAGATCAACGAGGCCTACGACGCCATCACCCGCACCCGGTCCGGCGGCGGCTATGGCGGGGGCGGTGCCGCCCAGAGCGGGTACGGCTATGGCTACGCCTCAAGCTCCGGATACCAGCAGCAGAGCAGCCGTGCGTCGGGCGGCTCGGTGTTTGCTCAGGTGCGGCAGGCCATCAGCCGGAACGACCTGGAGCAGGCGGAGCAGCTTCTCCAGGGGGCCTCCCGGAATGGGGAGTGGTATTTCCTGATGGGCTCCATCGCCTACCACCGGGGGTGGACGGACGAGGCCTGGCAGAATTACCGGCTTGCGGTCCAAATGGAGCCCAACAATATGGAGTACCGTCAGGCCCTCAACATGATGCAGCAGGGAGGCTACGGCTACCAGCCGGACATGGCGGGGGGCCAGTGCGACGGCATGGACTGCTGCACCGCCATGATGTGCATGAACTGCCTGTGCGGCGGCTGCCGGTGATATGAGGAGAAAAAGTAAGGCCGCCCAGGTGGCGTACCCGGCCATTTTGGGCGCGTTGGCCGTAATTTTGGTCTATCTGGCCTGTGCCGCGCCCACGGGCCGGTGGGGTATTGTGGCGGCGGCCGGTTTGCTGCCCGCTGCGGCGGTGATCTCGGTGGGCTTGAAGGCAGGGGCTTTGTGCTGGGCGGGGGCGTCCGTCCTGGCGCTGCTGCTGGCGCCGGATAAGTTCTGCGCGCTGCTGTTCGCGTCGCTGTTTGGGCCGTACCCCCTGGTGAAATCCCTGACGGAGCGGCCCCGGAAAAAGCCGCTGGAATATATGGGAAAGCTGGCGTTTTTCAACGCCGTCTTTACAGCGCTCTTTCTGACCATGGGCGCGGCCATGCTGAGCTCCCTGCCGGAGGCGCTGGGAAGCTCGGTGTGGGTGCTGTATCTGGCGGCGAATGTGGTGTTTTTACTGTACGATTTTGGATTCAGCCGGCTGATCGGGTTCTATATTGCCCGAATTCACCGCACGGTCCATTGAAAGGCTGGGAGTTAATGTGGTAAAAAGCATGACCGGCTACGGCCGGGGGGAGCGGTCCTTTGAGGACGGCGTTCAAATCACCGTGGAGCTGCGCTCGGTGAACAACCGCTATCTGGACTGTGCGGTGAAGATGCCAAGGGTCTACATCTTCACTGAGGACGCCATGAAGTCTAAAATTCAGAGCTGCGTAGCACGGGGGAAGGTGGACGTGTTCGTCACCATCACCCGGTCCGGCGGGGACGCCGTGACCGTCGCCGTGAATCAGGAGCTGGCAAAGGGCTATATTGAGGCGCTCAAGCAGCTTCGGGAGCTGGGGGGCGGCGGCGTCCGGAAAAAGTATTCCGCCGCCGAGCTGGCCCGGTTTCCCGATGTGCTGACGGTGGAAAAGCAGGAGGAGGACCTGGACCAGATGAAGGAGCGGCTGCTGGCCGCGCTGGAGCTGGCCCTGGCCGACTTCAACTCCATGCGGGAGCGGGAGGGCGAACGGCTGGTTGCCGACATTCTGAGCCGGGCGGACGCCATCGAGCGCCTGCTGGGCGAGGTGGAGGAGCGCTCCCCCCAGACAGTGGCGGACTACCGGGCCCGTTTGGAGGCGAAAATGAAAGAGGTGCTTCAGAACACCCAGATTGACGAGGCCCGTCTGCTCACCGAGGCGGCCATTTTCGCTGATAAAGTGGCGGTGGACGAGGAGACGGTGCGCCTGCACAGCCATCTGGGCCAGCTGCGGGAGCTGCTGGCGGCAGGCGGATCGGTGGGCCGCAAGCTGGATTTCCTCATTCAGGAGTTCAACCGGGAGACCAACACCATCGGCTCCAAGTGCAGCGACATTGAGATCACCCGGCGGGTGGTGGACATGAAGGCGGAGATTGAGAAGATCCGCGAGCAGGTCCAGAACCTGGAGTGACGGCATGAAACTGGTCAACATCGGATTTGGAAGCATGGTTTCCGCCCAGCGGGTGGTGGCCATTGTCAGCCCGGACTCCGCGCCGGTGAAGCGGCTGGGCCAGGAGGCCCGGGAGCGGGGGGCGCTCATCGACGCCAGCTTCGGTCGCAAGACCCGGTCGGTGCTGGTGATGGACAGCGGCCATGTGATTTGGTCGTCCCTGCCCACGGAGCAGGTATCGGCCCGGTTCGGGACAGAGGGAGAGACAGAGGAGGAGACGCCATGAGCGTATCGCAGAAGAAAACACGGGGGGAGCTGATCGTGCTGTCCGGCCCCTCCGGGGTGGGGAAGAGCACCGTCATCGCGGAGCTGCTCGGCTCCCGGCGGGATATCCATTTTTCCGTGTCCTTTACCACCCGTCAGCCCCGCACCGGGGAGGAGAACGGGGTCAATTACCATTTTGTTTCCCGGGAGGAGTTTGAGCGGATGATTGCCGACGACGAGCTGCTGGAGCACGCCGAGTACGTGGGCAACTACTACGGCACGTCGCTGAAGGTCATCCGGGAGCAGCTGGACCAGGGGGTGGACGTGCTGCTGGACATTGAGGTCCAGGGCGCGGCCAAGGTGAAGGAGCGCTGCCCGGAGGCGGTGCTGATTTTCCTGATCCCGCCCTCCATCGAGGAGCTGTCCCGCCGCCTCCACCGGCGCAACACCGACGACGAGGAGGTCATTCAGCGCCGCCTGGAAAAGGCCCGGCAGGAGTGCCGGGAGTGTGTGCACTACGACTATCTGGTGGTCAACGACACCGTGATGAACGCCGCCCAGGAGATTCAGTCCATTCTCCAGGCGGAGCAGTGCCGTGTTCAGAAGCGGCTTCCTCTGGCCCAGGGCATCACCGGTCAGGACTGAGTTTATTCAAGAAAGGAAGGATATTTATGCTGCTCTATCCCCCCATTAAGGATCTGCTGGGCCAGGTGCCCAGCCGCTATATGCTGGTGAATCTGGTGGCCGGCCGGGCCCGCAAGCTGTCCAGCGAGTCGGAGGCCTCCGGTGAGCCGCTGGAGGAAAAGGCGGTGTCCCTTGCCATCCAGGAGGTGGCCGACGGCACGCTGACCGTGGAAATGGCGGAGGCTGAGGCCGGTGAAGAGCCTGAGGAAGAGGCTGTAGAGATCAAAGAGGAGTGACCCAGAAAAGGGCAAGCGGCCGGACTGCTTGCCCTTTGGATGTCAGAGCGCGCGAAAGGGAAAGAGGTGGAGCAGGTGGCTAACATTGCGAAAATCGCCGTATCCGCGGCCACCTACGCCATCGACCGGCCCTACGACTACCTGGTGCCTGCCGCGCTGGAGGGGGCGCTGCGGCCCGGAATGCGGGCGGCGGTGCCCTTTGGACGGGGAAACAAAACCTGCGACGGAATCGTGCTTGCTCTGGGTGAGCGGGAGGATACGGCAAAGCTGAAATCCGTGCTGGCCCTGCTGGACGAGGAGCCGCTGCTGGACGGCGGGGCGGTCCGGCTGGCCCTGTGGATGCGGGAGCACTATTTTTGCACTGTGTACGACGCCATGCGGGCAATGCTCCCGGCGGGGCTGTGGTTTTCCCTGAAGGACTGCTGGCGTATCGCCCCCGGTGTGGACCGGGAGACCGCCTATGAGGCGGCGGGGGAGTCCCAAAACGCCAAAAGGTTGGTGGAGCTGCTGTTTGCCGGCGGCGGCTGGGCGGAGGCGGGGAAAATCCGTACGGCCTTTGGGGTGTCCGACCCCGGCCCGGCCCTCCGGGAGCTGGAGAAAAAGGGAACCATAGTCCGGGAGTCCAGCGCCGCCCGGGGGGTGAACGACAAGACGGAGCAGATTGCGGCTCTGGCCATGGACCCCAGCGAGGCCATGACGCTGCTGGAGCCAAAGCGCCGCCGCACACCCCTCCAGTACGCCGTGGGCGAGACCATCTGCGCGGTGGGGGAGACGTCGGCAAAGGAGCTGTGCTATTTCACCGGAGCCTCCATGTCTACCCTTCGCGCGCTGGAGCGGAAGGGGGTGCTCACGCTGTCCAAGCGGGAGGTGTACCGCCGCCCTCAGCAGCCGGTGTACGAAAAGCCCGCCCCGCTGGAGCTGAACGGGGAGCAGGAGGCGGCCTATGAGGGGCTGTTGTCGCTCGCCGGAGCGGGCGGCGGCTCAGCGCTGCTGTACGGGGTGACGGGTAGCGGGAAAACCCAGGTGTATTTGAAGCTGATCCACGCGTTGCTGGAGCAGGGGAAAACGGCCCTGGTCATGGTGCCGGAAATCTCCCTGACCCCCCAGCTGATGCGGATCTTTACCTCCCACTTCGGCCACGAGGTGGCCATTTTGCACTCCTCCCTGTCCGCCGGGGAGCGGTGCGACGAGTGGAAGCGGGCCCGCCGGGGAGAGGCCCGGGTGGTGGTGGGCACGCGGTCCGCCGTGTTCGCACCCCTGCCCGATTTGGGCGTCATCATTTTGGACGAGGAGCAGGAGCCCTCCTACAAATCGGAGCAGAACCCCCGGTATCACGCCCGGGAGGTGGCCCGCTACCGCTGCTATAAGGCGGGGGCGCTGCTGCTGCTGGGGTCCGCCACGCCGTCGGTGGAGAGCATGTACCGCGCCCGGCGGGGGGAATACCGCTTGTTTGCGCTGAGCCGCCGCTATAACGACCAGGCGCTTCCCCAGGTCACCGTGGTGGACATGAGGGACGAGCTGCGTCAGGGAAACGGCGGCACCATCAGCGCCGCCCTGACCAAAAAACTGTGGGAGGTCATCGACCGGGGGGAGCAGGCCATTCTGTTCCTCAACCGCCGGGGGGCCAACCGCATGGCCGCCTGCGGCGAGTGCGGAGAGTCGCCTTTCTGCCCCAGGTGCTCCGTCCACCTGACCTACCATTCCGCCAACCGACGGCTGATGTGCCACTACTGCGGCTGGTCCCAGCCCCTGCCCGACCGGTGCCCCAGCTGCGGGGGACTGCTGAACTTCATCGGGGCGGGTACCCAGAAGGTGGAGGAGGAGCTGCGAGCCCTGTTCCCCGGGATGGGGGTGCTGCGGATGGACGCGGATACCGTGTCCGCCGTCCACAGCCATGAGAGCATCCTGGAACGGTTCCGGAGGGAGCGCGTTCCCATTCTGCTGGGCACCCAAATGGTGGCCAAGGGATTGGATTTTGAGAACGTTACCCTGGTGGGGGCGGTGTCGGCGGACCAGCTACTGTATACCGGCGATATTCACGCCGCCGAGCGGGCCTTTTCCCTGCTTACCCAGGTGGTGGGCCGGGCGGGCCGGGGGGAGAAAAAAGGAGAAGCGGTCATTCAGACCTTTACGCCGGACAACGACATGATCCGCTTTGCCGCCCGCCAGGATTACGACAGCTTTTACGAGCAGGAGATCCGCGCCCGGGAGGTGCGGGGCCTGCCCCCCTGCGGGGACCTGTTTGTGCTGTGCGCCTCCGGGCTGGAGGAGACGGCGGTATTGCACGCGCTGCTGCGCCTGCGGGAGGCGCTGAGCAGTGCGCTCAGCCAGGCGCCCTACGCCGGGGCGCCCTACCGTCTGCTGGGACCCGCTCCGGCGGCGGTGGCCAAGGTGAACGACCGTTACCGCTACCGGCTGATTTTGAATACGGAGAATACCAAGGCCATGCGGTTGCTGACGGCGCACCTGCTCCGTCAGGGCCAGACAGATAAACAGAACCGGGGGGTGGCGCTGTTTGCCGACCTGAACCCCCTGGATTAAACGAGGAGGAACCCACCATGTCACTGAGAAAGATTCTGATTCAGGGCGACCCGGCCCTTACCAAGACCTGCCGCCCGGTGGAGAAATTCGACCAAAAGCTCCACTGGCTGCTGGACGATTTGAAGGAGACGCTGGAAAACGCCGGAGGCGTGGGTCTGGCCGCCCCCCAGATCGGCATTCTGCGCCGGGTCGTGGTGGTGGAGGACGAGAACGAGCAGATGATCGAGCTGGTTAATCCGGTGATCGTGGACCAGTCCGGGGAGCAGGAGGGCTGGGAGGGCTGTCTCAGCGTGCCCAACCAGTACGGCTGGGTGAACCGGCCCAATTTTGTCACCGTCCGGGCCCAGGACCGGGAGGGGAAGTTTTTCGAGGTGTCCGGCGAGGAGCTGGTGGCCCGCTGCTTCTGCCATGAGCTGGAGCACCTGGACGGCCACCTCTTTGTGGAGCACACCGGCGAGCTGTACACGCCCGATGAAATTGACGCCATGGAGGCGGAAGAGGAGAAGGGCAAATGAAAATCGTGTTTATGGGCACGCCGGACTTCGCCGTGCCGTCCCTGAAGGCGCTGGCAGAGGCGGGGTATGAGATCTGCGGCGTGTTCACCCAGCCGGACAAGCCGAAAAACCGGGGGATGAAGCTCCAGCAGTCCCCGGTAAAGCAGTACGCGCTGGAGGCCGGTCTGTCCGTTTACCAGCCCGCCAAAATGCGGGATGGGGAGGCGCTGGCCATCCTCCGGGAGCTGAAGCCGGACCTCATTGCTGTGGCGGCCTACGGAAAAATTCTGCCTGTGGATATTTTGGAGCTGCCCCGGTTGGGGTGCGTCAACGTCCACTCGTCGCTTTTGCCCAAGTACCGGGGGGCGGCCCCCATCAATTGGGCGATTTTGAACGGCGAGGAAGAGACGGGCGTCACCATCATGTATATGGCGGAGGGAATGGATACCGGGGACATTCTGGCCCAGGCGAAAACGCCCATCGATATCAATGAGAACGCCGCTCAGCTCTTTGACCGCCTGGCGCAGCTGGGCGCGGACCTGCTGGTGGAGATGGTCAAGGGCCTGGAGGCGGGGACGGTGAAGCCCGTCCCCCAGGACGAAAGCCGGGCCAGCCACGCCTCCATGCTGTCCCGGGAGCAGTCCCCCATGGATTGGACCCGGACGGCACGGCAGCTCCACGACCAGGTGCGGGGGCTGTTTCCCTGGCCCGCCGCCACCACGGTTTTGGACGGCGTCCGGTGCAAGATTCTGCGCACGGCGCTGTCCGGTGAGACCACCAATAAAGCTCCGGGCGTCGTTTTGCAGGCGGACAAGAAGGGCTTGCGCATAGCCTGCGGGGACGGCGGAGCGCTGGACATTCTGGAGCTCCAGCCCGACGGGAAAAAGGTCATGGCCGCCGCCGCGTTCCTGCTGGGACATCCCATTCCGGCGGGTATGGCGCTGACGAAACAGGAGTGATGCCCATGGGCAACCCTAGAGAGACGGCGGTGCTGACCCTGGCCGCCTGCGAGCGGCAGGGGGCCTGGTCGGACGGACATTTGAAGCGGGCCATCCGGGAGCAGGGGTTGGACCGCCGGGACGCGGCCCTGGCCACCCGGCTGTGCTACGGGGTGCTGCAAAACCGGCTTCTGTTGGACTGGAGGCTGGGGCGGGTGTGCTCCATGAGGCTGGAAAAGCTGGATATCAAGGTGCTGTGCGGCCTGCGGGCGGCGGCGTATCAGCTCTTGTTTTTGGACAAGATCCCCCCCAGCGCTGCCGTGAACGAGGCGGTGAAGCTGGCCAAAAAGCACAGCCGCAATCCCCGGGCGGCGGGGCTGGTGAACGGAGTTTTGCGGGCGCTGCTCCGGGAGGAAGCGCCGGAGGTCAAGGGAAAGGACGAGGCCGAAACCCTGTCCATCCGGTACAGCCATCCCCGGTGGCTGGTGGAGGAATTTGTCAATCAGCTCGGCTGGGAGGGCGCGGAGGCGCTTTTGCGGGCAGACAACCAGCAGCCGCCCACCACGGCGCAGGTAAACACGCTGAAAACCACCCCGGAGAAGCTGCAGGCCGAGCTGTGGGAGGCGGGGGCTGAGGCGGAAGCCCATCCCTGGCTTCCGGGCTGTTTCCTGCTCACCGGGACCGGCGACCTGGAGCGGCTGGAGGCCTTTCAGCGGGGGAATTTCTACATCCAGGACGCCGCCTCCCGTCTGGCGGTGACGGCAGCGAATCCCCGGCCGGGAGGCCGGGTGCTGGACTGCTGCGCCGCGCCCGGAGGAAAATCCTTCGCCGCCGCCATGGCCATGGAGAACCGGGGGGAGCTGATCTCCTGCGACATCCACCCCCATAAGATCAAGCTGCTGGAGGCGGGCCGGGACCGTTTGGGTCTGTCCATTGTGACGCCCACCCTCCAGAACGCCGCCCAGACCCGGGAGGACTGGCTGGAAAGCTTCGACACTGTGCTGATGGACGTGCCCTGTTCCGGGCTTGGCATTATCCGCAAGAAGCCGGACATACGATATAAGGACCCGGAACCGCTCAAGGGCCTGCCCAGGATCCAGCGGGGCATTCTGGACAACTGCGCCCGGTACGTCCGCCCCGGCGGGGCGCTGGTGTACTCTACCTGTACGCTTTTGGACCGGGAGAACGGCGAGATTGTGGATGCCTTTCTGAGGACCTACCCGGACTTTGCGCCGGAGCCCTTCGATTTGCCCCATTTGGGTTCTCAGCCTGGCCGGGTGACCTTTTGGCCCCATATCCACGGCACAGACGGCTTTTTTGTGGCCAAGCTGCGCAGAAAGGGGTGATTCCCATGACCGACCTGAAATCCATGACCCCGGAAGAGCTGGAGGCGTCTTTCAAGGAGCTGGGCCAGCCCAAATTCCGGGCCATGCAGGTGTTCCGCTGGCTCCACCAGGGGGCGGAGTCCTTCGACGAGATGACCAACCTCCCCAAGGCCCTGCGGGAAACGCTGAAGGCGGAGTGTATCCTCACCGTTCCCCGGGTGGAGCGCAAACAGGTGTCCCAGCTGGACGGCACCATCAAATATTTGTGGCGCTTGGGTGACGGAAATTGTGTGGAAACGGTTTTGATGCGCTACAAGCATGGGAATACTGTATGCGTGTCCAGCCAGGTTGGGTGCAATATGGGCTGTGTGTTCTGCGCTTCCACCCTGGGAGGGAAGGTCCGGGACCTGACCCCTGCGGAAATTTTGGACCAGGTAATATTTACCGAAAAGGACAGCGGAGAGACTATCTCCAACATTGTTATGATGGGAATTGGGGAGCCGCTGGACAATTTCGACCATGTTTTACGGTTTTTGACCCTGATAAATCACCCGGACGGGGTGAATATTGGGATGCGCCACATCTCCCTGTCCACCTGCGGGCTGGTAAAGCAAATTGACAAACTGGCCCAGCTTGGGTTACAATTGACGCTAAGCGTTTCTCTCCACGCTCCCGACGACGAGACCCGCTCCCGGCTGATGCCGGTGAACAAAGCGGTGGGGGTGGACCTGCTCATGGACACCTGCCGCCGGTATTTTGAGACCACCGGGCGGCGCATTTCCTACGAGTACGCCATGGTGGACGGCGTGAATGACGGCGACGGGCAGGCCGACCAGCTGGCAAAGCTGCTGCGGGGCCAGCCGGGGCACGTGAACCTGATCCCCCTCAACGAGGTGGCGGAGTCGCCCCTGAAGCCCAGCCGCCGGGTGCGGCAGTTCCAGCAGCGGCTGGAGAGCCGCGGCGTCACTGCCACGGTGCGGCGGAAGCTGGGGGGCGACATCGACGCCTCCTGCGGCCAGCTGCGGCGGAAGAGGATCATGGAGGGAGAGACCCATACCCCAGAGGAGGGATCAACTTGAACGTATTTGGAGTGACGGACGTGGGCCGCGTCCGCCGGGACAACCAGGACAGCTACGTCATCCGCCGGCTGGGCGGGGAAGCGGCCTTGCTGGTGGTGTGCGACGGCATGGGCGGCGCCCGAGCGGGCAGCGTGGCCAGCTCTGTGGCGGCGGAGGCCTTTACTCAGGCGGTGGAGGGCGCTCTGGCGGACGGCTTCCCGGAAGATATGGCCCTGCGGGAGCAGGTGCTGATGGACGCCTGCCGGACAGCCAATGAGAAGGTGCACCGGCTCAGTGTGGAAAACCGGGAGTATGAGGGCATGGGAACCACCCTGGTGGCCGCTCTGGTCATGCCCGGCGCGGTGTGCTTTGTGAATGTGGGTGACAGCCGCGGCTATGTGCTGTCAAATTCTTCCATACACCAGGTGACGGTGGACCACTCCCTGGTCCAGCTGCTGGTGGAGCGGGGGGAAATCACCCCCGCCCAGGCCAGAGTACATCCCCAGAAGAATCTGATTACCCGGGCGTTGGGAGTGGACAGCCGGGTGGAGTGCGACGTAATCTGGCTGGAGCCCGTCCCGGACAGCCGCCTGCTTTTGTGCAGCGACGGACTGTCCAATGTGCTGGACGACGAGACGTTGCTGAGCCTCAGCACCGAACGGACCGAGTTGGAGGAGCTGGGCCGGACGTTGCTGGGGTTGACGCTGGAACGGGGTGCGCCGGACAACGTGACCGTTGTGCTGGCGCAGCTGTGAAGTGAGGAGGACTTTTACCATGGATCAATACATAGGTAAAATGCTCGACAACCGGTATGAGATCATAGAGTGCATCGGCACCGGCGGCATGGCCATGGTGTACAAGGCCCGGGACCACCGGCTCAACCGGCTGGTGGCGGTGAAGATTCTCAAGCCGGAGCTGGCCAGCGACGCGGATTTCCGCCGGCGCTTCCACGACGAGTCCCAGGCGGTGGCCATGCTGTCCCACGCCAACATCGTCTCGGTGTACGATGTGAGCCACTCGGACGGGCTGAACTATATCGTCATGGAGCTGATCGACGGCCTGACCTTGAAGCAGTATATGCAGCGCCGGGGCACCCCCCTGAACTGGCGGGAGGCTCAGCACTTTATCACTCAGATCATGCGGGCGCTGAGCCACGCCCACGGCCGGGGCATCATCCACCGGGACATCAAGCCCCATAACATCATGGTTTTGCGGGACGGCAGCGTGAAGGTGACGGATTTCGGTATTGCCCAGCTGGCCAGCGCCGCTCAGAACACCATGACCCAGGAGGCCATCGGCTCGGTGCACTATATCTCCCCGGAGCAGGCCAAGGGAAGCCATGTGGATTGCCGCACGGACATTTACTCTGCGGGCGTGGTGCTGTATGAAATGCTCACCGGGCGGCTGCCCTTCGAGGGGGACACCCCGGTGGCGGTGGCCATTCAGCACATCAAATCCATCCCGGTGCCGCCCTGCGACCTGAATCCGGACGTGCCTCGTGCTCTGGAGGCCATCACCATGAAGGCCATGGCCCCGGAGCTGAGCCAGCGGTACGCCTCCGCCGAGGAGATGCTGGACGACCTGAAGGAATTCCGCAAGAATCCGGACTTTGAACCCGCCGTCCACATGGAGCAGGAGGAGACCGACGAGCCCACCATGGTGGTGCCCACCAAGGTCGTCACGGCCACGGTGCAGGTGCCGGTGGAGCGCCCCGCCCCGCCCCGCCGGCCCCGGGAACCGGTTCCGCCCCGCCGCCCACGGGTGCAGGAGGACGATTATGGCTACGACTATGACGACGAGCCGCCCCGCCGGGGAGGCAGCGTGGCCGCCGTGGGCGTGGCTGTGGTGCTCATCCTGGCCTTTATCGGTATCATGCTCTATTTTATGTACAATTTTGTCATCAAGGACATGCTGCCCGACGGCGCGGAGGAGTATGAGGTGCCCAGTCTGTTGGGCTATACCATGGAGGAGCTGGAGCAGAGGCCTGAGCTGAAGGAGGGCTTCACCGTGGTGGCGGGTCCCACTGTGTTCAGCGTGGAGTATGAGAAGGATCAGATCTGCGCCCAGAATCCCGAGGGCGGGACCACGGTGAAGGAGGGCGGCAAGACCATCACCGTGAGCATCAGCGGCGGAGATGAGAATATGCAGATGCCCGAGGTGGAGAACCGGGATTCCCGGGAGGTGCTCAACGAGCTCCGGGAGATGGGGCTGTCGGTGACCCAGGAGCCGGTGTCGGATGAAAAAATTACGGAGAACTATGTGGTTTCCTGTAATCCATTGCCGGGAAGCGATGTGAAAAAGGGAGACGCGGTGACCATCTATGTGAGCACGGGGCCGGCCAAGGTGCCGGTGACGGTGCCTCCGTTGGTCGGTATGTCTCTGGAAAAGGTCCGGGAAACGCTGACCGGAATGGGGCTGAACGTGGGCAAGGTGGACAACGACCACTACAGCGACAAGTACGGCGAGGGCCTCGTGATTTGGCAAAGCGTTCAGGGCGAAGTGGAAAAGGGCGCCTCCATCGACCTGTGGGTGAGCAAGGGCCCGGAGCCGGAGCCCTCCGCGGAACCCACGCCCTCCGATGAGGTCCCGGTCACCGAGCCGCCTGTGGAGAGCGGTCAGCTTCCCGACCCCACTCAGTCCGTGGACGCGCCGGCCAGCACCCAGACCATTACAGTGGATTTGAGCCCTTATGAGGGGACGGTGGACCTGCGTATTGTGGTGGGCGATGTGACCGTATTCCACAGCGGGGTGGATGCGGACATGAACACCAGCAAAAGCGTACCCGCCACCGCTTCCGGAACGCAGATGGTGTATATCTATATCAACGGGCAGCTGGTGGACAGCTATCCCAAGCCGTTCTGACGGCATGACGGGACAAATTGTCAAGGCCCTCAGCGGGTTTTACTACGTGGATACCGGGGACGGAAATCCTGTTCCCTGCCGGGGCCGGGGAAGGCTGCGGCACCAGCGGGTTACCCCCCTGGTGGGGGACCGGGTGGAAATCACCATTACTGAGGACGGCAAGGGCATGGTGGACGCAATTCTTCCCCGGAAAAACCAGTTCAGCCGTCCGGCGGTGGCAAACATCGACCAAATGGTCATCGTGTGCTCCGGGGCCATTCCGGTGACGGACCCCTACCTCATTGACCGCATGACGGCTATGGCGGAATGGAAGGGGTGCGTGCCCCTCATCGTGTTCAACAAGTGCGACCTGGAACGGGCAGACGCCCTGGCGGAGCTTTACCGCGGCGCGGGGTTTCCCACACTCCAGGTGAGCGCTGAAACGGGAGAGGGGATGGGCGCCCTGGCGGCGGCTGTCGCTGGAAAGGTGTCCGCCTTTACCGGGAATTCCGGGGTGGGCAAGTCCAGCATCCTCAACGCACTCCAGCCTGGCTTCGGGCTGGAGGTGGGCGAGGTCAGCGAAAAGCTGGGCCGGGGCCGCCACACCACCCGCCATGTGGAGCTGTTCCCGGCGGCGGGAGGGCTGGTGGCGGACACGCCGGGGTTTTCCTCCTTCGACGTGGAACAGATGGAGGCCATCCCCAAGGAGGAGCTGGCGGCCGCTTTTCGGGAGTTTGCTCCCTATGTGGATCTATGCCGGTTCCAGGGCTGCGCCCATGTGAAGGAGCGGGGCTGTGCCGTGCGGGAGGCCCTGAAGGAGGGGAAGATCGCCCCCAGCCGCCATCAGAGCTATGTCCGGCTGTATGAGCAGGCCAGGGAGATCCCCCAGTGGGAGCTGGCAAAAAAGAAATAATTTCGAGAATCTTCAAAAGAAAACGAACAGGACAGCCTCCTTTCTCATATGCTGGTATAGATTCCAGCGTTGAGAGAGGGGGTTGTTTTCATGCGAGTGGTCGTGGTGAAGTTTCCCAAGGCGCTGTGCGGCCTGATGCGCAAGATTTTCCATATGGATTGAGCGGTTTACAAGGTTTGATTTCACGCCGTCCTCCCGGCGTATGGCATATCCCGGTCGCCCCGCTCATATAGTTGACACAGAATACGTGCAAGGAGAGGAAGCCTATGGATATGGAATTGCGGCGCGTCACGCTGGAGGGCTACCAGTGCGTGACCCACGCCATGTTCTCCCAGGAGGAGACCCTGGAGAGCATTGTGCCCGACGCGTGCCCGGATATTGCCCGGATCGTCTCGGCGTCGGGCAAAGTTTTTCTCAAGGATAAAGAGCTGGGGGAGGGCACCCTCCGCCTGTCCGGCACGGCCAAGGTGACGGTGCTGTACATACCCGAGGGGGAGGAACTGCCCCGGCCGCTGGAGGTGTCCATCCCCTTCCAGTGCGTCCGGGACGACCCTAAGTTCCGCGCGGGCTGTCCGGTGCTGGCGGACCTCCAGGCCCCGTCGGCGGACGCCAGGACCATCAATCCCAGAAAGATGCTGGTGCGGGTGAACCTGTCGGTCTGGGCGGCGGCTTACGAGCGGGAGCGCCGGGAGCTGTCCGCCGACCTCACCGGCGGCGAGGGGGAGGGCCTGCAAAAGCTGCTCACTCCCAGGAAGTGCTGTGTCATTCCGGACGTGACGGAAAAGGCGTTCACTTTCTCAGATGTGCTGCGCCCGCCCGCCTCCCGGCCTGAGATCGAGGAACTGCTGTGCTGCCGGGCGGAGCTGGGGACAGCGGACGCCAAGTTCATCGGGAAAAAGTTGGTGCTCAAGGGGGATGTGCAGCTGTCGGTGGTGTACCGATCCGGGGAGGGGCTGAACCAGACCCGGTTTGAGCTGCCCTATTCGCAGATTCTGGACATCGGGGAGGTGCCCGACGACGCGGAGCCCGAGGTAACGGTGGCGGTAAAAAGCGTGGACTGCCGGGCCCGGGAGGGCGAGCTGGAAATTGCCCTGGAGATGCTGGCCCAGGCGGCGGTATGGGAGCGCCGGTCCGTGGAGCTCATCAGCGACGCCTATTGTGTGGGCCGGCCCATTGATGTGGAACGGTCGCCGCTGCGGCTGTGCACCATGGCGGAGCGTTCCGCCCGGCGGGAGATGGGCCGGAGGCTATGCGAGTCCGGCATACCTGCCAAGCAGGTATTGGACTGCGCCGCCACAGTGTCCTCTCTGGCGGGGGCTCCCGCCGAGGGCGGCATGGAGTTCACCGCCCAGGTAAACGCCGCCGTGCTGTATCTCAGCGAGGACGACGCCCTGTGCAGTGTGGAGGCGGACATACCCGTGACCTGCCGCGTAGAGACGCCGGAGGGATGCGAGTGCGTCTGCCGCTGCCGGACGGTGGGGGAGGCCACGGCCGTTCCGGTCACCGGCGGGCTCGAGGTGCGCTTTGAGGCGGAATTTGCCTGGACCACTACACGGGAGGAGCAGGTAAACTGTGTCACCGACGTGAAGCCGGGAACGGTGCAGGACATGGGCCCCCGCCCGTCGGTGGTCATCCGCCGGGTGGAGCGGGGAGAGGCCCTGTGGGACATCGCCAAGTCCTGCGGCTCCACCGTGGCGGACATCTGCTCCGCCAACACCCTGCCCGGGGAAGAGGCGGCGGTGGGCACGCTGCTGCTCATTCCCGCCAGGAGAACTTAAGCAAACAGGGCGGCGCGGGAAAAACCGTGCCGTCCTTGTCATATTCCCGGACAAAACCCCATACAAATGGAATTGAGTATGCGTGAGGAGGGTTCAGCTTTGGAAAACAAACTGTATGAGGATATCGCCCAGCGCACCCAGGGCGACATCTATATTGGCGTGGTAGGTCCCGTGCGGACGGGAAAGTCCACCTTCATCAAGCGCTTTATGGAGACGCTGGTGCTGCCCAAGATCGAGAACAACTTCATCCGGGACCGGGCCCGCGACGAGCTGCCCCAGAGCGGTTCCGGCCGGGTGGTGATGACCGCTGAGCCGAAATTTGTCCCCGAGGAAGCTGTGGAGATGGCCATGGAGGACGGCGGCGTGTTCTCCGTCCGGCTCATCGACTGCGTGGGTTACATGGTGCCCTCCGCCCTGGGCCAGCTGGACGGGGAACAGCCCCGAATGGTCACCACTCCCTGGTTTGACCATGAGATCCCCATGACTCAGGCGGCGGAATACGGGACGCAGAAGGTCATCACCGACCACTCCACCATTGGCATCGTAGTCACCACCGACGGCACCGTCACCGACATTCCCCGGGAGGACTACTTAGAGGCGGAGGAGCGGGTCATCAGTGAGCTGAAGGGGCTGGGCAAGCCCTTCATGGTACTGCTCAACTCCGCCGAGCCCTACGGCGAGCGGGCCCAGACCCTCCAAGCGGACATCGCGGAGCGGTATGACGTGACCTGTCTGGCCGCCAACTGCCTGACTCTGGACGAAGGAGCGGTAAGTGAGATCATCCGGGCGGTGCTCCACGAGTTCCCGCTGAAGCAGATGGATTTGTTTCTGCCGCCCTGGGTGGATGTTCTGCCCTTCGACCACCCCATCAAGAGCGGGCTGTATGCCATGATTCGGGAGGAAACGGCGGGCCTCATGCGCCTGCGGGATGCGGAGGGCGCGGTACTGGCCATGGGCGACCGGGAAGAGGTGAGCTCCGCCGTGCTTAACCGGATGGATATGGGCAGTGGGGTGGTGACGGCCACCCTGGAGCTGCCCCGGGGGTTGTTCTACTCCACTGTGTCTGAGCGATGCGGGCTGGAAATTCGGGATGACGGTGACCTTATCGACCAGCTCACCCAGATGGCGGCTATGAAGCGCAGCTATGAGAAGGTGGAGGGGGCGCTCCAGCAGGTGGAGGCTACGGGCTACGGTATCGTCATGCCAGACCCTCAGGAGATGACCCTGGAGGAGCCGGAGATCGTCAAGCAAGGGGGACGGTATGGGGTCCGGCTCAAGGCCAGCGCACCCTCGATCCACATGATGCGGGCGGACATCAAAACGGAGGTCTCCCCCATCATGGGCACCGAGAAGCAGTCGGAGGAGATGGTGGACTACCTGCTCCAGCAGTTCGAGGGGGACACGGGGAAAATCTGGGACTCCAACATCTTTGGCCGCTCCTTCCACGAGCTGGTGGGGGAGGACCTGAACGGCAAGCTCAAGCGGATGCCCGAGGAGGCCCGGGAGAAGCTGCGGGAGACCCTCCAGCGGATCATCAACGAGGGGTCGGGGGGGCTGATCTGCATCATTTTGTGAGAGCGTCCGCCGGCGGAGCGGAGCATATCGTGAGGCGGGAGAGCCTGGGCAGGGGTGCCCAGGTTTTCCTTTTTGGAAAAAGCCGCCCGTTACGCCTCGAAGGCCAGGGCCTCCAGCCCGGCCCGGTTCAGCACCGCCACCGAGCGGTAGCCCAGCGCCGTCAGCCCCAGGCAGGAAAGCTCCCCCAGCACCCGGCTTACCGTCACCCGGGACAGGCCCACCGCCTGGCCGATGCCCTCGTGGGTGGCCTTGAGCGCGCCGCCCTCCCCCAGCGGTTGGGCCAGCAGCCACCGGGCCACTCGCTGCTGGGCGGGCAGAGAGGAGGACTCCACATGGTCGGACAGCATCCGCACAGTCCGGGCCAGGTGCTGGAGCATGGGCAGGGCCAGCTCGGGATGGCGCTGGAAGGCGGCGTCCAGCTGCGGCCGGTCGATGGTCAAAATCCGGCAGTCCTCCAGCGCCGTGGCGGAGGTCACCCGGGGGCAGCCGTCGAAAAAGGACGCCTCGCCCATCAAGTCCCCGGCCCGGTGAATGGTGAGGACCCGCTCCTCCCCGGCGCTGGAGCTGATAAAGCTGCGTACCGAGCCGGAAATGAGATAGTAAAAGCACTCCGGCCGGGTTCCCTGTAAATAAATAAGCTGTCCTATCCGGTATTTCCGGGGGCTACGGCCCTCCGCAAGAAGAGTCCAGTCCGCCATCGTGTCCGCCTCCTATTTGTGTCTTTGATTGTATCATAGTTTACATTGTTCTCCGATCAGATTTGGCATAATGAGTGCACAAAATTGAAACGAGGAGGAATTTTTTCATGGGTATGACCATGACCCAGAAGATTCTGGCCCGCTCCGCCGGGCTGGACCGGGTGGAGGCCGGACAGCTCATCGAGGGAAAGCTGGATCTGGTGCTGGGCAACGACATCACCACCCCGGTGGCCATCACGGAGTTCCGCAAGGCGGGGCTGTCTACCGTGTTCGACAAGGACAAAATTGCCATCGTGCTGGACCACTCCACCCCCTGCAAGGACATCAAGTCTGCCCAGCTGTGCGCGGCCTGCCGGGAATTTGCGAAGGAACACGCCGTCACCCACTTTTATGACGTGGGCCAGATGGGCATTGAGCACGCGCTTTTGCCGGAAAAGGGCCTGACTGCCCCCGGAGAGGTCATTATCGGGGCCGATTCCCACACCTGTACTTACGGGGCGCTGGGGGCCTTCTCCACCGGCGTGGGCTCTACCGACATGGCCGCGGGCATGGCTACGGGGACGCTGTGGTTTAAGGTGCCCTCCGCTGTCAAGGTGAATCTCACCGGAAAGCTGGGGAAGTACGTCAGCGGAAAGGACGTCATTCTTCACCTGATCGGCATGATTGGGGTGGACGGCGCGCGGTACCAGTCTCTGGAGTTCGCGGGGGAGGGCGTGGCCTCCCTGGATATGGACGACCGCTTTACTATCTGCAACATGGCCATTGAGGCCGGGGCCAAGAACGGTATCTTCCCGGTGGATGAGAAAACTTTGGACTACTTAAAGGGCCGGGTGGACCGGGAATATACCCCCTTTGAGGCCGACCCGGACGCGGAGTATACAAAAGAAATTACTATCGACCTGTCCGCCCTGCGGCCCACGGTGGCCTTCCCCCACCTGCCCTCCAACACCAAGAGCGTGGACGAGGCGGCGGGCAAGCCCATTCAGCAGGTGGTCATCGGCTCCTGCACCAACGGACGGCTGAAGGACCTGCGGGAGGCCGCCGCCATCCTCAAGGGCCGCAAGGTGGCCGATGGGGTGCGGTGCATCGTCATCCCAGCCACCCAGCAGATCTACCTGGACGCCATGGCGGAGGGGCTGGTGGCCGACTTCATCCAGGCGGGCGCGGTGGTGTCCACCCCCACCTGCGGGCCCTGCCTGGGCGGACACATGGGGGTGCTGGCCGACGGCGAGTGGGCCGTTTCCACCACCAACCGGAACTTTGTGGGCCGCATGGGCCCCACCAGCTCCATGATAATCCTGGCCAGCCCCGCCGTGGCGGCGGCATCCGCTGTTACGGGCATGGTCACGGACCCCGCAACACTGTAAGGGAGGGAAAAAGACATGAAAATTTATAAATACGGCGACAACGTGGACACCGACGTCATCATCCCTGCCCGTTACCTCAACGCTCCGGATGAGAAGTCCCTGGCCTCCCACTGTATGGAGGACATTGACAAGGATTTTGTTTCCACTGTGGAGGCGGGGGATATCGTCATCGGCGGCAGCAACTTTGGCTGCGGCTCCTCCCGGGAGCACGCCCCCCTGGCCATCAAGGCCTGCGGCGTGAAGTGCGTCATCGCCAAGAGCTTCGCCCGCATTTTCTACCGCAACGCCATCAACATCGGCTTCCCCATTCTGGAGTGCCCCGAGGCTGTGGACGGCATCAACCCTGGGGACGCGGTGAGCGTGGACTTCCAGACTGGCGTCATCGTCAACGAGACCACCGGGGCCAAGTTCCAAGCCGCGCCCTTTCCGGAGTTCATCAACGGCATCATTGAGAACGGAGGGCTGCTGAAATCCCTGAAGGCGAGAGGTGCAGCGAAATGAATTATAAAATTGCGCTGATCCGGGGCGACGGCATCGGCCCGGAGATCGTTAATGAGACGGTGAAGGTCATCGACAAGGTGGGGGAGAAGTTTGGCCACACCTTCGAGTACGTGGACGTGCTGCTGGGCGGCTGCGCCACCGATGCGGTGGGCAAGAGCTACCCAGACGGCACTGCTGAGCTGTGTAAATCCTGTGACGCGGTGCTGCTGGGGGCGGTGGGCGGTCCCAAGTGGGGCAGCGACAAGCCCGCCGAGCAGCGCCCGGAGACCGCCCTGCTGGCCATCCGCAAGGACTTGGGGCTGTATGCCAATCTGCGCCCTGCCGCCCTGCGCCCCGCTCTGGCGGATGCCTGCCCGCTGAAAAAGGAGACGGCGGAGAAGGGCATTGACCTGCTCATGGTCCGGGAGCTCACCGGCGGCATCTACTTCGGCAAACGGGACAAGTATCAGACCGAGGACCGGGGCCTGGAGGCCACCGACCTGATGGCCTACTCCGAGAAGGAGATCGAGCGCATCGGCCGCCGGGCCTTTGAGATGGCCCGCCTGCGCCGGAAGAAGGTGTCCAGCGTGGACAAGGCCAACGTGCTGGAGACCTCCCGGCTGTGGCGGTCGGTGATGCACAGATTGGCGGAGGAATACTCCGACGTGGCCTATGAGGACGTGCTGGTGGACAACTGCGCCATGCAGCTGGTCCGGGACCCGGGACAGTTTGACGTGGTGGTCACGGAAAATATGTTCGGCGACATCCTGTCCGATGAGGCGTCCATGATCACCGGCTCCATCGGCCTGCTGCCCTCCGCCTCCATGGGAGACGGGGCGCCGGCGCTGTATGAGCCCATCCACGGCTCCGCCCCGGATATCGCGGGCCAGGACAAGGCAAACCCCATTGCCACCATCCTGTCCGCAGCCATGATGTTCCGCTACTCGTTTAAGCTGTCCGCCGAGGCGGACGCCATCGAGGCGGCGGTGGACAAGGCGCTGGCCGACGGCTGGCGCACCGCCGACATCGCCCGAGCGGGGGAGAGCGCCATCGGCACAAAGCAGATGGGGCAGATCATCCGGGATAACATGGGAAGCTGAAACCGCCGCCGCGCACTATGCCTCGTCCGCTTCGGCAGACGGGGCGTTTTCTCTCATAAATGCAATCCAGCCTTGTGAGAATTGCAAAAGCTCGGAAAACAGCCCAAAATATACTTGCAATTGTGCAGGACTGAGAATATAATGTGCAAGAAGCAAACATTGGAGGGATCAGCTTGAAGGAACTTGCTCAAATTGCGTCCGCCGTGCAGGCGTCCAGCACCATGGCCATCGACGTGCGGTCCAAGCAGATGCAGGCGGACGGCATCGACGTGGTGGGCTTCGGCGCCGGTGAGCCGGATTTCAATACCCCTGACCATATCAAGGCGGCGGCGGACAAGGCCATCGCGGAAAACGTGACCCGTTATACCCCCGCCTCCGGCACAGCTGCCTTAAAGGAGGCCGTGTGCAGGCGTATGAAGGAGGACTGCGGCCTGGATTACAAGCCTGCCCAGGCGGCGGTCACCAGCGGGGCCAAGCACTGCGTGTATATTGCCCTGCGGGCCGTGGTGGACCCCGGAGACGAGGTGATTCTGCCCGCGCCCTTCTGGGTGAGCTATCTGGAGCTCATCAAAATGGTGGGCGGAAAACCTGTGGTGGTCACGGCGGGGGAGGACGCCGGATTTAAAATGACGGCAGAGCAGCTGGCTGCCGCCATCACGCCCAAGACCAAGGCCCTGGTGCTCAACAACCCCTGCAACCCCACCGGCATGGTGTATTCCAAAGAGGAGCTGGCCGCCATCGCCCGGGTGTGCGTGGAGAAGGACATTTACGTCATCTCCGACGAGATTTACTGCAACCTGATGTATGATGGGGCGAAATGTACCTCATTTGCCGCCCTGGGTGAGGAGGTGAAGGAGCGCACGATTCTGATTAACGGTGTGTCCAAGTCCTACGCCATGACGGGCTGGCGTATCGGTTACCTGCTGGCCGACGAGCGGATTGTCAAGGTGATGGCCAACTATCTCAGCCACTCCACTGGAGCGCCCAGCTCCATATCCCAGGCCGCCGCCGTGGCGGCGCTGAGCGGGCCCCAGGACTGCGTGGAGGAAATGCGCCGGGCCTTTGAGGAGCGCCGGAACTATATCGTGGAGCGGGTGAACGCTATGGAGGGCGTCAGCTGCCTCAAGCCGGAGGGCGCGTTTTATATCATGATGAACGTGGAGAAACAGCTGGGCCGTACCATCTGCGGCGAGGCCGTCAACAGCAGCGGCGATTTTGCCGCCGCTCTGCTGAAGCACGGCCTGGTGGCCACGGTGCCGGGGGGGAGTATGGGCGCTCCCGGTTTTATCCGCTGGTCCTATGCCGCCAGCATGGACAACATCAAAAAGGGCATGGACCGCTTGGAGAAATTCCTAAAGGGGTAAGTTCTCTTTTCTTTTCAAAGAAAAAAGGAAGGCCCCAAGAAAAAACACAAAATATTGCGGAAAATGTTTGACATTTCCGGCCAGGTCTAGTATAATACCAGTCGTGCCATTATGCGAGGTGTGCCATGAAACTGGATTTGAAGCCTTTAGCTCAACAGCCCGGCGAGGTGTTGCCCTTTGAGCTCTGTGTGGACCTGTCCGACACGGAGTGGAACGGGGCGCGGCCTTTTGTTCAGCCTGTCCATGTGGAGGGACAGGTGCGGAACCGGGCGGGCGCGTTGGAGCTGAAGGCCCGGTTGGACACGGTCCTGTCGTTGACCTGCGATCGGTGTGCCAAGCCCTTTGAACGGGAGAAAACGGTGGAGTACGAGACCCTGCTGGCCTTCGAGCTGGCCAACGGGGAGAGCGGCGACATCGTTCTGCTGAACGGGGACGGGGAGCTGGAGCTGGACGAGCTGATGCGGGAGGTATTCCTCCTTGAAATGGACACGAAAAACCTCTGCTCCGAGGATTGCAAGGGACTTTGTCCCGGATGCGGTGTGGATCTGAATGTGGAAGCGTGCCGCTGCAAGAAGGAGATCGATCCCAGGTGGGCCAAGCTGTCCCAGCTGCTGGAGCAGAAGGAAACAGATCAGTAGGCTGTATGTCCACGGACATTGACCAAATAAGGAGGTGTCAAAATGGCCGTCCCGAAGAGTAAAGTATCCAAGCAGCGCAGGAACAAGCGCCGCAGCTCCGTGTGGAAGCTGGAGACTCCCGGTATCAACACCTGTCCCAAGTGCGGTACCGTCACCCTGCCCCACCGCGTCTGCAAAAACTGCATGACCTACAATGGCCGTGAGGTCGCCCCCGCCGACAAGTGAGAAGCAAAAAAAGCTGCCGTGGATACGGCGGCTTTTTTGTTGCTTTCTCCCCAAAAATTTTCCCGTTTTCCCCTATCTTTTTTTGAAGACATTTGGTATACTACCTTATAATGTGTGATTTATTGCCCGCCGGTCTGCTTGCAGGTACGCGGGTTTCCAAAAATTGATAGGACCTGTTGGTGATAGGAGGGATCCCTATGGCAAAGCCCCTGGTAGCTATTGTAGGCCGCCCCAATGTGGGCAAATCCATGCTGTTTAATAAATTGACGGGCAAGCGCCTGTCCATTGTGGAGGACACCCCGGGGGTCACCCGGGACCGGCTGTACGCCCAGGCGGAGTGGCGGGGCCGCACCTTTGACCTGGTGGACACCGGAGGCATCGAGCCGGGAACGGACGACCAGATCCTGTCCTTTATGCGGGAGCAGGCGGAAATCGCCATCGCCTCCGCCTGCGTCATTATTTTCGTGTGCGACATCCGCACTGGAATGACCGCCGCCGATCAAGAGGTGGCCGGGATGCTCCAGCGCTCCCGGAAGCCGGTGATTTTGGCGGTGAACAAAATGGACTCCACCGGCCACAACGACCCGGATATGTACGAGTTTTATAACCTGGGATTGGGAGATCCCTACCCGGTTTCCGCCGTCCATGGACACGGCACCGGCGACCTGCTGGACGCCTGTTTTGAGTTCTTCCCCCGGTCGGAGGAGGAGGAGGAAGGGGACGATGTGGTGAAGGTCGCCATCATCGGGAAGCCCAACGTGGGCAAGTCCTCTCTGGTGAACCGGATTCTGGGGCAGGAGCGGGTCATTGTGTCCGATGTGGCGGGCACCACCCGGGACGCGGTGGACAGCTATCTGGAAAACCAGTGGGGCAAGTTCCTCATCATCGACACCGCCGGGATGCGGAAAAAGTCCAAGGTGGACGACCGGGTGGAGAAATTCTCCGTCCTGCGGGCCACCATGGCCATCGAGCGCAGCGACGTGTGCATTATCATGATCGACGCCCAGGAGGGAGTCACCGAGCAGGACACCAAGGTGGCCGGGCTGGCCCACGAGGCGGGCAAGGCCTGTATTATCGTGGTGAACAAGTGGGACGCCATCGAAAAGGACGGCAAGACCATGCAGCGCATGGAGGAGGACGTCCGCCGGGACCTGTCCTATATGACCTACGCCCCGGTGCTGTTCATCTCCGCCCTGACGGGCCAGCGGGTGGATAAGCTGTTCGGCCTCATCGACAACGTGGTCAACCAGGCCGCCATGCGGATCTCCACCGGGGTGCTGAACCAGGTGCTCAACGACGCTCAGGCCCGGGTTCAGCCCCCCACCGACAAGGGCAAGCGGCTGAAGATCTATTATATGACCCAGATCGGGGTAAAGCCCCCCCACTTTGTCATTTTCTGCAACGACGCGAAGCTGTTCCATTTTTCCTATCAGCGCTACCTGGAAAATCAGATTCGGGCCACCTTCGGCTTGACGGGCACTCCGGTGCGCATCACCATCCGACAAAAGGGAGACAAGGAGGATTGACCATGCTGAACTCTCAAATGCTGGCGGCCGCCGGAGTGAGCCCCGGCTGGCTGGCGGTGGCGGCGGCTGGCGTGGCCGTGGTGGCCTATTTCCTGGGCTGCTTTAACGGCGCCGTGGTGGTGTCCCGCTACGTTCTACGGGACGATATCCGGGACCATGGCAGCGGCAACGCAGGCTTGACCAACTTCTTTCGGACCTTTGGCGGGCCGCTGACCTTTGTGGTCATCCTCAGCGACGCGGTAAAGGCGGTGCTGGCGGTGCTGTTCGCTATGTTTATTGCTGGAAACATCTCGCCGGAGCTGGTCACGCTGTCCAAGTACTGGGCGGGCGCTTTCTGTATGATCGGCCACATGTTCCCCTGCACCTTTCAGTTCCGAGGAGGCAAGGGCGTGCTGTCGGGCAGTGCCGTGGCCATCATGATCGGCATCGGCGGGGACGGTATGTTCCCCAGTTGGATCGTCCCGCTGACGGTGTGGCTGGGCTTTATCGTGCTGGTGGCGGCCACCCGGTATGTGTCCCTGGGGTCCTGCTGGGGCGGGGCGTCCTTCATCGCTGCGTCCTGGATTGTGTACCAGGACCCGCTGATTTTGCTGTTGGCCGCCGTCATGGGCGGATTGCTGCTGTGGGGGCATCGGGGGAATATGGTGCGCCTGGTTCAGGGCAACGAACGCAAGTTCAGCTTCCATAAAAAAGAATCCGCTCCGGCGGCGGAGAAGCCTGCGGCAAAAGTGGACGAGCCCGCTGGGTCAACGGATGCCAAGGCGCCCGCGGCTGGGGTAAAGCCGGAAGAGAAGCCCGCTCAAGCGGAGGCTGATCCCGTGGCGGAGCCGGTCAAGCCCTCCGGGCCGGAAGTGCCCGCACCGGAGGCTGGAACGGTTGAGGAGGCATTCAAGCCAAAGCCGCGGCGGAGGAGGAGAAAAAAGAAATAAAACCGCCTGACGGCAGCAAAAAGCCGGGTCCCGCGTTTTCACGCGGGACCCGATCTTGCTTTTTGATCCTTATGGAATCACACGGCGCGGGTGACTTTGCCGGAGCGGAGGCAGCGGGTGCACACATAGACGTGCTTGGGAGCGCCGTCCACCACAGCCTTGACGCGCTTAACGTTGGGCTTCCAGGTACGGTTGGAGCGGCGGTGAGAGTGAGAGACCTGGATACCGAAGTTCACGCCCTTGCCGCAAAACTCGCATTTGGCCATATTGACTAACCTCCTCGCTGGTTGGAATTCGCTCAAACGATAACTATATTATGCTACCATATGGGGCGGGAAAAATCAAGTGTGAATTTGATGGATTTGCTATTTTTTTCGGGGACGGAATGTGGTAAGATAAAAAACGTATATATTGTGAAAAGGAGCGTGACCGCGGTGGTAAGCAGGAAGGGCATCAAGCTGGGCGTCATCATCGACACCTTCCATTTGGATGTGCTGTACGGCCCGGAGGGCTATCGGGAGAGGAAGATCACCATTGAGGACGTGAACCGGCCCGGCCTTCAGCTCACTGGCTTTTTCGACTATTTTGACAAGGAGCGTATGCAGCTGCTGGGCCTGGTGGAGATCTCCTACCTGGAGGGCATCCCGCTGGAGAAGCGGGAGGCGGTGTTCGACACCCTGTTCTCCTACCACACCCCGGCGGTGATTTTTGCCCGGGGGCTGAAGCCTTATCCTGAGTGTATGGAGATGGCGAAAAAGCACGACCAGGTGGTTTTGAGCACCCAGGAAAATACGTCCAACATCATGAGTACGCTGATTGCCTATCTGCGCACGGCGCTGTCCCCCACCATCACCCGTCACGGCGTGCTGGTGGAGGTGTACGGCGAGGGCGTGCTGCTGGCCGGGGAGTCCGGCGTGGGCAAAAGCGAGACCGCCATTGAGCTGGTGAAGCGGGGCCACCGCCTCATCGCCGACGATGCGGTGGAGATCCGCCGCAACCCCAGCGGAGGGCTTATCGGCACTGCGCCGGAGCTGATTCGCCACTACATCGAGCTGCGGGGCGTCGGGGTGGTGGATGTGCGGCGGCTGTTCGGCATGTCCGCCGTCAAGTTTGACAGCGCCATCGACATGATGATCGAGCTGGAGACATGGCAGGACGGCAAAATTTATGACCGGCTGGGGACGGACGAGCACTTTACCACCTTGCTGGACGTGCGCATCCCCAGCCTGCTCATCCCGGTGAAGCCGGGGCGCAACCTGGCCGTCATCATTGAGGTGGCCGCCATGAACAACCGTAACAAAAAGATGGGCTACAACGCCGCGCTGGAGTTCTCTCAGCAGGTGGACAGCCACATCGACCAGAAATATCTGGAACTGAATCCCCAGTAAGGGAAAGGATTGATTCAAAATGTGTGGTATTGTAGGCTTTGTAGGGGGCGAGGAGGCCGCGCCCATTTTGCTGGACGGCCTGAGCCGGTTGGAGTACCGGGGCTACGATTCGGCGGGCGTGGCTGTCTTTGACGGGGAAAAGCTGGAGGTGGCCAAGGCCAAGGGCCGTCTGCGGGTGTTGTCCGACATGATCCAGGGCGGCGCGGCCATCCACGGCACCTTGGGGGTGGGCCATACCCGGTGGGCCACCCACGGCGCGCCATCGGACGTGAACTCCCATCCCCAGGTGAGCCGGAGCGGGCAGATTGCCGTGGTGCACAACGGCATCATTGAGAATTACGCCCAGCTCAAGCAGTTTTTGATCGACCAGGGGGTGCCCTTTGCCTCCGAGACGGACACCGAGGTGGTGGCCCAGCTCATCGAGTATTTTTACGAGGGGGACATCCTCAAGGCCGTAGGCCGGGTGCTTCACCGCATCGAGGGGGCCTATGCCCTGGGCATCATCTGCGCGGACGAGCCGGAAAAGCTCATCGCCGTGCGCAAGGACAGCCCGCTGATTCTGGGCTTGGGGGAGGGATTCAACTTCCTGGCCTCCGACGTTACCGCCATCATCAAGCACACCCGGGACGTGATCTATATGGAGGACGGTGAGCTGGCCGTGCTCACCCGGGAGGGGGTCGCGTGCTACAACCACCTGCTCCAGCCGGTGGAGAAGGAAATCTCCCATGTGGACTGGGAGATCGACGCGGCGGAGAAGGGCGGCTATGAGCACTTCATGTTCAAGGAGATCATGGAGCAGCCCGAGGCGTTGCGCCGCGCCATTTTCCCGCGGCTCCAGGATGGGGAGGTGGTGCTGCCCGACTTCTCCCTGAGCGATGCGTTCATCCAAAACATCGACCGGCTGTATGTGGTGGCCTGCGGGTCGTCCTACCATGTGGGCATGGTGGGCAAGTACAACCTGGAGCGCCTGCTGAGACTGCCCGTGGAGGTGACGCTGGCCTCCGAGTTCCGGTACATGGAGCCCATCGTCACGGAGCGGACGCTGGTGGTGGTGCTCAGCCAGTCCGGCGAAACGCTGGATACCATGGCCGCCCTGCGGGAGGCAAAAAAGCTGGGCGGGAAAATTCTCTCCATCGTCAACGTGATGGGCTCCTCCATCGCCCGGGAGTCGGACGAGGTGCTGTATACCTGGGCGGGGCCGGAGATCGCCGTGGCGACCACGAAAGCCTACTCCACCCAACTGGCGGTGCTGGACCTGCTGGGGCTGTACCTGGCCCGGCGGCTGGGCACAGTGACGCAGGAGCGCTACCACAGGTTGGTGCAGGAGCTTTTGGTGCTCCCCTCCAAGCTGGAGCGGGTGCTGGAGAAACGGGAGGCCATCCAATATTACGCCTCCCAGTATTTCAACCACGAGTCCATTTTCTACATCGGCCGCAATGTGGACTACGCCCTGGGGCTGGAGGGGTCGCTGAAGCTGAAGGAGATTTCCTACATCCACTCGGAAGCCTACGCCTCTGGGGAATTGAAGCACGGCACCATCTCGCTGATTGAGGACGGCACCCTGGTGGTGGCGGTGGCCACCTACGCCAAGCTGTTTGAGAAGGCCATGAGCAACGTGGTGGAGGTGAAGAGCCGGGGGGCGGATGTGTTGGCCCTCACCACCGAGGGTCATGTGGAGGAGATGGGCAAGGTGGCAAACGGCCTCTTTGCCATTCCGGACACCGACGAGCTGTTCCTGCCCTCTCTGGGTGTAGCGCCGTTACAGCTGCTGGCATACTACATCGCGCTGATGCGGGGCTGTGACATCGACAAGCCTAGGAACCTGGCCAAATCGGTGACGGTGGAATAAACGGGGAAAAGTATATGGAATTAGGGCCGGTGCTGTATCGAGAGTACCCCATTGGTACCCTGGGGCTGATGGACGACGGGCGGGGCCTGAGCCGGGTGTTCCTGCCCAGGGAAGGGACCTGCCCTGATGCTCCGGAGGGAGAGACTCCGCTGACGCTCCAAGGGGCGGAGGAGCTGGACGAATATTTTGCGGGAACGCGGAAGGTGTTCACTGCGCCTCTGTCCCCCCACGGAACAGAGTTTCAATTGGCGGTGTGGGAGGCCCTGCGGGTCATCCCCTACGGTGAGACCCGGACTTACGGTGAAATTGCCGCCGCGGTGGGCCGCCCCAAGGCCGCCCGAGCGGTGGGGATGGCCAATCACGACAATCCGCTGCTGATTTTCACTCCCTGCCACCGGGTGGTGGGGAAAAACGGAGTGCTCACCGGCTTTGCCTGTGGATTGGAGGTCAAGCGCCGGCTGTTGGAGCTGGAAGGCGGTATATAAAGCGAAAAGGAGCCTCGGGCACTTGCCCGAGGCTCCTTTTTTGATGTGGCTTACTGCTGGTGCAGGCTCTCCAGATACTCGTCGTAGGTGGTCTTGCTGTCGATGAGCTTGCCGTCGGCGGTGAAATCGAACACCCGGTTGCACACGGTCTGGATGAGCTGATGGTCGTGGGAGGCCACCAGCACGTTGCACTTGACCGCCTCCAACCCCTTGTTCAGCGCGGCGATAGACTCCAGATCCAGGTGGTTGGTAGGCTGGTCCAGCATGAGCACGTTGGCCCCGGACAGCATCATTCGGGACAGCATACACCGCACCTTTTCGCCGCCGGACAGCACTTTGACGGGCTTGTGGACCTCCTCGCCGGAGAACAGCATCCGGCCCAGGAAGCCCCGGAGATACTGCTCCTGGGGATCTCTGGAGAACTGGCGCAGCCACTGGACCAGGTCGTCCTCGCAGTCCTCAAAGTAGGGGGTGTTGTCCTTGGGAAAGTAGGAGAAGGTGGCGGTCTGGCCCCATTTCACAGTACCCTCGTCGGGTTCCATCTCCCCGGCGAGAATTCTGAATAGGACGGTGTGAGCGTTCTCGTTGTCCCCCACAAAGGCGATCTTCTCGTCGTGGCCCACGATGAAGGACACCTTGTCCAGCACCTTCACCCCGCCGATGGTCTTGGACACGTCGGTAACAAAGAGGATATCTTTGCCCACCTCCCGATCAGGGGTAAAGCCCACGAAGGGATACCGCCGGGAGGAGGCGGGCATCTCCTGGACGCTCAGCTTATCCAGCAGCTTGCGCCGGGCGGTGGCCTGCTTGGACTTGGATTTGTTGGCGGAAAAACGGGAGATAAAATCCTGGAGCTCTTTGATCTTTTCCTCGTTGCGCTTGTTCTGGTTTTTCACCAGCTGCTGGACCAGCTGGGAGGACTCGTACCAGAAGTCGTAGTTGCCTACGTACATCTTGATCTTGTTGTAGTCGATGTCCACGATGTGGGTGCACACGGTGTTCAAAAAGTGCCGGTCGTGGGACACCACGATGACGGTGCCCTCGAAGTCCAGCAGAAAGTCCTCCAGCCAGTTCACCGCGTCAATGTCCAGGTTGTTCGTCGGCTCGTCCATCATCAGCAGGTCGGGACTGCCGAACAAGGCTTGCGCCAGCAGGACCTTTACCTTCAAACGGGGGTCCAGGGTGGCCATGTCGCTCTCGTGGTACTCGGTGCCCACGCCAAGGCCCTGGAGAATGCGGCTGGCGTTGCTCTCGGCCTCCCAGCCGTCCAGCTCGGCAAATTCCTCCTCCAGCTGGCAGGCCAGCATACCGTCCTCGTCAGTCATCTCCTCCTTGGCGTAGAGGGCGTCCTTCTGCTTACCCACCTCGTACAGCCGGGGATTGCCCATGATGACGGTGTCCATCACGTTGTAGGCGTCGTAGGCGTTCTGGTCCT
>CAOKLO010000011.1 GCA_948469375.1 uncultured bacterium | reverse complement strand
CTTCCGCACCGTCGGGGCCGTCGGGGCCGTCGGGACCGGCCTCGCCCTCGGCGGGACCCTCGGGACCTTCGGGGCCCTCGGCGCCCATGGGGCCCTCGGGGCCGGGGAGTGTGGGGGCCTTCAGCACCGCGCCCAGTTTGGATGTCAGCGCCATCTGCTGCTCCATAATGCCGGACAGGGTGTCCTTCACGCTTTTGTTGACCTGCATCACCTCGTCCAGGGAGGCCGCCTCGTCCAGACCGGGCATGGTGCCCAGGACGTATTGCAGCTTTTCGCCCTCGACGTTGAGGAGGTGGCTCAGGCTCAGCTCCTCGGCGGCGATGGAGGAGATGATCTCATTGAGGCTGCCTTCTCGGGTCAGCGGGGGATCATTCTTGGGGAATGTGGGCATTGACATAAAATACCCCTCCTTAGCTCAGACGGACCATGGACAGGGAGGCCCCGATGGAATTGGGCAGCAGAGTCACCAAGCCCGCGTAACCGTACACCTGCAGGGAGACCTTGGCCCCCGCCGCCAGATCCACCAGGAAATCGTTGGACAGGCGGCTCAAAGGTGCCGTCTGCGGCATGACGTTGGAGGCTTCGATTTCCGTACCGTCGACCATCAGCCGGGCGCCGAGGGTCAGGGGCGTGACGGAGTTGATATTATAGGAAACCCGATACCGTCCGGCCTCCGCCACGGTGAAGGTGTCGTTTGCCCCGTTGACCGTGATGTCGGGGGACAGGGTCTGGGCGTCGGGCAGAGCCACGTTGGTTCCGGACATGAGGACCGTGAACGCCGCGCCCTTGGTGCTGGCGGCATAGGCGTTGGTGGCGGTGACATTGGGTCCGGTGGGACCAGTGGGGCCGGCAGGGCCGGTGGGTGCAGTCGTTTATGCGCAACTTTTCAGACAGCCTTACCGCCGATAATGTAGAGCTCGTTTTTGTTGTTTTCAATAAACTCTACAATTCGGCGGTATTGGTCTGCGAACTTGAATTCAATATCAATGCTTCCGTCTTCGTGAATATAAATTGTGTTGACCAGCTCGATGAGCAGACCGCGCGAGAGTGATTCGATGTTGCGGTGCTTTAAGAACGCTGTCAAATAGGGATCATCCGTCCCAATGCCTTGGGCCAGTGTATCGCATTCACTCTTGATGTGGTCAATGGTAGCTTCAAGCTGCTGGGCCTGTTCCTCAAACTTCACCTTCATACGGCGATACTGATCTCTGGTGATGTCCCCGCTTTTCCAGTCCATGTACAGCCCATCCAAGAGCCCCATCACCTTATCAAGCTCCTTTTGCCTCTGATTGAGCATAGTGGTAAGCCGGAGTGATTCCGTCTGCACCTTTGGAGCTTGATTGATTTCCTCAATGATTGCAGAGAGAGAATCAACAAGCTCAATCTGCTTTTGGATTGCAGCCAAAACGGCCTGCTCCAAAATTTCCATCCGAATGCTGTGCTTGCTGCACTGGGTTTTGGATTTGTCCCGGAAGGTCCTGCACTGGTAGTAGACATAGCCCTTTGACGAATGGCGGGACATCCCCTTTTTGCAGTCCGCGCAGCGGATGAATCCAGAGAACAGATAGACTTCTTTCTGACCGGGGGCCGTCCGGACATCCTTCTTATGAAGATCCTGCGCTGCTTGAAAGAGTTCTCTGTCTATAATCGGAGGAATCGCGTTTTCAACCACAAACCACTCGTTCTCCGGCACAGGGGCCCGCTTATGGACTTTGTAGCTAATGACCCGCTGTTTACCCTGGCGCATCACGCCGATGTACACCGGGTCCTGGAGCATACGCGTGATGGTCGTGGGGTTCCACAGTCCATCATTCTGTGTGGCATGGGGATTCTCATAGCGAAATCCCTTGCTACGTTTATATGCCGTAGGATTTGGTACGCCGAGTTCATTCAGCCGCTTTGCAATGCCTGCCTTGCTCATGCCATCGGTGATAAACCATGTAAATATATCCCGTATTGTCTGAGCCGCGTCCTCATCGATCACGAGGGCGTTTTTGTCCGCTGGGTCCTTGCTATAGCCATAGGGAGCGAACGCGCCGATAAATTCCCCATTCTCACGCTTGTGCCGGAACGTCCGGCGCACATCGGCGGACGTTTTATAGGCATACTGCTCATTCATGAATCCTGTGATGCTGACTTCCAGGCTATGTACAACTTCCGGGTCAAGGAACGTATCGATCCTGGGCTGATACAAGGAGATAAAACGGGTATTGTACAGCGGAATAAATTCCTCCAGGAAGTGGCCCTGGTTCGCGCTGTTGCGGAAAGCTCTGGAAAGGTTTTTTACAATGATGCAGTTGATGCGGCCGCTTTTCATATCGCCAATCATACGCTGAAAGTCCCGCCGCTCCAAGTCGGTTGTACCGCTGGTCCCATCGTCAATATAGGTATCAATGACTTCGTATAAACCATCCTCAAAAAAAGCTGGGATTTCATCGTCCAGAATTTTATTCTGATTGACGACAGATTCCGATACAACATTGCCATCATCCCGTGAAAGACGAATGTACTTGCCGATCTTCCAAATAGCCTGTGTGGAGTTTGCTCTGGGGTCCGATGTCCGTCTAATTCTAGCCATTTCGGGGAGCCTCCTTTTCCTCCCCCTCTATAACGATATGACTATAGCATATCCTGGGAGAATTATCAAACTTTCAAACTCATGAAATAGGACCGCAGCTTTTCCTCCAAAGGTTTTTCGCTTGCAGAAAATGAAATCCGTACCGGAGTTTTTCCTACGCGGAAACAGTACGGATTTCCAACTTGTGAAAGGAAACTTTCTAACCTCTGATGTGCAGTTTCGCCGGAAATCTCTACTTTCAAAATATCTTGCAACGTATCAGACTGCCTATCACTCACATTGGAACACGCCAGGTGCTCCAGCAATGTTTTATCGATTATCACAAACACCTCCTCCTACAATTTCTATGCGGAGAAATCGCATGGTAACACTACCACATAGAATCGATAGTCCCTGTTGGGCAAGGACAGTTTATTTTTCCGGCAGTCAAATTGCACTGGGCCCTGTATTCTGCCCCTAAAAATTTGACTGCCGCAAGAATAAACAAATAGCCGCGCCGGAAAGTGCTGATGCCGCATGACATAAAGCGGCGGTATTCCGGCGCGGCTGTTCTGATTGTTGATACTTCGCGTTGTTCCCGCCGTATTTGTCACACATCCCCAGCGAGAGGGGGTATTGCCGGTCGCCGCTGGCGCGGCTGTCATAACTCCGCAGCGCCGTTCGGAACGTGCGCCGCAGGGTTCCCCCCAAGTCTTCAGGAGGCCGTGAGGAAGTATCATTATCCCCCATACAGGTCAATGCGTACCGGATGCCACTCCGGTTTACAAGGGCTTTCACGTTGATCGCTCGAACAGCTTGTCCATCTGGTCCCCCTTTCACAAGCTGCTGTCCTGGCGGCGCGCCCTGTCCCGCTGCTGCATGGTTTCTGTACCCGCAATACCGTGTATTCAGTTTTATAGGTGCTCGAAAGGTTATGGGGAAACGCGCCTTTCACCTAACACAGAAAATCAGCCGTTTTTATCCCCTGTTTTGCTGCCCTCTGAAAAAATTTTTTTCAGAATAATTTTTGCACGGCAGAGGGAGCGGCAAACTCGCGGTTGTCCAACGTGTTCGGCTTGCGCAATCTCGGCCTCGTTCATTTCTTCCACGCAGTACATCCACAAGCGGCGGTACTGCGTTTCCGTCAGAGCATCCTTGATTTTCTTTAACAGCGCGATCCTCTGCTCTCTCTGTTCTGCTGCTATCAGCGGAGCAAGAAACGCATCCTCGGCAGATGTGCTGGTCGATTTCCTGGCCTCGGTCAAGGAAATGCAGTAATCGTAATAGCCGCGCCCCGCACTCTCAATGTCCTTGTAGTCTCCGTCGGACAGTTTTTTCCAGTAAAGAAAGTCTTCCTCGCTGGCGAAGTCCTCACGGGTCAGCCGGATATGTATGCCGGTGGCGCTGGGACAGACAATGGCCTCCGGGTCCAGCTTGTTCAGTGCGTAGTCGCTATGTTTATCAAACATGATTTCCTCCTGATTGTGTGATGGTTGTGTTCGGGGTGAAGCATCAACAATCAGGAGGGCCACGGCAGAGATACCAATCTCCGCAGGAATGCAAATTTTTCTGTCTTCTATTATTTTTTTTTGCCGTGCGTCTACAACACAAGCATATTCTGGGAAAACAACAGCCGTTGTATGCCGGTTTACAGAAGCATTGCTTGTCGAATGCTGTCAAATTTCGGAAGTAAATGTCGAAAAAGGAAAAGGCCACAAGAGACCTGCTAGTCTCTTGTGGCCTTTTCCTTTTTTGAATTCTATTGAAAAGAGTGTACGCGATTAGATCAACGGCATATTGCCCCTGACCTAGAGGGGACAAGCTCATGCTAAACCTTTCTGTTTTGAAAAACGTCCTGCTGGTTATGGCCTACACACTAATGGATCTAGTGAAGAACTGATCGGCCATAGAAACCACGCAAGCGTTATTTCTGTGAAAGATTAGCATCTAAACTTGTTAACATTATATATGATTCTGTTGAATTCTTTTGTCAAATTTTGTCGAACAAAGAAAAAAAGGAGCATTTCTGCTCCTTTTTTCATTATAGGTCGATATTGGTCAGTTACCTGCTGAACTGGGGCCTTTTCACGCCTCGCTGTAAATTTGATAAAGTGCATCAATGGGGACTATGGTTCCATCAAGAAGAATGATATTACGTTCTACCAGGTCGATTTTCTTTATCCTCCCTGCTACAGTAACATAGGCTCCACCATCTTTCCGATCATCTGGCTTGAAGAACGTAAATGATGCAACGGTCCCTTGTAGCGCCCCGTCTTCCAACAGGCGCAACTGCTCATTCAATATTTCTTTTTGCTCCGAACTGAGCTCAATTCTTTTTTCAGTAAGCCTTGCGGCTTCTTTCACTTCTCTCTCATATCCGGTTAGCGCCGCAAACGGCGAGAACTGCGCCGCCCTATCCCTAATTGGCATTTGCGGATGCCGGTCTGAGACATGATGGGGAAGGTTGATAATATCATCATAAGCGCCAGTGCCGCACGAACGATCTGCTTGGTAGAGGACGTGTATACATCCATAGTTTCTGTTCCGTGGGCCTGTTTGGGTACGGCGCGACCATACCGGTCTACGGTTACATCTCCCTGATAAGTGCTACTGATCTCCTGATCTCGCAAATTATCAATGTCATATCCAATGGTCAGCGTCAACTGATCGGTCACAAGGCCCTTGTCTACAAGGTCAAGCGATAGCTGGTCAGCCATCTCATGTACTACTAGCTTGGCCTTTGCGAACGGATATGGATACTGTAATACTTGCCCTGAACCGGTACTGCTGCTCTCTGGCCTATATGCCTTGATGTCACCAATAGTACAAGGTTCCCATCCCCAGGCGTGATCTATCAACAATTCTGCATTCACGCCAAAGAGCTTATATAGCAAATCCTCATTGTAATATTCCGTAGGCTTGCCGGTGGAACACCGCGCAATGTCCCCCATCGTGTAAAGTCCGTTGGCCTCCAGCTTCTTTGCGTAGCCTTTGCCTACACGCCAGAAGTCGGTGAGTGGCCGATGGTCCCACAGGTTGCGGCGATAGCTCATCTCATCCAGTTCAGCAATGCGGACACCGTTTTCGTCCGGTTGAATGTGCTTTGCCCAAATGTCCATTGCGATCTTACAGAGATATAGGTTCGTCCCGATGCCCGCTGTAGCGGTAATGCCGGTTGTCTCAAGAACATCAAGAATCATCTTCATTGCAAGCTGCCGGGGTGATAGGCCGTAGGTGGCAAGATAGTTTGTAACATCCATGAACACCTCGTCAATAGAATAGACGTGTATGTCCTCTGGAGCTATATACTTGAGATACACTTGGTAGATTTCCGTGCTGACTTTCATATAGTGAGCCATCCGTATCTCACCCCATTGAGAGATGTGGACCAAGATGAAATCCACCCTCCGCAAGTGACTATTCGCGTAAAAGAAAAACTGATCTTGGTTGTCCATAAGGCACTCGGCATGGTCTTTCCTTCCGATTGTCATTCCTCGTTCACTTGCGCTGGATGTTGGATATTGCGTCGATTGCTCTAATCAAAGAAAGTCAATGGTATCTCTCCTCAATCGAGTGATACAACGCGTAGTAAAGGTCTGAAGTTTTCATTAAAGTTTCGTGGTCTCCGATGGCATCGACCGCTCCATCCCGCAAGACAATTATTTTGTTACAGAAACGAATGGAGGTCATTCTGTGCGTAATAATGATTGCCGTCCGATTCCTCATTTCGCTCTCAAACAGACGAAACATCTGAGATTCTGATACTGGATCGATTTCAGCTGTCGGCTCGTCCAATACTATAAAGTCACGGTCGCGATATAGCATTCTCGCGGTCGCTAATTTTTGCCATTGTCCACCGGAAAGGTCGATGCCTCCAAATTCACGTGCGCATAATATGTCCAGCGTATCTTCTACGTGCACGGAATGATTCAGGTTTATTTGCCTCAATCGTTCAGAAGCTATTTTTTTCGCCTGCTCCCCAGCCGATTCATCGCCCGTTGCCTCACTGATCCAGATATTATTAAAAACTGTCTCTTTGTAGCGATTAAATTGCTGAAACATGACGCTGGCATTTTGAGGGCCGGATCTTATACCCGGGTCGTCATTTATCAAAATGGTGCCCTCGGTTGGACTGTATAGCCCAAGCAAGATTTTGGCCAATGTGCTCTTCCCGCTCCCGTTATAGCCTACGATTGCGATTTTATCATTCCGATGAATGGTAAAGCTGATATTTTTGAGGACCATTCGAGTTGTATTTGGATAAATAAATGAAATGCTTTCCAACGACATCTTTTTAAAGGGAATGCGCCCCGCCGTTCCTGTTGCTTCCCCCTGCTCTGTATATGCGCCATTCACAAATTGAATAAATGATTTCAAAGCAGGTAGCCCCTTATGATATGTTTCGATTCTCGATATAAGCATTTCTTCCATCAAACTATACATGTCGTCCAACGAATAAAAGATAGCGCCAAAGGCACCAATGCTGATTGCCCCTGTAGCTAGCCGCTCGATCAGAAGGCCCAAAATCGTTATAAAACCAAGCAAGGTAATCATTTTTGTGCCAAGGTTTAGCATGAATTCTTGATCATTTGTGGACAGACAAAGTTTGTTGTATTCTGACCTTGCGCACAGATATTTTCCATAAAAGAACCGGAACGCCTCCTTGACACGAACTTCCTTAAGAAACGGAAATTCGGAAAGGTATTTTGTGTATTCTTCTTTTTTCCGTTTTGGATGGATCGTATGTTTATGTAGTCTCTGGTAATTCTTCTTCTTAATTTGATTCGTAATAAAGATCGGTATGGCGACAAGTGGGACAATGGCAAGCAGGCTGGCGTCCTGTTTTGCCAAATAGAAAATGATCGTGAGGAAATAAGGGATATAAAGTGTAAATATATCCATGATGACATGCAACATTCCTCTAGCTGAAGTTGCTCCCGTCAATGCGTTGCGATAGAGCTTTAAATTGTCATTCTCTTCAAATGTGATTGCGCGCATCTTGGCGATATTTTGATTATATAGATCCAGAAAATATGCTGCGCAACGGTTATAAAAATCATTTCCAAGATATCCGTTGGCGATTTCCAAGCTCTCCGAGCCAGCTTTGTACAGGAACAGGATGAGTAAGGAACAAAGCAGGCTCCAGACGCCATCCGCAGACGCGCTCTCAACTACGATTGCCGCATGATCAAATACATTTTGCAATTGTACGATAAATAAGCCTAGGAAGACAGAACTCACAACAGCCAGGACGTATTGTAGAAAAAATTGAAGAGGGGAAACCCTCACAACCTCCCCAAACACTCTTCGTATGTTATACGTCTTCTTATGAACTTTCCGCATGGTACCAACTCCTTTGGTGGGTAAACATTTCATAGTATATGGAATGCCGTTTCATCAATGCTTCATGGGACCCAAATTCCGCAAGCGTTCCACCATCTAAAACCAAAATTTCATCCTGCCCCTTTGTATTTCCTAATCTATGGGTAATCGTAATGGTTGTATATTCTTTAAAAACCTTGTCATATAGATCGTATAAATGCCTTTCACTGATTGGGTCCAGCGAACTGGAGGGCTCATCCAATATGTATACAAGAGCATCGGACAGGAGCCCCCTTGCAATAGCAAGCTTTTGCCACTGTCCTCCCGATAAGTCGATACCGCCCTCGTCAAGTTTACCGAGACTAATATCCATTCTGTTTTCCTGATGGCAAAGGCCCTCCCAAAAGCCCAGTTGAGACAAAATACGTTCCGCTTGTGCCGCTTTCTGTGGATCGTCAAAATCCGTCAGAAAAACATTTTCTTTTAGTGTCAGCGCGTATCTCCCATAATCCTGGAATACTACGGAAAAAACGGAAGAGAGAGTGGCCTTTGAAAGCGTTCGGATGTCTACGCCATTGATCAGAATCTGCCCGTCATATTCGTCATATAGACCCAACAGCAATTTTACAAGCGTAGTTTTTCCAGCGCCATTTTTTCCGACTATGGCATAATGTACTCCCTCTTTGAATTCAAAAGAAACGTTCTTTAATGCATAGTCCGTACAGCCTGGATAACGAAAGGACAGGTCTTCGATTCGGATGTTTATGTGCTTTTGAGAAGGCAGGATTCCTCCCTCCGCCCGCGTAGTATCGTTCAAATCCATAAACCGATCAAAATCGTCCAGATATAATGCATTTTCTGAAAGATTTTCCGTGATATCAGAAAAATTCCACGACATAAAATGTACCAAATTGAACAATTGTGTCACAACCAGCACATAAACTCCAAGAGAGAGCGATTCTCTGAGCAATGCAGGAATCATGATACAACTCAATAATGCAGTCATAAATGTTATGGTAATAGTTACCAATAGAATCTTAAAATGATTCTGTTTAGATGCACCTCTTTCTTTTTCGATTGCGGTTTGATAGTAAGTTCTCCACTTTTTATTAAAAAAGGCATCATAGCCAAATACTTCTCGCTCATTCGCGTACTCCCGGTCTGAAAGGATTTGGAGATAGCTTTTGGCACGGCGAAATGCTTTATTCGCTTCCGCATATGCTTGATAGTTGACCTCCCCTAATTTTTGATATAAGGGGCCCAAGCTAACAAAGAGTAGCAGAAGAATCATACCTGTGCTTATATTCTTTGTGATTATTACCCCAAGTACTCCTGCAGCTCTAAAAGCAAAAGAAAAGAATTCTATCACATGCGAAAACCCGTCCGAAAATCTTTTTTCAATGCCATCTTTTACATGAAAAATCAAATCGCTGTTCTTTTTATCTTCCAGTAAAGAATACTGAACAACAGATAGCTTGAGGAAAAATTTATCTTCCATCTGGTTGTTCAAGCGAATGCAAATTCTGAACCTTAGATAGTTCTGAAGTGCAGACAATACGTATTCCATCAAATAAACGAAAACGACGAGGCACGTATTCACAATCATGCGTCTGAATCCAAAGGATTGTGACAAGGCAACATCATCAAGTAATTGCCCAATTGCAAGTATTTTCGCTGCTGACATACTGCTTATCGCCATACTCAGCAAAATAATTGACCAGGCACTGATTTTGTCAGCTTGTATCGCATAGCGAACATAGCGAAGATTTTTAAGTACAACCTTTATCATATTTAAAACTGGCAGTCAGTATTTTATATACTGACTGCCATCTCCTTTACCTAGTCATGATCATCTTTCGGGCCATTGCACTTGTTGCCGTGACCACAATCGGCCCCAACAGCCGCACGCGGCATCGTTTTGTTGACGAGAATTGCAGGCTTTTCATACTTCATGTTTTACACCTCCTTTTAAAATTTTATAGGGACAGGCAAAACTAGAATTTGCTTACGATATGATACGACATATAGCACTTGCAGAGAAAATAAACACCACTGCACTGTGCTTTTGCAAAACTCGCGTTTGCTCATCCCTATAATATACTACGAGAAGCTCAGAAAAAGCGAAATGGCAAGAAATTTCGGTCGTGGTTGAAGGCCAAGATCAGTTCTATAGAGGGACTAACGTTACTATAGCTGTACCAAAATTTCTAATCTACACATTCTCTCCCTTTTCCAAATTATTTGCTATTTGGGACTTAAGATTTGTAAAATGAACTTACGTCTTTCATTTCCTATATAAGTCCCATAATGGCTTTTGCACATTTTTTTTGTAGATGTGAACACCCCAACATATCACCATCCATCATGGAATCTCCCGGACAAACTGTACAATGCGTAGAATATTCACATTTTCCGCAGAACTTCATATGTGATTTCTTTAGGCTCCTTAAGTATTGTAATACATCAGAAGTGTTCCAAATTTCCGCTATTGACTTTTCAAAAATATTCCCTAACTTTACTGGCCATGAGATACAGGGAAAAACATCGCCGATACTATTAATAAAAACCGAATTATTCAACGAATGACAAATGATATCTTCTTTTCTAAAAGCATTTTGATCCCCAGTCACATTTTTTGTGTGTTCTGCATCTATTTTGCGAATCATTTTCGCAAATTCTCGTTCAGCTAGTTCAAATTTCAGTGGTGAAGAATCACCGTCGGTTTTGGGGGAAATATTAGGACTTGGAAAAAAGCTATAATTATGCGCACCACAGAATGTTTTAAGCTCTTCATAAGACTCGTAATTCATTTTCAGAATTGGCATTTTTATTTGAACTGGCACACATAATTCTTCCAACAATGCTATATTAGGTAGAATAAAATTTAAAGAATCATTTTTGCATGTAATACAATCATTAATTTGAGGATTTAGGGAAAATATAGTTGTTGAAAACTGACTAATTCCCAATTCCTTTAATCGTATACATTTATCTCTATCTAGTAAAGACGCATTGCTATAAAGCTTAACTCTTAATCCCTTATTCCGAAATTCTTCAATAATTTCGAATATATCATCTCGCAATAAGGGCTCTCCGCCGGTTAATGTTATATTAAATGTACCCATGTTAAAAAATGCAGTAGCTAAGTCTTTAATTACCAACAAAGGAAGTCCTTTGGATGTTCTATTAGGTATATAGCAATGTTGGCAAGCAAAATTACACAATGTAAGAAGTTCAATTTGCGCATTCCATAACACTTGGTGAGCTTGCGTATAACTAGATATCTCCTTAAGAGAATTGAACATTTCCATAAGTTAATACCCCGGCAGAAATTAAATCATTTACTGTTCCACTTACATCATCTAAAATAACAGAGAAATCAGTACCATAGAGGTTGTATAAATCTTTGGCGATTTCTGTAGTAGTCTTTCCTTGATAAATCCCCATCCATATCAATGAAGCCGATTCATTCAAAAGAATAAACTTATCATCCCGGATGATATAAATTTGACTTTTTATTCGTTGCCAACATACCTTGCAATCAATACGACATTTCATTATACCCCCCCCTCTCTTGCACTGTGTTTTACTGTGGATATTTTGTGCTGATTATACTCTTCTGTAAATTTCTGTATCATTTTATCAGAACTTACTTTGGAAGTCAAGACCTATGTCCGAGTTTCGTTGTTTTTTCTGAATCCGTTATCTTGCAAGGGATTACGGCCTTATTTCCAAACATGCCCGCTTTTGCTCTGAGCGCACAATTTCCAACGGTTTCGGGGAATATGCGAGATGATATATACCGAAACTCAGGCTATATCCTCATTCATAAGTTCCCTGCGTCAATAGGATCTCCCTCCGCTCCGTTTGAAGAAAAACATACCTGATAGCTGCAACGCCGGTGTATGTAGATCAGGTTTTTTATTTTCCATCCCTGCCCAATGTTTTTTTCTACAAGTTCTATCTCTTGATCGGCAAGCATCCTTTGATTGCAATAGGCACAGCGTCCACTCTGACGGGTCCATACCGCCCGATAAGCTCCGTTGCTTTTTTGCGCATCGCGCCGGTGCTTGAGGTAGATATGATAATCCTGGTCCAAATAGGGGTTGAACTTAACTCTGCATGGTTTGTGACGCACAATCGGCAACTGCGCTAGCTGAACAACCCTGACGGACGGGTCGGTCGGCAGTATAAAAACATATGTCATTCCATCTTTTGTCCAGAACTTATTCAAAACGGTCTGCCGGTGCCAGCTGGGATATTTTTCACACATCTTTTTCACCAGCAGCCCCTCAACAACAGCGTCAATATGGCGGAATTCCATGTAGGAATCCTCCACGCGGTGATAGCTCCCCCATCCTTTCAGCTTTTGATTGATCTTCTCAATCAAAGCTCTCTGGGTTCCTGTAAAGTTCATGATGAGTTTTTCCAACTCATGTTCTATTTTCCTGATAGAGCTGTCTGCCGGTGTCACTGTCAGAACGCCGTCAACACGTTTATAGTTCCGGCCGATATAGTCAAATCCTGCATTGACATTTGCAATGCAGGATTTATCAGGGTGTACCCGCAGGCCCCGCTGTGCCAGAAATTCAGAGGTAATCGCCATAATCTTCTCCGCCTGTTCATAGCCATATGCGGTAATAGCCATATCATCAGCGAATCTGTGGAGATTTCCGTTTCTATAGTCAACGCCCCCAGAGGGGTAAAGATGGTCGTAGAGATAAGACTGCAAACCGTCCAAGATCATATTCCCCAGGATAGACGATAGACTGGAGGCCATGGACATCCCTTTGTCCGTTGGGAACATCTCTCCCTCTTTTACCATGCCAGCCTTCAAAAACTTCCGCAGCATCGTTTTATCCATTGGGATGTTTTTTATCAGCCAGTCATGAACCACCGTGTCGTAAAAAGATTGTACATCTATAAGGACTACATAGTCTGGTGGATTATCACCACTCAAGTCTCGACTGAGGTATGCGTGTGCATCCAGCGCCGAGCGTCCTCTTCTTGCGAAAAAGGACTTGCGATCCGCTGTAGATTCCGCAACAGGGTCAAGGGCGTAGGAATATAAAATCTGCATGGCCTTATCCCGCATTGCGGGAAGAAGATTTGTTCGCGTCTTCCCGTTTTCTTCCAGCTCCATATGCAGATATGGGAGTGGGCGGTAGCCTCTGGAGGTCAGGGACACTGCGGCCCGCGCTTTCTGTGCGTCCGTAGTCCATCGAACACCGTCAACTCCTGGGAAGGTGCTTTTGTCCAGGGTAGAGCGAACAGCCAGCGCCCGCGCCGCCCAGGAGCGGACCAGCTCATTTTGGAGACGGTCAACCTTGTCCCATTCCCGGTTGTATGCGGCATAGGCCAAATCCTGCTGCATCGAAAGAAGAACTTCCTCCAGCGTATCCCAGTTGATGGAGGCCCATATTGCCACCATATCTCTGTCGCTCATTTCCAGCTTCGGCGTAACCGGATTGAAAAGCATAGAGATCGGGCAGTGATCCGAACCGTGAGTATCTTTGTGAAACTTAACGCTTCGCACAGAAGAAAGTATTTCACCAGACACAAGGAAGTAGTCCAATCGCGAACCACGGTTTTCGGCCCGGTCGTTGTTCTTCGGCCCCCACCATGTATAGGCCCCCGTTCGCCGTGGGTATAGTACCCGAAAAGCGTCCACTAATCCAGTAGATAGGAGCCGCTCCAGTCCCTCCCGCACTTCTGAATAAAAAAAGGGCGGTTCTGGTTCATTTTTCCCGTTCTCAGGATAGGTGTCTATGTAGCTGCGTGTAGCGTTAAAGTCCCCCGCTAAGACTACGGGCTTTTTCAGTTTCGAGACATACTCCCGCAGCGCATTGTCCCACTCCAAGCGAAAATCCGGCCTTTCCGGCTTTGAGCCGGTATGAATACTGGGGACATATACATTGACAACAAAAAAATTTTTGTATTCAAGCGTGATTAGTCTTCCCTCATCGTCAAACTTTTCAATGCCCATACCAAGCGAACAAGAAAGCGGCAGCAGTTTTGTCAGAGTAAGCGTCCCGGAATAGCCTGGACGTTTTGCGGGATTCCAGAATTGATGATAACCCGGTGTGCGCAGTACGCAGCGGGTTTTGATTTCCTGGCAGCACATCACATCCGGTTGTGTGTCCCTCAGAAACTGCAAGAAGCCTTTTCTCCGGCAGGCGACAATTCCATTTACATTCCAGCTCACGATCTTCATGGTAGCCTCCTTTGCAGAGGACAGGCGTTAATTTTCTCCTGCCCTCAATGGAGATCAAAGCCATTGTGGCATAAGATTGTAAAAAAAGCAAACTGTTTGCAGAGGGCTAAGACGGTTGGCCTTGATACCTTCCTCCGACAGAAGAGATGCTTTGAGACGCAGGCTCAATGACAATGATCTCCCGGTCACACTTTTTTGCATAGCTCACGGTTGCCCCCGTGCCGCTGCGCCGAACTCCGTTGTAGACGGCAAGAAGAATCGAAGAGTTATCAACCATATATCTGTTCCGCTCCAGCATACAGTTCCGGGTATACTCCCGTTCTACAAAAACCACATCATCGGCCTGCTTCAGGATAGAGCGATACCGCTCCTGTTCTGATGCAGGCCACTTATTTTTTTGCCCCTCGCAGGGAAGAATACAGTGAAGTTGTAGGGCGGGATTCTCTTTGCGAAGGTCCAGAACAATCTGGGCGCACCAGAGATCGGTCCCCAGGGCCATACCTGAGAGGAATGTGGTCACGCCCCTGTCTGCCAGCAGTCTGATCTGCTCCGTAAGGACCTCCTTCAGTGCTATGCACCTGGGATCAGCCTCATCATAACGCCAGGGCAGTTTGCTGGGGCGGTGGCCGGTAAAGGCCGCAGTATTTTCATAGTTCATTGAATCCAACCTCCAACCAGTCAGGCTTAAAATCTAAACGTTGTATTGCTCCCCGAAAAGCGATCCTCACCGCATCCCACAGCTTGCCGCCATGAAACAGATCGTGATAATAGTCCTCCCACTTGTAGCCGGGACATACCGTGTCCCGCAAATGGATAAAGTGCGCCAGTTCTGCAAACAACAGAAATAGCGCCATGAGGATGACCCCCTCGCTTTCTGAAAAAAGCCGGGCCGCATAAAGCATATTTTCCGCTGGCTCGTCAGTTTCTCTGCAAAAAGGAATTTCTTTTTCCGTAAAATTAAAATCACAGAGAGCGGTCCCTATCTTCCGGCAGATGACCGCCATACAGATGTCCCGCAGTTCCTGTGTGCCGCGCATCATCAGCCGAAAATTCTCCCAGGTGGTCGTACCCGGCGACACATCCTCGAACAGTTCAAAGAGGTCCCTCTGTGCTCTGTACTGCACGTAGTCCGCATAAAGGCTTAACTCGTCCTCGTCCATGTTTGCAAAGGGTTTTGATTTTATGATTTCTAAAACCCTGGTCAATAGGTTTAGGAAGAGTCCATCGTCCGGGATGTCATTTTTAGATTGTTCTGGCATAGTTTTCCCCTAGCTGACGCATATTTTTCTGTCGGGTGTCTGTATATTGTTGATTCCCATTATACTACTCATAGTTCGTAATAGCAACTAACATTTCGTTTCAGGAACGAACTAACAGGTGTAAACTACGAACCATGAGAGGTGATGATGTTTGACACATGAGGAATTGCTGTTATTCGGTGAACGCCTCCGTAACAGACGAAACCAGCTCGCCTTTACACAGGAATATGTCGCGGAAAAGATTGGCATCAGTCTGAGGTTTTATCAGATGATTGAACGCGGAGAAAAGAGCGTATCATTGGACACGCTAATTCGCTTGAGCCGGACGCTTACCATCAGCATAGATTATCTGCTGTTTGGAACTGTGACAGCTCATGAAAGCCCGATTGCAGAAATCATCAACTCGCTGTCGCCGCGTCAACGGGAGGATGCCTGCCAAATCCTGCGGCTATACGCTGACGCATCCAAACAACGGTAAAACCTCCGATGCTCGAAATTGGCACAGGAGGTTTTTCTGGTTCAGCAATCCGTAATCTGTCAGATTCTCCTATTTCGTTGGTTCTGGACAGCAAATAGTCCCTTTTTTTCCTGCAAGGGACGGGGGACGGCAGGACGGGGGCCGGAAACGGGCAAGCAGGGCGAGTGTCAATACACTCGCATCTGCTTGTTGGGGAAGACTTCCCCAAACCCCTGATGAACAGCCCCCTTGACGGGGGCTGGCTGCGCGTTCCTACGGAACGCTTTTTGCTGGTCAGAGCCCAGCGGAACAAGGGAAACGGTCAGCGGTGTTCCTCCTGGCGGACCGCCTCCTGCTGCCGCTTCTGTTCATCGTAGCCCATCAGCCGGTCCACGTTGGCCTGGACGGTCAGCAGCTCCTTCATCTCGTCTCGCGCCTTGCGGTAGTCGGCATATGCCGTCTTTTTTTCTGCCAGGAGTGCGGCGTATTCGGCCTGCAAGCTCTTGATTGTGGGCAGCTTTTTCAGCCCGGATTCATTGAAAAAACTCTTTGCCGCCTGATGCAGCAGTATCTCCGCCTCATGCTCCGCCTTGAATTTTTTAGAGTATCCGGCCTTACGGTAGGCCACGTATACATCACGGGTCTTGGCGTAGTTGATGATGTGCGATCTCAGCACGGCGATCTCCGCCATGCGCTTTTCCGCCGCCTTGATCTGATCCGACAGCTCATGGTATCGGTCGGTAGCCGCAGAGGTCTTTGCCGAGAGATCGGCGTAGTTGAGAAGCCCGTGCTCCGTCAGATAGTTGAGGGTCTGGGCCATCTGTTTGAGGTTGAAGGTTTTGGCCCACCGTGCGTACCCCGCGCCCTTTCCGGCCTGGAGCTTTGCTTGAATATCCACCAGCAGATTCACCTTTGGCGGGTCTGCGCGGTGGATATTTTTTGTGCGCGGCGTATGCTTCTTCTCCCCGGAAAGGACGGCCAGGAGCGTGTCAATGCCGTAGTCCTCGCCCATGCTGTCCGCGTCCAGGCGGACAAATTTTTGCTGTCCCGGCGCTTTCAGCCGGATGGATTTGCCCCGTGGGGACACTTCGATTCCGGCCTCCCGCAGGAGGTTCAGCAGCGCCTCCAGGTCAGCGGGTTTCCGTGCGAGGGCGGCATCAATCGCCATGCGGAGCCGGTCCCGGTGAGAGGGCGGCTTGTCCCCCTGCCACTTGTCGTAGCTCTTGCCCCGCCGCTGGGGATTCTCCACGATGGAGTAGCCGTTCTCAACGCAGATGGTGTCACTGAGCCGCCGCACCGCTTTCCCGGAACCGAGGAAGTCCCGGAACTTCCGGGAGTGGTCCAGAGCGGTGGAATTCCAGATGATGTGGTTATGAACATGCCGTTTGTCGATGTGAGTGCAGACGATAAACGCGTGGTTGCCCTTGGTAAAGCGCATTGCCAGCTCCCGGCCCAGGCGGTTCGCTTCCTCCGGCGTGATCTCGCCGGGGACGAAGGACTGCCGGATGGTGTAGGCAATCACATCATCGGCCCCGCGCCGCCGTCCGGTCTTGGCGGCGTACTGCCGTTTGGACATCAGGAACTCCGCGTCCGCGATCCGGCTGTCGCACTGGTAGCTGGAGATCAGCCTGCCGCCGTCCGTCTTGTCCGGGTTCTCCACATAGTCGATGATGGTGCTGATTGCCTTTCCCATAGTCCGGTCCTTGCCGGTGTGCAGGGACATGATGCGGGTGGTTGCGATTATGTGACACCTCCTAGTTCAATAATAGCCCGTCTTTCTGATTTAGTCAATAGGCGTAATTATATTTATCCTATAGACTATTTTCAGTGTGGGATGCAAACCATAAGATAAACAGTAGACTAACCACAACATACACTATTGTTTATAGGCGGTAAAGCACATGGATACGCTGATTGAAATTGGAAAGCGGGTTCGGAAGACCAGGGAGCATTACAAACTGACCCGTGAGCAGCTTGCGGAAATGGCAAGTATCTCCCCGCAGTTTTTGGTGCATATCGAAAATGGAACGAAGAGTATGACTTGCAATACGATCTGTAAGTTAGCCAGAGCACTCAACATTTCCGCAGACTACCTTCTCTTCGGCCTGGATGATACGGACCTCAATCGGACGCTGGCGACAGAAGCCTTGGTTTCTATGCTGCCAGAGGACAGGGAGGTAGCCGAAAGAGTGTTGCAGTCTGTCATACAACTGATTAAGGCCATGGGATAAACGAGTTATTTGAGAAAGACCATATAAAGTCTGTTTCATTATAGCTCATTTACTGCTGAAAGTCCATATATAGTCTGTCTGGTTTTTCTGAGAGGGTAAACTAAAATAGACTATATATGGACAGGAGGCGCACAGATGGATACGAGGAAGCAGGTATCATTGCGTATTCAACAGCTGTGCGCAACACACGGCTATAACATCAATTCTTTGGCCCGAAAATCTGGCATCCCGCCCACAACGCTCAAGAACATTGTATACGGCAACAGCCGCAACCCAGGTATCGTTACGATCAAGCTGATTTGCGATGGACTGGAGATTTCACTTTATGATTTCTTTGATTCTGATGTGTTTAAGAGGTTTGATTTAGAGGATATAGGCTGATTAGAAGAAGCTGGTGGGAATTTCTGATCCCGCCAACTTTTTTCGGGAATGATTCTATAACCGGGGGTGTGCAACTAAACAGACAAGACTTCTTAGAACTTCCAGAACCATTCTAACAAAGATACACTGACTTTGTCAAATACTATTTAGACAGGGGGTATCTTTTTGGAGCAGTATGGCACGATCAAGATAAATCTTGCGAAACTGATAGAGGAAAGCGGCCTGAGCAAGAACAAACTCAGCCACCGTGCGGAGATGCAGAGAACACAGATCAACCACTACTGCAACAACTCTGTGACCCGGCTGGACATTGATGTGTTGGCTCGGTTATGCACAGTCCTTGAGTGCGAGATAGGCGATTTGCTGGAGTTTATCCCGCCCAGTCAAAAGGAATAGGCAGAAAGCAGGCTGGTGAGAAATGCTCCCACCAGCCTGTTTTTAGTATACTGCATCCTGGATGAAGTACCGCACATCCTGGACCTTCCCCAGCAGCCACAGCGCCGCCGCAGGCAGTCCCATGGGGCTGAGCAGGAACGCGATCACCAGGAGGACGATGCCGTTTTTGACGGAGTAGGTCAGCATCACCGCCACGCCCAGGAGGGCCGCTATCCACCCCGCCACGCTCATCACCATCCCGGCGCAGTAGACTACTCCCACGCACAGCCAGACGAACACCGTCAGCGCCACAATCACCGGCGCAGCCAGGACCTTCAGCAATAGCCTCATTCCAATCACTCCTTGTCGATTTGTTGAGATCAGCATACAGGAGCATCGGAAAAATTGCAAGGATGCGGCGGTCATGCCTCCTGGCACCGCACCGCCTGGACCACCCAGCGGGCATTGTGTCCGCTGCCGGTGCAGGTGGAGAGGGTGATGATCGTGTCCGTGACGGTTGGCACGATGCCCGTCTCAATGACGGAGTTGTCGAGGCCGAACCGGATCAGCTCCAGCCGGTCCTCCGCACTGGAGAGGTCCTGCCGGTAGACGATCTCCGCCACCCCCACTTCGTAGGCGGCGAAAATATCATACCGCCGGATGCCGTCCTCATCGGAGAGGCAGACGCTGGGATGTTCCTGCCAGAAGCCGACATCACTGTACTGCTTCAAGCTGCCGAACATGGACCCGTCTCGCATCCTGTGACCGTACAGGAGCGTGTGAAAATCTGTAAGACCGGCGCTGGCCCGGTAGTCCAGGAAGACGGCCCCCGCCGCGTTCGCCTCGCCGTCCCAGGCGTGGGAGAGGTAGTAGGCATTGTCCTCCCCCTGGAGGACGGGATAGGAGAGAACGCCGGGAATCTCGATCCAGCACACCACGTCGGCGTTGACCTCCCGCAGCGGGGACAGGTCCAGGCCAACGGAGACGGCCCCGGCGCTTGTTCCGTCAGACAGCACCTCTGATGTATCGGAGGCACGGTCGGGGATGCCTGCTAGCAGCGCCGCCTCCTGGTGAAGCTGTCCCGCCCTCCAGCACTCTGTACCGTACCACCAGAGCATCAGCAGGCAGACACACAGCAGCGCGAGGAAGAAAATCTCAAAAAATCTTCTGGGATTGATACGCATAGTCAGTCTCCTTATCAAAAACGCCGGGGCCAGATAACCCGGCCCCGGCTGTGCGGTCAGTTACTCGTTCTCTTTCTGTCCCGAATTTCCAGGCAGATCATGATCCCCAGCCCAGCGAGGGAGGCCGTCAGGAGGACGCACCACATCCCGGAGGCGTCGCCGGTCTGCGGCACATCGGAGAGGGGCACGTCATCATCCGGGATTTCCTCAACGGGGATGTTCTCATCGGGCGTATCGGGAACGTCCGCAGCGGGCACTTCCACATCGGGAATCTCCACTTCATCGGGGGTTTCCACGGGGTCCTCCGGCCCCAGCATATCCACAACCAGGGGGTTCTCCGAAACATCGGGAACATCCGGCGTGTCGGGCAGTTCCGGGTCCACGGGCGGCTGGGGGTCCTCCGGCTCAACGGGCGTAACCGGCTCGGGATAAGTATCATTCTTCTCCCAAGTGACCTCCCACTCCCGGTCACTCTGCTGAACCGTGGTGACAGTCACGGCGGTTTCTGTCCAGCCCTCGATGGTCGTGGAGGTATCCGTCCGGCTGGTCTCAGTGGTATCCACCTTCTGCTCGGTCACGCTGATGTTGTCCGTGACGATCTCGGCGCTGGCCTCATTGACGGTGAAATGGAGGGAGACGGACAGGTCCACAGACTGCCTGCCGCTCTCGATGCCCACAAAGGTCTGGGAGGAAAAAACCGGCTCCCCGTTCTCATCAGTGCCCACCGGGTCTGTGCGGACTTCGGATGTGAACAGGTACACGCCCTCGCCGATGTTCTGGGTCCCGGTGAGCTGAAGGTCGATATTCACGCCGTCCGCCAGCTTCAGCCCGGAGAGGGTATAGCTACCGTCCTCGCTCCGGGGGATCACGCCGTACTGGGTCTCGGAATCGTCTCCGGCCAGCCGCCGCGTCTCCACGATCTCGCCGCCCACAACGACATGGACCAGCAGATCGTCACTCTCCGTGTCGGGCATGACGGCGAGGGTGAAGGTCAGGTCGGCCTCATATTTGCCATCCTCATCACGCTGGCCCACAGTCAGACTGGCATTGGCAGCAAAATTGTTCTCATTGATGAGGGTGTTTTTGTTGGTGGGCGCTTCCGTCTGAGCGATCAGGTAGTCGTAGAGTGCCTTTGTCAGCGCCCACTCCCGGCTGTCCAGGTCCCGCCAGTTCTTTCCGGTTGTAGCCTGATAGTAGCTGGTGAAGGGGTCCTCCCGGTCGATCGCCAGACTGCCGCTGTTTCCGTAGGTCCAGATTGCCGCCTGAGTCGCCGCCAGGGCCATACCGTCTGTGAGATAGGTGTTGAATCCCCACGCGGTAGCCATACCGTTATAGCTGCCCCAGTCGATCTCGCCGTTGTTGTAGGCGTTCACCATCATCTGTTTCACAGCGTCCAGGCTCCCGGCCCCATCAGAGGTTCCCCAGTAGCCCTTCTGGGCGATAGCCCGGATATGCGCCGCCGCCTCGCTGTCATAGTACCCGGCATCCTCCACGTTCTCCATGTCATAGCGGAAACCCGCCTGGGGGCTGACGGCGAAATCGGCGCAGTAGACGTAGTGCTCGTTGCCGTCCTTGTCCACCAGGACATACTGGTGGGCCTGCCAGCGGTCGCTGGAGGAAGCGGTGCCGTCCTCATTGGTCTTGACCGCATCCACCCGGATGGCGCTCTCCAGGCCGTACTTGCCCAGCCACTGGAAGCCATAGCCGTCCGGGTCAAATTCCACGCCGTCCTTATCCGCACGGTGGTAGAGATCGGTTTTCTGGTCCGTTTTGCCCACGTCAGGCTCCTTCACGTCCGCCTGAACGCCGTTGGTTTCAAGGATGCCGTCATTTTTACCGGCGGTGACACTGCCCATTCCAGCGGTAACGGTGCGGTCGCTGGCGGCGATCCGCTTCGTCTCGGTGGTGGTGGTCCTGGTCGTGGTGGTGACGGCCCCGCCTGTGAACTCCGTAAAGGTCACGGTGGTGACCGTCACATCGGTCACTTCGGTTAGGGTGCTGGTGGTCTTTGTGCCGCGCAGGGTCTCCACCGCAGTACGGACATTTCCCTCGCTGTCAGTGGTGGTTGTCGTGACCTCATAGCCGGTCAGGGTGCCGGAGGCATCGTACAGCTCCGTCACCGTGACAGCGGTGGCCTCTCCGGTCTCCGCATCGGTGGTCTCGCCCTCAATGGGGCGGTCGGGCAGGACGATCTCGGAAGCTGCCGCCTCGGTGCTGCTGATTTTCGTCTCAATGGTCTGGTAGCCGGTGAGGGTGCCAGCATCATCATAGACCGGCTGGACCTCCACTTTGGTGGTCACGCCGTCCGCGTCCGTGACCGGCTCCTGGGGTTCCGGCATCACGGGAGGCTCGGCGCTGAAGATGTTGTCCGGGAGGGCGGTGGTGGCGGAGGTCTCCACGGTGGATGTAGACGTATAGCCGATCACGGCCCCGTCCTCATCCAGAACGTCCTCCACCGTCACAGTTTTGTGGCCGATGGTCTCCCCGGTCTCCGGGTCCGTGATGTCGCAGTCTCCGGCATCGGGGCGGACGAGCTGCCCCGCCAGAGCTTCCCGGTCTACCACGGCTGTCCCGGTGGCGGTACTGCCGGGGGTCAGGTCAACCGTGATGTCGCTCCCGCCAGGAAAAACGCGGTCAACCGCCTCGCTGGTGGAGGATGTGGAGCTGTCTACCGTTTCAAACTCGCCGGTGGTCCCGGAAGTGACCGTTTCGCCGGTCTCCGTCTCGGTTACGGCCTCCTTTTCCTCCACCACGGGGGCGGCGGTCTGCGTGTCCGTGGTGACGGTGGTTTCAGTGCCCGTCTCGCTGCCGCTCTCCTGGACCACGCGGCCCTCATCGTCCACAACGGTGGTCTCGGTCGTGACCACCGCGCCCTCCACCACGGGGTCCTCGCCCTCCGGGCTGGTCCAGGTGATCTCGGTGGTGATGGTGGTGATCTTGCCGTCCTCGCTGACGGCGGCTTCCGCAGTCCCGGCGGCGAGCGCGGGGGCACTGAGCTGGCCCAGGGTCAGCGCCGTGACCAGCAGCAGGGACAGCTTCTTTTTGAGCTGAAATGTTTTCATGGAAATTCCTCCTTAAAATTTGATGTTTGATAGGGTTTGGAAATGGGCGTAGCTCCCCCAGGGGGGCCACGGATGCGCGGAGGCATGGCAGTTCCCTCCAAACTTGTCAGAAATGAGAAATGAAAAAGGAGAGCGATGGCCGCTCCCCTGGAAGTCGGTATTGAAGTTGTTGATTACTGGAGCTTTGCCAGCGATTTCACGATGGAGCTGGCGGCATCCCAGAGCTTTTCTTGGCTCTGGCGCAGGTCCTCCAAATCAGCGTCATAGAACCGGCCCGTCTCATGGACGCGGCGGGTGAGCTGGTTGAGGTTGTTGCTGGACCGGCGCAGCAGGGAGACCATCTCCCCCAGTTCCGGCAGCTCCAGATTGACCACATAGCCGTCAATGGCCATCTTGCGGAGGTAGGCGCTGAGATTGGTGGTGCCGATCTGCTCCATTTTCTTCTGAATCAGAGCCTTTTCCTCCGGGGACACCCAGAACAGGAGCGGCACATCCCGTTTTCGCTTCGCCATGGTCAGCGGTCCTGCCCTTTGGCCTTGCTTTTTCCGGGCGGCTTGGGGGTGGCGGATGTGTCCGCTTTCTCGCTCAGTTTTTTCCGCACGGAGGGGCGCTTGACTTTAACGGACTGCCCACGCTCCTTGTCCATCCGCCCCATCTCCTGCCGCGCTGTCGAGATAAAATCGTCCAGTTTGGCGGGGTGGCTGTTCACGATGCAGGAAGTGCGCTTCTCCGGGGAGATGTGCATAGGGACCGTCTTGGCCCACGACACGTTAGCGCCGGAAAAGCGGTCCTCCCACTCCTTCTGCTGGACGGTGTTTGCCAGCACATAGGAAAGGCGTTCCGGGCCAAACCGCTCCAGCACTCCCTTGACGGCATCCGGGTCAACGTGCGTCCCGTCCCAGCCCTCGGTGACTGCCTGCTCGATCTCCCGCTGGCAGAGCTTATTGACCCGAAGGGAGGTTCTGTACTCCGGTACTTCCCCGGCCTCTTTTGCCTGATCGAAGGTCCCCCGGTAAACGGGGCGGGAGATAGCCGCTTCATCCCGGACCTCATGCACAAACAGATCAATGAGACCGGGGTGGGCGCGGTAAAGCTCCAGTTCCTTTGTCCGGTCCCGCCCAAAGGTATCTACATCCACCACCAGCGGGAACGCCCGCGCCCATGCCTTGTTGTCCTGGTCAATGCGCCCATCGCTGTCCTTGGCCTGGACGGTGGCAGCGAGGACGTACATGGTGCGCTCAAGGCCAAACTGCGCGATCACTTCCCTCGCCCCGCCATCGTTCAGGCGGTTGTCGTGGTAGTGATCGGCTATGGCCTGCTCAATGGCCTCCTTGCAGTCTCGCAGAGCGTTGAAAGAGGCGAAATACTGTTTCAGCTCGTCATGCTCCTGGGCATATTGGCCGGAGTGCTGGTAAATCAGGTTTTTCTTCATGTTGAGATTCCTCCATTCCATTTCGATAAAATCTGTGCTATAATGGGAAAAACCGGAAGCGAGGGACAACGGCATGGCATACAGTGAACAGCAGTGGGCGGAGGCAAAGCAGAAATGCCATCTGAACAATGAAGACATTGCCCTCGCCAAACGGCTGGGGCTGAATCCCCGAAGCCTTATCAAAAATATTCCGAGTAAAAGTGAGCCGTGGAAAGCGCCGGTCAAGGACTGGCTGCATGAGATCGACGCGAAGCGTCAGAAGAAATCGGCGCAAAAACAGCGGAGAAAAGAGAAGTCAGGCGGGAGTAACCCCGCCTGACCGTTACCGCTCCTGCCGGGAACGTTTCGGCTTATCCTTGTCAGCGGACCGCTCTCTGGACGGTCTGGGCCGGTTCAGGCTGTCCAACACGGAGTGACGCTCGCTTTTGGCGATGTCCTCCATCGGACGCGGACCGCCGCTGATGTTGAGCTGCATATCCAGCGCAGCGAGGCGGGCGGACTTCTCTTTCAGCTCGTCCTCCCGTGGGAAGGACTTACCCACCTCGGCTTTGGTTGCTTCCCTCTGCTCATAGAGATTTTGCAACTGGGCCTGAACCATCTTCAAACGCTCCGGCATCTTATCAAGCGCGTGGTCCATGCGGACCAGAGCGCCCACAGGGTCGGTCCCTACCGGTGTCCGGTGGGTCATTTCCCCTTTTAGTACCAGTTCACGTTGAAAACCGCTGACCTCCGTTGATAAGGTGAATCCTCTGTAACTGCCGATCTCTGTCAGCTCACCGCTGGTGATCTCCTTCAGCGCGGACAGGACGGCCTTTCCGGCCTCCTGCTTGTCAGTGAAGGTGATGCCCTGCACCACCATTCCGGCGAAGCCCTGTGTAACCTCAGCGGCGGGAGCAGGAGTATCTGCTGTGTCCGGCTTTGCCTCCTGAGCCAGAACAGGCTTTTCCTTGACCACCATAGGGTGAGGATGCTCCGCCAGAGTTTTCATGTCAGCCTCCAGCCCCTTGATAAAGCCCTGATATTGGACGATCTGCTCCGGGAAATATTTCAGCAGCTGGTCCTCCATCTGAAACTGCTTGCTCTGATGGGCGGACTTCATGATCTTGAGCCTGGAAACGTCCACGTCCAGCTCCATGCGCTCCTTGATGCGCGGGTCCCCGGCGCACAGGGCCTTGATCTCCGCATAGGAAAGGGCGGATTCGTCCACATCCTCGCAGGTTCTGGCTGGTGACTTGCTTGTCATGATTTGTGAGATAAATTGCTGCTTTTTCTCGATTGTCTGCCACAAATAGGCGTCAAAAGTTCCTTCTGTGACGTAACGAAACACATGAACTTTTTCGTTGCCGTTGCCCTGACGCTCGATGCGGCCCTTGCGCTGAATCAGGTCGCGGGGCCTCCACGGGCAGTCCAGATCATGGAGTGCGATCAATTTGTCCTGGACATTGGTGCCAGCTCCAAGCTTTTGCGTACTGCCCAGCAGGACGCGCACCTGGCCGGAGCGCACCTTTGCGAAAAGCTCCTTTTTCTGAACATTGGTTTTTGCATCGTGGATGAACGCCACCTGATCCGGTGCCATCCCTCCGGCGATGAGTTTCTGCCGGATGTCCTCATAGATGGTAAAGGGCTTTTCCTGCTCCAGAGGAATCGCGTTTTCCAGCATATGCAGCGTGGGATTATCCAGCTTATCTCCCATGCCCCTCTTCTTGGAGGGAGCGGCCTTCGGCGTGCTGACATCGCAGAAAACGAGCTGTGTCAATTTCTGACTGTCTCCCTCGCGCCAATACCGTAGAATGTTTTCCACGCAAAGGTTGACCTTTGTTCCCGGCTCGTCCGGGAGGGTGGGGTCAATCACGCGCTGGTCCAGCCCCAGCTTTCGCCCGTCACTGGTTATGACAAGCATATTGTCCTCTTTGGAATCCACACTTCCAGAGTGGACCCTGCTGGCGCGTTCGGACAGGTCCTTCACCATTGCCTGCTGGATCACGGTGGGCTTTGCGGCAACATTGTGGTACTCCACCTCCGGCGTGGGAAGGTCCAGCTGGTCAGCGGTCTTGATGTCCGCCACCTCTTTGAAGATGTTCATCAATTCCGGGAGGTTGAAGAACTTGGCGAAGCGGGTCCGGGCGCGGTAGCCGGTGCCCTCCGGGGCCAGCTCTAAAGCGGTAGTGGTTTCCCCGAAGCGGGAGGCCCAGCTGTCAAAGTGGGTCATGCCCATTTCCTGCAAACGGTCATATTGGAGGTATCGTTGGACGGTATACATCTCTGTCATGGAGTTGCTGATTGGCGTACCTGTAGCGAAGATAACGCCACGATTTTTTGTGATTTCGTCCAGATACCGGCACTTTGCGAACATATCGGAGGACTTCTGCGCATCGGTGGTGGCGAGGCCCGCCACGTTGCGCATTTTTGTATAAAGGAATAAATTTTTGTAATTATCCGACTCGTCCACAAACATTCTGTCCACACCTAACTGCTCAAAGGTGACAACATCATCTTTGCGGTGGTTGGCCTGTAATTTCTCCAGCCGCGCCTCCAGCTGCCGCTTGGTCCGCTCCAGCTGCTTCACTGTAAACCGCTCCCCGCCGCTGTCTTTCACCTCTTGCATACCCTCAGTGATCTCCCAAATCTGCTCTTGCAGCAGACGCTCCTGCCGCTCTTTGCTGATGGGGATTTTCTCAAATTGGGAATGTCCGATGATAACTGCGTCATAGTCGCCGGTGGCGATGCGGGCGCAGAACTTCTTGCGGCGGGCGGTTTCAAACTCCTTCTCAGTGGTGACGAGAATGTTGGCGGAGGGATAGAGGCGCATAAACTCGGAGGCGGTCTGCTCGGTCAGATGGTTGGGCACCACGAACATGGACTTATGGCACAGTCCCAGGCGCTTGCTCTCCATCGCGGCGGCAACCATCTCAAAGGTCTTGCCCGCGCCCACCTCATGGGCCAGGAGGGTATTGCCGCCATAGAGGACGTGGGCAATGGCGTTGATCTGGTGAGGTTGCAGCTTGATCTCCGGGTTGATGCCGTAAAACTGTATCCGGCTTCCATCGTATTCACGGGGCCGGATGCAGTTCATTTCCTCATTGTACTGCTTCACCAGGGCCTGCCGCCGCTGGGGGTCCCGCCATATCCAGTCCTTAAACTCATCCCGGAGGGCCTGCTGCTTCTGCGCCGCCAGGGTGGTCTCTTTGGCGTTCAAAACCCGCTTTTCCTTGCCGTCCAGGTCCTCCACGGTGTCATAAATGCGAACATCCCGGAGGTTCAGAGAATCCTCCAGGATGCGGTAGGCGCTGGCGCGGCTGGTGCCGTAGGTGGTGTAAGCGGCAACATCTTTGCTGTCAACGCTGTTTTTCGCGCTGATGAACCACTCTTCTGTCGCCTTAGAATGGTTGACCACAATCTTGCCGCGCAGGTAATTGGGCGTTTTCAGCGTCTCGTACATAAACTGCTGGATGTAGAACTTGTCGATCCAGTCCGTCCCCAGCCGGACCTCGATCTCGGAAGCGTCCAGGTCCTTGGGCTGGGCGGCGGTCAGAGCATCCACATTGGCCTTGGCGCGGTCCTGCTGTTCCGGCGGCAGCGCGGCATGAAACGCCTGAGCCATGCGGAGTTTTTGGCGCACGTTGCCGGAGAGGTACTCGTCCGCCGTGACCAGAGGAAACCGGTCCATATCCAGAAAGGCTTTGGGGATATGGTTCGGGTTCTCATTGCATCGGATGTCCCGGAAGATCACGCCGGTCAACTCCTGCTCCAGCTCGGCCTCCGATTTTCCGGTGAGCTGGGCCATGAAGGGCATATCCACCTTGGCCCGCTCCCCGATAGATACTGCCAGGGCATCCATCGCCGTGTCCACGCCGGTGACATGGACATTCTGCTTGATGGTCCGCTTGGTGAACATATCCGCTTTCCGTTTCAGCTTGCCATTATCGTCCAGCACCTCCAGGGAGCAGAGCAGATAGTAGGAGGAATCCCGGTCAAAGGCCAGCCGGTTGGCCCGGTCGTTGACGAGGCCAAATTTCTTGGAAAAAGCGTCATAGAGCCGGTTCAGCTCCGCCTGTTTCCCTTGAATAGCATCGTCTGAGGCAAACTCGTCCATCTGGAGGTCGATCAGGTCCTGCACACAGTCCCGCAGCTCCACCATACTTATGACGCGCTCCTTTGCGGCGGCGGTCAGATGTGGCTGGACCATTTGGGAATTTTCCCGGTAGTAGACCGCGCCGTCCACAACAGCGTAGGAGTAGTTTTTCACGCTGAGGTCCGCCGGAATGGCGGTGATCTCCGCTTCCCCAATATCCGCGTCCAGTTCCGGCGGCGCGGCCTCCCGGTACTCGCCGTGGATATGGGACACCGCCTCATGGAGCTGCTGGGCGAGGCCCGTGCCGGGAATGGGCGCAACGGTATACTCCTGCCGTCCATATTGGGTGTTTTCCGGTGTCAGAACGCCTAAAACCATCTCTGGATGTTCCAAAAAATAGCGGTTGATGGCGAAACCGTCCTTGTTTTCGCTCAAATGCACCCAGGAAGGGGTATCAACAGCGGGGGTATCGCGTTTTTGCAGGAAAAGGATGTCCGAAACCACCTCTGTCCCGGCGTTGGCCTTGAAAGCGTTATTCGGCAGGCGAATGGCCCCCAGCAGGTCGGCCCGCTCCGCGAGATACTCCCGTACCTTGGAATCCTTTGCATCCAGGGTATACCGGCTGGTGACAAATGCCACCACGCCGCCGGGGCGCACCCGGTCCAGCGTTTTGGCGAAGAAATAGTTGTGGATGTTGAATCCCAGCTTGTTGTACTCCCGGTCGTTCACAGGATAATTCCCAAAAGGGACATTGCCCACAGCGAGGTCGAAGAAGTCCCTGGGGAACTTTGCTTTCTCATAGCCCTGCACGATAATATTGGCATCGGGATAGAGCTGCTGGGCAATGCGCCCGCTGATGCTGTCCAGCTCCACGCCGTAGAGCTTGGAACCGGTCATGCTCTCCGGCAGGAGGCCGAAGAAGTTGCCCACGCCGCAGGCGGGTTCCAGGATATTGCCGCTCTCATAGCCCATATTGGCGACAGCCTCATAGATGGCCTTGATGACGGTGGGGCTGGAGTAATGGGCATTGAGGGTGGAAGCCCGTGCCGAAGCATATTCCTCCGGGGTAAGCGCCGCCTGCAATTCCAGGAACTCACTGGACCAGTTTGCTTTATCCGGGTCAAAGGCATCGGCCAGACCGCCCCAGCCCACATAGCGGGATAAAATCTCCTGTTCCTCCAGGGTGGCGGACCGGCCCTCCAGCTCAATGGCCTGGAGAGTGTTGATGGCGTCCATGTTCATGCGGAACTTGGCTTTCGGCCCGCCCTCGCCCAGGTGATCGTCCGTAATGCGGAAGTTCCCGGCGGCGGGGGCCTGTTCCGGCGAATCCTGTTCCGGCCCGTCAAAGCGCAGGGGCTGAAAGACCACATCGTAGGGCAGGCCGTTTTTGTCCGCCGGATAGATGGTTGCCGGTCCCGGTGTTGGCGCGGGTTCCGCAGCCGGGGCCTCCTGCTCGGGAGCTTCCGGCGTGAAGAGACCGGCGTTGCGCTCATCGTGGCGCACGGCATCCTCAAAGAAGTCCCGGTTGACCGTCTGGTGGCTCCAGGCGTAGGGGCCGGTGTCAATGCGGACATCTATCTCTCCGATGTAGCCGATTGTGCCGTTGACCTCGTGATCTCCATAGGCAAAGGCCACTTTGTCGCCCACCTGATAGTGCAGCCGCCCCTCCAGCTCCACAGGTTCCCGCCGGAGCGGTTCATGGGTGAAGCCGTCCAGCTCCTGTTGGTACATCGCCCGGAGGATGGGCGCGACAGACTCCCAGGAACGGGACTGCTTTGTGCCGAATTTATCCTGGATTTCTACCGCCATACCGGTGGTGGAGGTAAAATAATCCGCGACATCCCCCGTTTCCAGCGTGACTGTCTCGGCGCGGCTGGCAAATGCTTCCGACAGCCGCATGGCAATTCCCCGGTTGTTCTCGCCGGAACGCAGCCAGCCGGAGATGTAGTCCTTGTCCCGGTCCGTCAGCAGATGGGAGGTCAGGACTTCCCGAAAATCATCGTTGACGCGCCTCAGATCGGCGGGCAGGTAGCTGGTGATCCGGTCATTCCGGGGATCCCGATGCAGCAGCCGCTCAAAGTCTTCCTTGCTCATACTTCGGAAAACGGGGTAGCGCAGCGTGGGGTCGAGCATCTGCACATCAAGCAGGCCAATCCCGGTGATCTCAAAGGCAGTATTTTCAAGATAGACCGTATCGCCCACTTTGTAGGCCGGTGCCAGCGGGTCATGGGGCGGCTGGGCGGAACGGTCTGGAATGATAATCCGCTCCTGCCGGGGCTGGGAGAGGACCGGATAGGTTTCGTCCAGTATCTCTTTGTGCAGGCGCTTCTGGAACTCAGGCATATCATAATAAGACCGCATAAAATCCGTTTCTTTGATGGAGATCGCGGCCCGTTTGACCGCTTCGCTGCCCTCAAGCAGCGCGAGGTCCTTATCGCTGTTTTGGCAGGCGTTCTGATAGGCCGCATCCGCCAGCACCAGCTCCTTGACCATGGGCTTATACTTCTCATAGATTTCCCGAACTTTTGGTGCTGCCGGTTCCTGCGCCTGTTCCTCCTGGTCGGCGATCCGCTCCACATCGGCCATGACCTGCCGGACAAAGGAGCTTTCCTCGCCGCTTTCCAGAGCCTCCCGGATGGCCACGGGGTCAATATCATCAAAATTGTCCCGTTCCTCCTGGGTGTAGAACTGGTCATTCTGGATAAGCTGGGCAATCCGCCGCTGCACCTTGGGCCAGGGGAGGTCGGTGCCAGCTCCTGGGACCGGGAACGCGGGGAGGTTATCCCCGTATTCGCTTTTCAGCCATGCCGCCGTGCCCTTGTCGCGGGCGTGGTTTTTCATATAGCGGACAACGGTGTGCTTACTGGTAATGTCCCCGTTCCACTCCTGGAGCGCCGCGTCAATGGCCTCCTGGGGGGAGCGGGCCGGGGTGGGCGGTTTCGGCTGGGTGGCCTCCGGCATTGGCGCGGGTTCCGGTTCCACGGGAGCCTGTTCCAGGTGGTCACTCCGGTACTTCTCCATCTCTGCCTGGGAGAGGTAGCTGCCCTCCGCAACCATTTCATGAATCCGCTTCTCCACCTCAGACCATCTGACGATGAATTTCTTGTCCGTGGGCTTGCTCCAGAACTCCATGCCGGTGCTGGGCCGGTAGTCCAAAAAGCCGCCTCTGCCATCTGAAAAGGAAACGCTGTGACCACTGGCGCCGTATTCCCGCCGGATAGCCGCAACACGGTCTTTTGTGGACAAATCCTGCTGATATAGCTCGAAAATGCGCATTTTTCCGCCGTACATCCGCAGCTGCCGGTCAACGTCCGCCTGTGAGACGGAAAAGGCAGAGGGCGCTTTCACGCTCTCTGCCTCCTGAATGGCCTCTATTTGCTGCTGCTGTGTGGGAATCTCCGGCGGCATGAAACTCAGCTGTAGATCAGCTCCGACAGAATCATTTCCTCCGCCTGGGCCTTGCAATTGTTCATCAGGCCCACCCATGCCATCTGATCGGTGGCTTTCAGCCGCTCCGTCGCTCCCGCCGCTTTCGCCAACTGGGGCATCAGCAGCTCCAGGCGGCTGTTCGCCGCGTCCTCGATCTCCAGCAGGTGGCTGAACAGCGTCCCCTTCATCACCATGCAGTTCCACACCACGGGCCGGTGCTCCCTCAGATACCGCAGGCGCATCCGCCCGTACTTGCCCAGGTCCCGGTTCGGCTGCTCCGGCAGGGCCAGATTGGGAATCAGATAGTCCCCCACTTGGGTGTAGGTCAGATTGTTCTCCATGCTCCATACCCCTTTCCGCGCTCTTTTCGCGCTCATAGCGTTTAATGACGGTTTCGATCTGCCGCAGTACCTGTTCGCTGCACTGGCTCACCGCCCCGCCCAAGGCCGTCACCGTGTCCTGGGTGTTGAAATCGAAAACACTCAGGAAGTCCTCATATTGGAAGTGATTTTCCGGGTTCAGGCCGCAGCGGGACAGCAGCGTATAGCCGATACTGGCGGAGGCGGCGCTGCGAAACGATGAGCCGATGCTAAGAGCATCATACCCCTCCAGGAAGGAACCGTCAACGGTGCGGATGATGTCCCTTTGATACTCATTCCAATATTCTCCCGCCAGCTTTTGGGCGACCTGCTCCAGCTGGGCGGCGAGGCCATCCGTACCGGAAGCGTCAAAGCGGCTCTCCAGCGCCGCAGTTACCACGTCCTGGTGTTCCGCCTCATACTTCCAGAGGTTCGGGTTCAGCCCGGTCTCATCCCTGCGGACGGTATCCGCGACATCGAACACATAGCGCAGGACGGGCCTGCCCTGGCTGCTGTCAATGAGGGCAATGCCCTTGGTGCCGCGCCGGATGTACCGGCGCATCCGCTGGTTCCAGAAGTCCCACTCCGCGCAGGCGGTGGCCTCGGGCCGCTGGGCGTAAATCAGAAGCTGCTCTTGGAACGGGTATTTGTAGAGCCTGCCGGACGTAGCCAGGAAGTCCGTCCATGTCCGGTAGCTGCCCGTGACCTGCCTCGCGGCGTTGTCCGCCATTTGCAGCGCCGCCTGGAGGTTGTTATTCGCCATAGGCAGAATCCTCCGGGTCAAAGTCGGGGATCAGGTCCAGGGCGGCGAACTGCTCATCGTCCATGCGCCGCAGCTTGTCCAGGGCGCTGCCGGTCAGCTCCAGCAGCTCGGTCTCGTCCGGCTGCACATAGCGCCGCATATCCTCCAGCGCGGAGATCGTCTCCCGCCGGGTGCCGCCGCCGCTGTAGATGCAGACCAGATTCTTTTCCTCAAATGTAAGCGCGTTCATCGGTCCATGTCCCTCCTTGTTTTCTTCGGCTTTTGCCTGATTTTCTCCTGTTTTTCATGCGTTTTCAAATGTTCAAGGACAGAGTGCGGGCCAACGCGGCGAAACGCGAGGGGCTTCCCGTCCGGGCCGGGAAGGGGCTCATAGCGTTCATTGGTCCGCAGATACATCCCCTCCATGCCAGCGCCGCCAATGTAGCGCCCGTCCTCATCCTTCTCGCTTTCCAGCAGAACCGTGCCATTTGCCAGCACATACCCCGGTTCTATGCGCCGGTTGACCAGTCCGCAGGGTACGCCGGTCTGCCGGATGCCCACGACATCCTCCATATGCTCCACATGAGTGAAATCGTCTGTCATACGCTTACCGGTCCCTTTCCGCGCTCTTTTTGGGCGCTGATTTTTTATGCTCCCGCCGGGGCAGAGGGACGCTCAGCTTTGCCAGAACAGACTTCTTCTCCACGCGCTTGCGGGTCTCCGGCTGAGAAAACGTTCCTCTGGTGTGGTCACGAGGCTGTTTTGTTCCCTCAAGCTGCAAGTCCATAAACCGTGCGAACTCCTTCTCCGAAAACATTCTTGTCCCGTGGAGTTCATCATAGGAATAGGGCGTGTCATGGCCGGAGATCAGGTTAAACACTCTGTAGGTGTCCGAAATATGGATAAGGGATTTCTCATCATTGCGATAGTGTCCGTGGCCGTCATAGTGGTCACGCCTGCCCAGGTAGACTTCCTTGTCCGGCCCCACCAAGGCGACCAGCGCTGCGCCGTCTTTTGTGGTATAGCAGCTCTCCCGCGCCTCGCTGGCGGTGAAAAAATCATCCTGTACCAATATGCCGCAATTGAGATCTTCCGACAGATCGAAGCAGACATCCTCGCCCCCAGAGAACAGCACCGGCCCGGGGAGAAATTCCGCCTGTTTTGTTACCAAAAACGCCTGGACAAAGAACTGACCGTCCGTGTCCGCCTCCACCTTGTAGAGAAAGTGCGGCTTGGGCGGTGTAAAGCCCGGTTCGCGATCACGCAGTCCCCGCATTGAGAGCTCTCCGGCCTCCAGGCCGTAAAGAACGTTTTGACACTGCTTCAGTGTTCCTTTGAAAGCGATCTCACCTGGGACGAGGTTTCCGTCCAGCTCAAAGTAAGTCTGGACAATGCCTCTGGTGCGGTGCGGCCCAAACTCAATATCCGGTTCGACCTTACACACCAGCGCCGCGTCCCACTGGTCGCTCAGGCACTCCAGCCGGTCCCACAGGGTATGCAGAGCAGGCGGGTCTGTTATGTCCATTACCCGCAAAAACAGGTCGCGGATGTCATCAAATTCCCCTTGGGACAGTCTCTTGAGATAGTGGCTTTCAACGGTATCCTTGTCCAGAGAATAGGGATACTGAATCTTAATGGTCCCCGCCTCTTGCAGTGCATTGAGATAGAAGAAAAGATCGGAAACAAATTTCTCATGCGTATCCGGTCCAGGCTGTGCCTGGGCGGCGGGAAACAGAGCGTCTGTCATACGCTTATCTCTCCTTTTCCGCGCTCTTTTTGAGCGCCTTTCGCTTTTTCTCCTGCTGGGGCGGCTTCTGCTGGAGGCGGGCCATGACGGACTTTTTCTCCCTGTGCTCCCGATGCGTGGCCGCGGCCAAATCAAAGAGGGAGATGGTCTGCCCCGCCTTGACCTGGGCCTCCAGTCCGGCAGCGGTGGGTCCCTCCTTGGGGCCGTTGTTGATGATGCCGTCGATCATGCCGTAATCATCTTCCAATGCCATCTCCGCGTTTTTCAGATAATTCTCCGGCCTGATGAAGTCCGGCAGCTGCTGGAAACCGTAGCTGTCGCAGTAATGGAAGGATACCACGCCGTCCCGCCTGATTGCAACGATGTCGCTGACGGACATGGAGGGGGACTGGTAGTCAGTGGGGTGCTCGTTATTGAACTGATACCAGAGCTTGTCCAGGGCGGCGTTCACGCCGTCCGCCTCCGGCAGCGGGGCGGTGTAGATCAGGTCATAATTCTCCCTTTTTGGCGTGTACCCTTTGGACCTGATCCACTCCAGGGATTCAAAGCGAATATCCTCCAGCGCGGGGGCATCTTTGACCTGATAAATGGCGAAGCAGTCCCCGCTATGGTTCAAAAACGCGCTCTCCCGTTCCTCCTGGTGGTTCCTCCGGTCCGCCACGGCCTGCTGAAAGTCCCGGCTTTCCTCCCATTCCTCGCGGGGGACAGCGAACAGAGCGCCGGGTTGCTGTTCCTCGATTTCCGCACGGTCAAACGCCATGATGGGCGTATCGCCGATCACCATGATATAGACGGTCATGTCCCTGTCGATCAGTTCCAACGCCCGGTCCTGGGAGAGGGGCAGCAGGTCGCCGTCCAGATAGCCGCACCGCTCCAGGTCCTCCATCGTATACTCCGGGTCCGGCATGGGGTATTCGTCCAGCGTGATGTCCCGCAATTTTTCCGGCGGGGCGGGGGACTGCTCCCTGCTCTCCACCGCAGTCTCCGGCGCGGCCCGTTCTGCGGCCTCCCTCAAAACATTTATCATTCCCACCGGCGCGAACTCCAGGGAGGCCCCGTCCATATTCGGTTCCCCGCTGACGATCCGGTCAGCGGCGGCGCGAAAACGTTCCTGGGGACTGCCGCCCTCGTCCGCCAGTTCCATCTGCCCACCGTCCAGTTGGCGCATGGTCGCTTTGTCGTAGAGCGTGTAGCCGCAGCCGCCATCCGTGACCTGGATATGCAGAAAGGCGCTGTCCGTCACAAAAAGGGCTTCTTCCTCTGTAGGACACTTTGCCGCTTCCTCCAGCTTATCCAGGCGGTCAATCAGATCGTTGACCGCACGACCTTCGCCCGCAAAATGTCCGGCAATATACATCAGGCTATTGAGCGGACCGTCAAAATGACCGCCGCGCAGCTCCTGTACAACGTCCGCAATGGACTGTTCCCTGGTATCCTGGGTAAAGGGATGCTGCAAAATGCCAGCCTGATGAAGCTGGGCCATATAGTCGTAAAGGTCGGCAGAGAAGCGTTCTATGCTGTCCTCGGCCACCGGCGCGGCCTGCTCCGGCTGGGCGGCGGGGACTTGCGGCTCAAGCCGGTCTTCGGGCTCCAAAGCACGGACTTCCCCAATCGTGATTTCCTTTGCCTCCAGCTTTTGCAGCAAATCGGAACACATTTCATTTGAGCCGGCAAAGATGATCTTGCTATACCGGAATCCATCGTCCGCCAGCCGGTGCGCCTCCAGATAAGAGCGGTCAATGCTGCTGCCGGGGATATAGGGCTTGACCTCATAGGAGAGGCCAGCGGTCCATTCAGCCTCCAGCTTTTCCAGGCGGCTTCGCAGCTCCGGCATGGTAGGTGTGACCGCCTGTTCCTGGAGGCTGTCCAGGAGATGGTGAATACCGGAAAAATCACCATGGGATACTTCTTTCGTGTAATGCGTTTCCGCCTCACTCCTGGTGATGGAACCCAAAGGGTCAGAAATCATCTGTGCCGCATACATCTCCTGCATATGGGCGAACACATCTGACACAAACCGCTCCGGGGTGTCCGGCAGTTCAACCACCGGCGCGGCCTGCTCCGGCTGGGCGGTGAGGTCAATGCCGCGCTCCTGACAAATCTCGGCGAAGTGCTTGTCGATGCTGGAGATCAAGCCGCTGACGGTCTTGGTGATGGTCTCCAGGCTGGCTTTCAGCTCTGGCAGGGACCGGTCCTTACTCCACCCGGCGATATAGCCCATGGAGTTATCGCTGGTGTCAATGCCGTAATATTGGCAGACGGCAAAGGACACGCTCTCGGCCTCCACCTCCTTGGTGTTGTTGTCCTTGGGCGTGGGCGGGTCCTTGTCCGTACCGGCAGCGGAAGTGAGCCGGTCCTGTTCCCGGTTGTGGAGGACCGCGTGGGCGATCTCATGGACGGCGGCGCTTACCGTCTGCACCTCGCTCATGCCCTCCCGGATGGAGATCGTCTGCCTGGTGAAGTTGCAAAGGCCGTCTGTCCCTGGGTCCAGCGGGGCAAAGGAGATGGGCATGGGGGACGTGCGGCGCAGGGCCTCCATGAACGCCTCATACTGCTCCACATTCCCGGTCAGGGGGGCGGCGAGGCTGGGGAGGGGCTTGCCGTCCGTCTGGTCAGCGGAAAAGACCTTGACCGGCTTGAACAGCGGAATTTCAACGGTCTTTTCCTCCATGATGATCTTCCCGTCCCGGTCCAGCATGGGTGCTTTGGTATCCGGGTCCAGCTTCATTTCCTCGATTTTCTTTTTCAGCGGCGTGGGGGCGATGATGGTCAGGCCCTTCTCGCCCTTTTTCACATGATGGCCAAACTGCTGCCATTTCCGAAAGCCCGCCACGGGCTGGGAGGCGTTGGGCCGCTGCATATGGATGAGAAGGGTGTTGTTGACGGAATAGTGGTGAAACCGGGACATGGTGCGGAGGTAGTCAAAATACCTCTCGCTCAGGAAAAGCTCCTGGATGTTCTGCTCGATCCCGGCAACGATTTCTTTGACACGTTCCTTGTTGGTGGGTCTTTGGTCTGCCACAGTGGTTCCTCCTTTCAAACGGATAGCCCCGCACGGGAGGCCGCAGCCATCCCATACGGGGCGGATTTCCGCAAATTAAAGCTCGTTTTTGCCCTCCGGGGGTAAATCCTTGCCCTGCCTCTTTTCCACGCTCTGAAAGCATTGCGCCGCAAGACTTTCAGCCCCTCTATTTGCGGAGGCGCGGGGCCGGTTGCGCTTGCGTTCCGCATCCCGCCTCCGGCGTTCCCGAAGGGCGCAGGAGGGACAGTATTTTGCCGCGTTGGAGCGGGAGAGAACGGGTGCGCCGCAGATGCAGCACCGCCGGATGTGCGTTTCGCCGGTAATTTCCGCGCACAGCTCCCAGTCAGCGGGGAGGACGGCGGCGCGAAAATATTTGCAGATGAGGACCGGCGTGAGAAGCTGGGGACAGGGGCAAACGTCCCCATCGTCCAGGGGGAGGCAGTTGCCGCCGTCATAGTTGGCACACAGGCGGCGGATGAGCCGCTTGGCACGGCGGCGCTGCCGCTCATTCATGCGCGGAAGGTCAGCCATTGTCAAACACCAGCTTGTAGTTTGTTTTCTCCCCATCGTCCTCCAGGAGTACGGTGGCATCGTAGGTTTTGCCGGTTTTCTCGGACCAGCAGCCCTTGAGCCGGACCTGAGCGTCCTTCAGCAGCGCGGCGGCAATGGATTTGGTGAGGGACTTTTTCTTTGCGGAGAAAAATTTGCTGTCCTTCCAGAGGGCGAAGCGGCAGGCGGGATTCTCGCAGAAAAAGCCCTTTTTGCCCTCGGAGACAGCGCCGCCGCAGCGGGGGCAGGGGCCGACACGCTCCTTGCCGGAGGGGAACAGGACTTCCCAGCCGGAGACCGGCTGATAGGTGTCCACCAGCTCTGTCACCAGGGCGGCGATGCCCGCCATGAAGTCCTCCGGAGAAAGAGCGCCGCGCTCCACCTCGCCCAGCCGGTGCTCCCACTCAGCGGTGAGCAGGGGCGATTGCAGGGCCTCGGGCAGGACGGCGATGAGGGAATTGCCCGCCTGGGTGGGCAGGAGATTGGTGATCTTCTTGGCTTTTTTCCGCTCCACCAGCCCGGAGGATACCAGCTTTTCCAGAATCCCGGCGCGGGTGGCGGGGGTCCCGATGCCGCGCCGTTCCGCATCGTCGGGCATGTCACCAGCCCCGGCGGTCTCCATGCTGCTCAAGATGGTGTCTTCCGTAAAGTGCTTCGGGGGTGCCGTTTTGCCCTCCTTGACCTGGACCGCCTCCACCGGCAGCGGCATCCCCTCTGTCAGTCCGTCAGGGAGAACGCTGTCCTTAGACGGCTCTTTGTCCGCGTAGGCTTTCCAGCCAATGTCCAGCAGGGCCTTTCCCTTTGCGGTGAAGCTGTGACCGCCGCACTCCGCCGTCACAGTGGTCTCAGCATACCGGAAGGGCGGGCAGACCGCCCGGAGCAACGCCAGGGACACCAGCCGCAGGACCTCGCGCTCCCCCAGAGGCAGGGCGGGAATATCGGTGGTGGCCGCGCTCCTGGTGGGGACAATGGCGTGGTGATCCGTGACCTTTTTGCTGCTGCACACCTGCCCCGCCAGCACCTCCCCCGGCGCGTCCAGGCCGCAGACGGCAGCGGCGGCGGAGACCAGGGCGGGGACCGTGGCCTCCATATCATCGGTGAGATACCGGCTGTCCGTCCGGGGATAGGTACACAGTTTCTTTTCATAGAGGGCTTGCAGATAGTCCAGCGTGGCCTGGGCGGTGTAGCCCAGAGTACGGTTGGCCTCCCGCTGGAGGGCGGTCAGATCGTAGAGGGCGGGGGCCTTTTCGGATTTCTCCTTCCGCTCCACCGTCTGAACGATTGCTGTTCCGCCCTTGCAGGCGGCGGCAACGGATTGAGCCGTGGACTTGTCCCCCAGCCGCTCCCCAGCCAGGGCCACTCCGCCGCAGTCCAGCTCCACCGTATAGAACGGGACCGGCTCAAAGGCGGTGATTTCCGCCTCCCGCTGGACGATGAGGGCCAGCGTGGGCGAGACAACCCGCCCGATGTTCAGTGTGCGTCCATAGAGGACGGAGAACAGCCGGGTGGCGTTGATGCCCACCAGCCAGTCGGCCTTGGAGCGGCAGAGGGCGGCTTGGTGGAGGCCGTCATAGTCCCCACCGGGACGGAGGTTTGCAAATCCCTCCCGAATAGCCGCGTCCTCCATGCTGGAAATCCACAGCCGTTTGATCGGTTTGGTGCATCCTGCCAGATAGTAGACCGTGCGGAAGATGGATTCCCCCTCGCGCCCCGCGTCACAGGCGTTGACCACCTCCGACACGTCCTCCCGGCGCAGCAGCTCCCGCAGGGTGTCAAACTGGTCTCTCGTTTTCCCGCTGATGGTGAACCGCCAGCTTTCCGGCAGGATGGGCAGGTCCTCCCGCCGCCACTTGCCGTACCGGGGGTCATAGACCGCAGGCTCGGCCAGCTCCGCCAGATGCCCCACGCACCAGGAGATCAGCCAGCCATTGCCCTCCATGCAGCCGTCTTTTCTGCCCTTCACCCCCAGAGCGGCGGCAATGTTCATCGCGGCGGACGGCTTTTCCGTGACCACTAACTTAACCATGGAAATCACTCCCTTCTTGAAATGGAGAGCGGCCCCGCATTTTGTCGGGGCCGCTCAAAAATATGGGTTGCTTTATAGGGCGGGACAGGCTACAATGGGGAAGACAAATACTGTGAGAGGTAATCGCTATGAAAAAGTACATCATTTACCGCATTGCTGATGAAGATATTGAAAACTACAACCAGCATGAGCTGGTCGGTGTGGAGTACGGCGAGGATATTGACGATGCCATGGACCGGCTGATCGAGGCCATATGTGAGGATTTATCGGAGAATCCCGAATATGCCGGATGCACCGTCTGCGCCTATCCCCCGGAGGATGAACTGAACGATTCAGACTGGTATCAGTATCAGATGGACGGCGTAGTGTCCCCGCCCGTGGCAGAGGAAAATATTGTGGTCCCCTATGGAATCATCGAGCAGGAGAGCGACCAGTAATAACCGGCTGACGGGTCACGCCACGATGGCAGGGCAGGACGCAGCCATACCCATACCGCTTGCAGCCCCGGCAGGGGTGGCCCCTGGGCGGGACCGGCGTGGGCCGGTCCCGGCGGGAGCGGGGAAGCTGCTGCATGATGCCCTCCATAGGGCTGTCCGTGAAGCGGGTCATGCGTCCTCGTCCTCCTTTTCGTCCTCATCGCCTTCATCACCGTAGTCGTAATCGTCCAGATCGGCGCTGCCCTTGGTGTCGGGCTTGTTCTTCTTGAATTTCAAGAAGTAGGCCGCGCCGCCGCCCGCCAGGGCCACCACCAGCACAACGATCAGCAGACCGTTCTTGCCGCCCTTTTCCGGTTTCGGATCGGGGTCAGGAACGGGATCGGGGTCTACATCCGGGTCCGGGTCAGGCTCCGGGGGCGGCTCCCTGCCCACGCACTCCGTCATATCCACGGCGCACAGCTCACAGGCGGTATTGACCGCTCCGGCCTTGCACTTGTCCGTGCAGGAACAGGCGGCGGGAGTGGCAGCACCAGTCCCGCCGTCTTCCATCAAAGCCAGCAGGTCGGCCTCGTCCACCTGATTGAGGAAGTGGACGCTGTTCTCGCCGTCCTCGGCTCGGTCGATAATCAGATAGAAGTAGTTTCCGCTCTTGGTGGTGACGGTGACAAACTGCTTTTCCTCTGACGTGGCGCTGTGGATGTCATCGGAGAGGGACAGATTGCCCTCCGGGGTCAGGGCCGTACCGGAACCGGGTTCCTCCTTCCCGTCCGGCTCCCTGGGCGCTGTAGGCTCAACCGGCGCAGTAGTCGTGGTGCTACCGCCGCCCGTGGGGGGCTTCGTGGGAAGAGCGGTGGTGGTCTGCGTGGTAGTTACAGGCTTCGTTGTCACGGGCGGCGTGGTCTGGACAGGCGGCGCTTCCGGCTCCTTGGCGGCGGTCTGATAGCTGGGGTTCTCCACCGTCACCGCCTGGGAGCGGTTCCCCGCGTTGTCCTCCGCCTGGACGTTGATTTTGGGGTGATCGGCCCCGATCTCCACAAGAGGGACATCCACCGCGCCGTTATCGAGCGCGGTATATTTTTGTCCATCCACATAGACCGCCGCCACGCCGGAGGCCGTGTCAGCGGCCTCCACATGGAGCTGCTGGGCGGTGAAGCTGGTGCGCAGGGTGGGCGCATCCCGGTCGAAGCATTTGATTTCCTGGGATTTCTCATAGGTCTGGCCATCCCAGCCGGTGACGTTGACGGTCACGGTGCAGTTGCCGGAGACCGTCAGGACCGTATCGTACTGGCCGGACTGCTGCTCCAGCTCAGCGGTGATGTCCCGCCAGTCCCCTTCGCCCTTCACCGTTGCCCTCGAAAAGCCGTTCCCGGCATGGTCCGTGATGGTGATGGTCACATTGGCATCCCGGTTCGTCCAGCCGGTGGGCGGGGCGATCTGAATGCCAATGTCCGCGCCTCCCGCAGGGGCGGTGAAGGCCGACAGCAGCAGCACCGCCGCCAGAAGGGTGGCGAGGATACGCAGTTTAGTTCTCCACATGGTCCGCTCCCTCCTTCCTCTCGGGGGTGCCGCTGGGCGCGGCGGTCTTGCTGGCCTGGATGAGCGCCGCCAGCTGGTCCGGGGTCAGGCCCATGTTTCGCACGATGCCAATGATGTCCAGATTCTCCAGCTCCAGGCGCAGCTTCTCCAGCTCACGCTGCCGCTCTTGCAGCTCGGTGATCTTTGCCGCGTTCTTCTCATACTCGATGTCAATTTTCCTGATCTTCGGATTCATTATGATGCAACTCCTTTCCTTTTTGGGCGATCCTGCTCTGTGCCAGCTCAAAATAATCCCGGTTGATCTCCGCCCCCAAATAGCGCCGCCCGGTGGAAATTGCCGCCACCGCTGTGCTGCCGCTGCCCATAAACCCGTCAAAAATCAGCTCCCCCGGCTGGCTGGAAATCTGAATCAGCCAGGATAAAAAGACCTCGTTTTTGACAGTGGGATGGAATATCTGGTTCTTCTTCTGCCAGACGGCGTTATGGGTGGCTTTGGGGTACTCCGCGCCGAACCAGCAGGCATTGAACCGGGTCTTATAGCGTTTGCTGGGGTTCGCTCCCGGACGAAACAGTGTCCCTTCCTTTTTTCGGTTTTCCAGCAGCGTGGTGCTTTGGAATGTCCGCCGCCCTTTTTGGCAGAAGATAATCCACTCGGCGTTGTTGGCATAGCTGCCCCGCAAATCGCCAATCCCGCCTACAGAGCCCTTCTCCACCACCAGACAGTTTTTGATGGAAAAGCCCGCCTGCTTCAAACATTGGTAGTGATACGGGTAGCAGTCAAAGCGGGTGAAGAAATAGGCGTGTGCGTCATCGCGCAAAATGCGGAAGCACTCTTTGGAAAAATGCGCGTAGTCGATGCCGTCATCCCCGGCGATCATGGGGTGGGGGTGCTGGGCAAAGTTGTTCTGATATTGGATTCCATAGGGCGGGTCGGTCAGGACCATGGACACACAGCCATCCGGGAGCTGCGCAAGCAGGTCCATGCAGTCCATGTGGTAGAGTTGATTGCTGAAGCTCTCCATTCAAACCTCCTGCTTTATGGGGATGGAAGTCTGGCGTAGGTGTAAAAGTGGTCCTGCCAGTAGGTGCTGTTCAGGTCGGCGTAGGAGATCGGCGAGCCGCAGTGGATCATCATGTGATTGCCCACATAGATGCCGCAGTGGGTGGGTGCGCTGGGGTCGGGAGCGTTGTAGGTATTGATGAAAAACACCAAATCTCCCGGTTGGGCGTTGGCAGGGGATACCGGCGTACAGAGATTACACAGGGCCTTGGCCCCCAGCCGCCCCACGTTCCATCCGCTGTGATTGATGACCCAACTGACAAACCCGCTGCAATCAAATGATGTAGAGGGACTGCTTCCGCCCCAGACATAGGGAAACCCCAGATACTTCTCCGCCTCGGTGAGCATGGCGGCAAACTGCGCGTCCGCCAAAGCCTCCGGCGGCACGTCATAGTCCAGATAGGGCTGTGTCTGGGAGGCGTTGGGGTAGGCTCCCACGGGGAACAGGTCGGGCCGGTTGCCCAGGTTCGCCATGAAGCTGGCGTAGAGGCTCAGGCCGTCCTCGTCCAGCAGATAGGCCGGAAGGTGGGACAGGTCGAAATTCTCCAGCGTTACATTGCAGACGGTCCAGGGATACGGATGACCGGCGGCGTTGTAGCGTGTCTCCGTTGTCACGGCCTCCGTAAGGGTGTACTGCTGGTCAAAGAGCAGATCGAGGGTCCCCTGGACCTCCGGGAGCGTCCAGGGTCCGCCGTGGCAGGCGGTGAGCAGGGAAATGAGGACGTAGGGGTCATGCCCGATCTCGTCCAGGTCGAAGCGGTATTCATCATAGCCGGGGTGCAGGGCGGCATAGTTGTTCAGCTCATTCTGGAGCGCCGCCTCCATCCCCGCATACGCCGCCTCCGCGCCCAGCATATCCGCATCCTCGCAGGGGAAGGTGGAGCTGCCCAGGCTGGACGCGATCCCCTGTGCCAGAATGGAACAGGAGGACACGCAGTTGAGCAGCAGGCAGACGCACACCGCCAGTCCGGCAATGATGCCGATGCCCTTTTTGTGCCGCCGGACGAAATCCGTGCCCTCTTTCACCTTCTCCGCCGCCGTTTTTGCGGTAGTCTCTACCGTTGCGGCGGCGCTCTGGCCGGAACGGACCGAAGCGGCGTACTGCTTCCGGATGGCCCGCTTCTGATGCCAGCGGGAGAGGGGGTTGCTGGAGAGCTGGGGGTTGTCCTGGAGGTGCTTCTGATACAGGGCGTTCACATTGGCCTTTTCCAGCTGCCGCTCCGCTTTCGCCGCTTTCCGGTAGGGCTTTAACTTCCCGGCGCGGTAGGAGTGCTGTGCCAGCCGTCCGCCAGCCTCCGCCGCTTCTTCCAGCCGGTGGGCGATTTCCAGGCCAACGTTGTCCTGCTCGGACTGCCGCACTTCCCGGTGGACGGTCGCAGCCAGCGTATTGCCGGGGGTGTCCCGAACGGCGTGGGACAATTTGGAGGGGGGCTTCGGCTTGTCTACTTCCTCAAAGAAAAGCCGCGCCTTGATTTTCCCGGTTTCCGGGTCCAGGACCGCCCGTTTGACCTTCTTTTTGGCCTTGGGTATCTTCTCCCGCGCCGCCTCCGCCTTGTCCGCCGCCTTTCCGGCGCGGCGGACGCGCTGGCGCAGCTTCGGGTTCAGCTCGGAATCCGTAAACTGGAGGCGGGGATTTTTCTTCATACCGCCGCCTCCGCCGTCATTTCAGACGGCTTCGTGGTCATGATCCGGTACAGTTCCGTATCCTTGGGGAAGCGGTCCACAAAGGGCAGGATGATGTTGCCGTAGAACAGCAGCCCCTCGCCCTCGCCAGAATGAGTAACGTAAGAGAGCTGATGCGGAGAGATGTTCAGCTGCTTCGCCAGAATCTGCCGGTCGCCCTGGGCCTGATTGAGCATATAGATGAAATCGCTGTTCTCCAGGATGTTGGAAATCTCCGGGCTTGCCAGGAGGTCCTTGCTGTTTTGCGTAATTCCGGTCGGGATTCCTCCCCATTTTCGGAATCTTTTCCAGATTTCCACACTCCAGGAGGCCAATTCGCCTTTCAGCAAAAGGTGAAATTCGTCACAGTAATACCGCGTAGTCTTCCCGGCGGCACGATTTACTGTGACGCGGTTCCACACCTGATCCTGAATGACCAGCATCCCCAGCTGCTTGAGCTGCTTGCCCAGCTCCTTGATGTCGTAGGCCACGATCCGGTTGTTGATGTCCACATTGGTCCGGTGGTTGAACACGTTGAGACTGCCGGTGACGTAGATTTCCAGCGCGGTGGCGATGAAGTGGGCCTCCTTCTCGTCCTGCGCTCGGAGAGTGTTGTAGAGGTCCTCCAGAATGGGCATATTCTCCGGGCGGGGGTCGTTGAGATAGTTCTGGTACACCAGCCGGACACAGCGGTCAATGACCGTCTTCTCCACGGGCTGGAGGCCGTCCTTGCTCCCCACCACGATGTCGCAGAAGGAGAGCAGAAAGTCCACCTTCAGCGACAGCGGGGATTCATCGTCCGAATAGTCCAGGTTGAGGTCCATGGGGTTGACGTACTGCTTGCTGGTGGGAGAGATTTTGATGACCTGACCGCCCAGCCGCTGGACCAGGGGATAATACTCGGCCTCCGGGTCCGCGATGAGAATATCATCATCGGTGACGAGGAAGACGTTGAGCATTTCCCGCTTCGCGGAGAAGGATTTGCCGCTGCCAGGGGTGCCAAGGATTAACCCGTTAGGGTTCTTTAACAGCTTGCGGTCCACCATGATGAGGTTGTTGCTGAGGGCGTTCAGCCCATAGTAGAGGGCTTCCTTGCCGCTCTGAAACAGCTCTTCGGTGGTGAAGGGGACGAAAATGGCGGTGGAGCTGGTGGTGAGGCTCCGCTGAATCTCGATCTGGTTCAGCCCCAGAGGCAGGGAGGACATCAGGGCTTCCTCCTGCTGAAAGTCCAGGCGGACCAGCTGGCAGTTGTGCTTCTGAGCAATGGAGCTGGCCTGGAAGACGTTGTTTCCAAGCTGCCGCTGGCTGTCCGCCGTGTTCACCACCAGGAAGGTCATGAGGAACATCCGCTCGTTCCGGCTCTGGAGGTCTTGCAGCAGCTTCTTGGCCTCATTGCCATAGGTGGCGAGGTCGGACGGGATCAGGTCCATATCGTAGCCGCCGCGAAACGCCTTTTTCTGTTCCTCGATCTTCTGCCGGTCCAGGTCGGTGAGCTTCCGCTTGACGGTCTTGATGGCGTTGATCTGGTCCACGGACTGGATATGGAGGTTGACGATCTGACTGGATTCCATGTCCAGGAAATCCGCCAGCATCCGGTCGTTCAGCTCGGGGGCGAGAATCTGGACAAAGGAGGCCGCGCCGAACTTCTGCCCCATGCGGAACATCCGCCCGTTTTTGAACTCAAAGGAGCTGGGGGCGATGAAGTCCTTGGTGGAGAGGCCGGAGGGGGCCAGCCAGTCCCAGGAGAACCGGAAATGCTCCTGGCCGTCCATATGGAAGATGGCGTGGAGCAGCCGCAGGCGTTCCGCGCCGTTCATGGGGGAGCAGGCCACGCCCAGCCGCTTGAAATTGTTGGCGACATCGGTCTCAATCCGCTCCAGCCGGGGTTTTGCGATCTTGATGTTTTCCGCGTTGATGCCAAAGGTGAGGTACTTCGTTTTGGAAAGCCCGTTGTTGCCCTTCGCCAGCTGGTTTTGCAGCATCTCCGTGTACTCCAAGCGTACATCGTCAAAGCCGTCCGGCTGGAGGGGGATGACAATGCTCCGGGAGAAGCCGTCCTGGGCGGCGGAGAGGTTCAGAAAGGACAGCTGGAAGTGGATGGAGCTGTCGAAGTAGTTGAGGAAATCGCTCCAGCCCTCAAAAATGGCGGTTTTGTCCTCGTTCTGACTGAGCTGATAGTTGATGTCCTGGAATTGCACCGTCTTGGTGTAATAGGTATCGGTGACGCGGCAGATGCCGTCCGGGTACATCCGCTGATAGGGGATACTGTCCTGGGCGGACAGCTCCTTTTTATCCGTCCTTTTTGCCCTTGCGATTGCCTGTTCGATCTGCTGACGCTCCGCGCGCGTCAGCCTGCGCTTTTCGGTGGACAATGTGGTACACCTCCTTGTCGAGCCGGTCCTGCCGCTCCAGGGCGGCATAGAAATTGTTGGTCCGGTAGGGCCGCTGACGGGGCCGGAGGAAGCACATGCGCACGATGTTTGCCACGACCTTCTCCAGAGGCTGTCCGTTCTTCTCGTACATACCCAGCAGGAAGAACGGGAGCATGACCAGCATCATGCACATCGCCGCCGTGCTGCTCCCCAGCGGTGCTTTGAGCAGAAAGAAAAGCGGAACGCCCAGAAGCGCACCGCCGCCAAAACAGATCAGCTGCCGTTTTGTCATGTTGAACGCGATTTTGCTTTTGACCCGCGAGAGGTCCTTCGGGACAGGGACATAGGCCATGAGACTAATTCCTCCTTTGTAATACCTGTTGAATCCCCTGCATGATATAGGCCACACAGGGTGTGCAAACGCTGTTGCCCAACATAGAATAGCGTTTCGTTTCGCTGATAGAGCGCCCATCGTGGCCGTACTCCGTCCAAAAATCCGGGAAACCCATCAGCCTTTCCGCCTCTAGTGGGGAGAGCCGCCGCAAACAGAAACGGATACGACCGGAATTCTGATTGTCCGCGCTTCCGCTTTCACAAAACTCGACACTGGTGACGCAGAAATCTGTTTCACTCTTCATCCCGGCGGGGCGGGAGAGGCCAGCGCCGGAGGCGCACAGGGTTCCGGCAATCTGCGGGTGGACCAGGATCGGTACCTGACCGTGGGCGCAGGTCAGCGTGGGGGACTGCCCCGCTAAAATACTGGCGTTGGCCTGCGAGGTTCCCATACACAGTGGTTCAGCCAAGCGGCTGTTCAGACTTGCGATTTCCCCGCCTGCTGCATCAACGCCGCTTTCAGCAAAGGCGGTAAGACCTTGCTTCGGCGCTCCGCCCGCCTCAAAATACCCGCGCAGGCTTTTGGGGACAAACAGTATCTCTCCGGCACATTCTCCTGCAAAATCGCAGACAAGAAACAAGCGCCTGCGCCGCTGTGCCGTTCCGAAATGTTGGGCATCGTACACGCACCAAGCGAGATCAACGCCTCCGCCTCGTACCATTCCGGCGTTTGCCCACTTTCCAGATGGAGGCATTGGAATTTGGGCCTTTGTGAACGACTGGAGGACAACCTGATAGTCAAGCCCTCCAGCGGATGACAGAGCGCCGGGGACATTCTCGAACAGCGCGATTTTGGGATATTCGCCATGTGTCGCCTCCCTCATTTCATCCATAATGCGTATGGCCTCCAGAAAGAGGCCGCTGCGTTTGTCCGCCAGCCCCCGGCGCTGTCCGCTGACGGAAAGCCCTTGGCACGGGCTTCCAAAGGTCACAATGTCTACAGGCGGGAGCGTTCCGCCGTGAAGCTGGGTGATGTCCCCCATATGGACCATATCAGGAAAATGCCGCCGGGTAACGGATACGCACTCCGGCACGATCTCGCTGGCCCACAGGGAGCGTATGCCATAAAAAGAGGCGGCATAGGGAAAGCCGCCTATGCCGTCAAAGAGCGAGGCCAGTGTAATCGGATCATGTACTGCCAAATGCTGTGCCGCCTCCTTCTATCAATTTTTGTGCGGGAGCATAGTCCGCAAAGCTGGCAACGGTATGGAAAATCCGCTTGTTGTTCACCCATCGCTGCAAATGCCGGGTAATCGCCGGGGCGGTGGGCCGCTCATAGACCATGACATAGGGGTCATAGCCCATCGCCCGCAGGGTGTTCACCCGGTACAGGTCCTGTTCGTGGGTGCTGCCGTAGTTGGTGAGAACGTAGACCTTCCTCTTGCGGAAGTTTTTGATGCTGGTCAGCTCCAGGAAGCGGCGGAAGTATGGGGTAAGGTCCATATCAGGGTTGTCCCAGGCGAAATGCACCGCTTTTGTGCGGACTTTGTTCAACAGTGCCGCATTGTCCGGCGTAATGAGCCGGATGTCGAGGCCCTGGGAGAAGTCCACGCAGGCGCGGCTCTCCGCAAGCTGAACCAGCAGTTCTCCGTGGTCCGGGCAGGCCAGCAGATTAGCGTCCATCAGTTTGATTTCTCGCTGCCCGCTCCAGAACTCGGAGAGATCGGCTGTTTTTACGCTGTGCCGCCCCTCCTTCCCCGATACGATGCAAAAGGGCATGAACGCGGACACCCCCGCGTCAGAAAGCCGTAGGCGGTGTCCGGGAACTGCGGATAGATGCTGTAGTCTGGGTAGATATGCTCCACCTCGTCCGGGAGGTCAGGGCCGGGGCCGTAGCCGGTGCCGCCCCGAATCACCTGGGCGGCGTTGCTGACGATGATCCTGTCCCTGGAGTAGGTGTCCGTGAACACGCGGCTTTTGTAGACGAGATCGTACCAGCCTGCGGGCTTCCACCACTCCACCGTGTCCCCCTGGGCCTTGTGCCACGCCGACAGCTTCATCAGACAGAGGTTGGGCCACCGGTGGCTGTCTACATCCACGATCCCGACCTTCATCGCGCACCGTGCTCTTTCTTCGCACTGTGCAATTTGGGCGTTTCCGGTGCCTTGGTCTGGAGCTTACCCAGCACGGACGGCCTCTGCGGAATAACCGTAGAATTATGCCGTGCCGCTTCCCGCATCCTACCGGCGCTTTCCTCCATACACGCCTGGATGGTGTCCACGATGCCGGTATCCATGCCGTTGAAGGCATCAAACACATCGGCCAGCGGCGTTGGCGAGGACAGCAGGGTCCGCAGGTCCTTGCTACTGAGTTGTGCATTGTCCATCAGCAGAACGATGTCCTGCCGCACCGAGTATTCAAAGGTGTGCCTCAGAATTTCCTCCGGGGATTGGCTCAGAAGCCAATCCCGAAACTTGTCCTGCTCTGCCGCCATTTTCACTTGCAGGGCAGAAAGCAACTGTGCGTTATTCAAAGGGTTCCATCCTCCTTTTCAGCGGTTAGTGTGGCATGTCTTATGGCAGAACAGCAATTACTTCACTCTGCTTTTTGAAAAAAATGTGAAGTAGTGTCCCGTTTTGCACGTCTGCTACGTTATATATAGTGAGGGCAGTCTTAAACCATAGACAGAAAGTAGCAGGTGATGATAATAATGCAACAATACCAACGACTCAGATTCCATATTCGCATGACCTTTGAAGATCTGAAAATGCGAATTAATCCTGCCTGGTATGAATCCCGCGCACAGGAACTTGCCGGTATTGCCGAACAGCAGGAATTTCGCTCACTGGCAGAGGAATTAGACAGGGAGTACGAAGAATGCATTCGCTCAGAGCCGGTTTTACAACTGGAAAACACCATGCTGTTCAGCGGTGGGTACAAAAAGCGGAAGTGTAATTTTCTGACAGCACGACATTATCGGAGAAGTGTACAGAAGGTCTATTCTTGGGCGCTTGAACACGGCTTTGATACTTTCATTGTTGATGAAAGCACCCCTGTTGGTCTGTTGGCGTTAGAGATATTTCTTGCACTCCGAAACAACGGTGAAACCTTTCGCCTTTACGCTTTACGAACCAAATACATTGGTCAGAGGAAAAGCTACCGGCTGATTTCAGAAACGAACGTAGAACTCGCCCTTATGGAGGCAAGCTGTGACTACAGTTATCAACTGCTAGATAAGCAGCAGATGCGGCAAAAAATAATCTCTCAAATTAGCGCATGGTACGATGAGAAGGGACTTCATGTGGCAGAACAATATACTAAATCGGAGCATCCAATTTGACCGAACTCTCGGCGTCAGTGCGCCGCGAATACGCTTTTTGTCAGGCTCCCCGTCTTAAACAGGGTAAAGCACAGCAGCACTGTGTATCCCATACACGTCCAGATTGCGGAACTGACATCCCCGCTGACGGCGATGCCCTGCACCAGAACGGCGTAAATTGCAACGCACACCATGATGAGAAAGCCCTGGAATCCCAGGGCGAACAGCGATTTCAAGTAGTTCTGGCCCATGCCTCCGAACTCCTTGCCCAGCATTGCCGCCATAGGAATGGGGGCCACGCTGGTGACGAGATAGATTTCAATCATCCTGCCAAATGTGATGAGGAAAACACAGATTGTCAGCGCCCACATGGTAATGCCGACAAAGATGGACTGTACCCACAGTCCCAGCAGCGGCCCCAGTTCCATTGCTTCCAGCTGTGTCTGCAAATCCGGGATGATGGTGTTCAGGTCTATGCTGGTGCTGCCGCTGATCACGCCGGAGGCGCTGGCGACAACGCTCTGCGCCACATCAAATACGCCCATGACGATGTTCCAGGTGTTGGTGACGATCAGGACGGCACAGGCCGTTTTGAACGTCCATTTGAAAAACATCCAGGTGTCCACATCATGGAGATTATTCTTATCAGCGATGAGCTGAATCAACTCCAGCGTCATGATAAAGGCGAGGATTACCCCGGCAATAGGAAGAATGACGGTTTCAGAGAGGGTCTGCACCATACTGAAAATGCCGCTGTTCCACGCCTGGGGGGTCATGCCGACCTGGGTGGAGATGTCCCCCACCTTATCGTTCACACTGTCGAACATCCCGCTCAGATTGCTGAGAATACCGCTGACCAGCAACTCTTTCAGCCAGTCAGTCAGGGCATCCCATACGAAACCCATAGGGGTCTACCTCCTTTTTCGCCCCTCCCGCCTGCGCGGGAGGGGCATGGGATAGGGCGGGTTCATGCGCTCCGCCCGGTTGATAGGGTTGCTGCGGCCTCAGCCGCGCCGCTCAGCTGAACAGGCCGGACAGCAGGGGGACCAGGGTCGTACCGATCAGGGCCACACCGCCGCCCGCCATGAGCTGCTTCATGCCCTGGGACTTCGCGCCGGGGTTGTCGTTTCCATAACCCTCCAACAGGTTAATGACGCCCCACACGCCCAGGCCAGCGCCCAGAGCCACAACGAGGGTCTGCAAAGTAGTGACAGCAGAAGTGAAGAAAGCCATAAATGTACCTCCAAAAATTGAAAATAAATGATTGAAGGCGCATTCTCCCCTGTTTGCGGACTACCGCCGGTTACTCATTTTCACCAGCAGGTTCCGCAATGTCATCCTCCGATACGTCTACCTCGAACACATCGTAGACCTCGGAGGGCTTCGGTTTCAGCTGCGTTGAAAGAAAACCCTCTATGTCGAAAGTGTTTTTCTTATCAAAGTCAGCCAGGTACTTATAGTTGGGATGCCGGGTGATGTCGTACTTACTGGACAGGAAGGGGCGAACGCCCCGCAGCTGCAAAATGCACTTGCTTCCGTCCAATACCGCAAGCTCATCAATGTCCATGAGGGCCTTGCCCAGCTTCTGATAATTGAGCGAGTGGGAGGTCTCACGGCCCCGGCTTTCACCGGTGTTGTAGTGGAGTAGGGAGGCACCGCCTTGCCATATTACTATGGCAGGTTTGCACCACCCTCTCCGGGAACCGGACTTACATCTCTCAATGTATCCGGCTCTGTTATCGCTTGGTCAGCATTGAATCATTGGTTATGAATCGCAATATGGCATTTTCTGCAAACGACCAGCGTCTTACGGCGTTTTGCAATCATTACGATTTCCCAGGACTGTTTACCCTTTAGATTTTTGAGCTTGTTTACATGGTGGATTTCATAACAATCACTTTCGGTCGTACCGCATAACTCACAAACCTTTGCTTTTAGCCGCTTTTCGAGCGCATTTCTGGAATACCCATACATGACTGCGGCATTACACACCACATCTGAGGGGTCAGATTTGCCTATGCAGTCGGCGTATTTTGCAAAGTAGCATCTCTTTATACCTGTTTTCGTCTTGTAGGGGATACCCCATTTTCCGCCTCCGTCCTTGAACATGGCAACGACTTTGGAGATGGTGCATTTATGCTTACTGGCAAGGGTTTTCAAGCAGCTGTACTCCATGAGATAAGCCAGATAACACAGCTTGTAGAAATTACTGGCAAGCCCATAGTAGTTGCAAATTCCCCGCAGCTCCGCATTGTAGGCTGAGACGATTTCAAGGTCTGTGAGCCGCAGCAGGGACGCACGATGTACTGGAAATAGCGTCCCGTCGTCCTTTTGTACCGCAATTTTGTTTGCAAAGATGAATTTGTGAATTTTGTCGTTGAATGGAACGGCTAATTCGCAGGAGTTATTGAGCGTCCGCTTTGTCTTTCTGCCAGGGCCGCCACGTTTTATTATCCCGTTTCTCCGAACCCGCACATCATACCCCAGGAATCGTGCGCTTTGGCTGCTGTGTGTTATGAGTGTCTTGTCTGCGCTGAGTTCCATTTTCAGCGTCCCAGCAATGAATTTGGACAACTGCTCTTTCAGCCAGACGCAATCATTCTTGCTCCCTTTCACACCAAGGATGAAGTCATCCGCATAGCGAATATATTTGATACATTTGCTCGTTTGAGCGGTACAGGGCATTTTTAACATCAACTTCCGTTTCTGCCGATATTCGGCAAGCATACGTTCTTTTTCAATGCCATCTGCCCTGCCAATGTGATAGGAAAGATTTTGAATTTCGTTGCTCAACAGACGGTATTCGGTTCTGATAGGTTCTTTGCAGCGGGTATCAAATTCGCCTTTTAGCTTCATTACAAATTTATCCAGCTCATGCAGGTAGATGTTAGCCAGCAGCGGAGAAATAATGCCGCCCTGCGGTGTGCCGCTGTAGGTTTTGTGGTACTGCCAATCCTCCAGATAACCGGCTTTCAGAAATTTGTAAATCAGCTTGATAATACGGGCGTCCTTGATTTTGCTGTGGATTAACCCAGCGAGGACTTGGTGGTCGATGTTGTCAAAGCAGCCTTTTATATCCCCCTCGACAAACCACCGTGCGCCGTTGAACTCCCGTTTCAAGGATTTCAGCGCCGTGTGGCAGCTTCTGTTAGGCCGAAATCCGTGGGATACCGGCAGGAAAACAGGTTCATAAACTGCTTCCAGCACCATACGCAGGGCTTCCTGCACCAGCTTGTCCGTGAATGTGGGGATTCCCAGGGGACGCTTCTTTTTCGAGCCGTTCTTTTTCTGGATATAGGTTCTTCTGACCGGGGTAGGCTGATAGGTTTCGTCAGCGAGCTTTTGAATGATTTTTGCTATTTTTGCTTCGCTGAACCCATCTGCTGTATCATCCGTTGCTCCCTTTGTTGCCGCTCCCTTGTTTGCATACAGATTTTTGTAGGCTGCAAAATAAATGTCCGGGCGCAGCAGGTAGCGGTACAGTTTCGTGAATATTTCTTCCTTGTTTTCCAATGAATTTTTGCTGATTCTTGCTAAAATCTCCATTGTTGGTTTCATTTGCGAGGCTTTCCTCCCTAATCAATTTACGATTTTAGTACGCAATAACTACGCCCCTTCGCCATGTAAGGGTCATTAACCCTCGCGGACTACTATGGGCGTTCCGTACCCATGCAGGATTTTCAGGCTCTACAGCCATAGCCGGTGGTTCACCTCCTTTAGGTGGCGTTCCTGTTTAGGGCATCCCCAGTTAGCACTGAGTACAGGCAAATGCGGATTGTCGGACTTCGCTTTCGTTTCCTTGCCATAGGTTCCCCTACAGATTGCACAAGTTTTTTTTTTTTTGACAACCGATTGATTGACACCTATAATCAATCGTCCTTGTGCCAGAGGTTTCAGATACTTTCCTCCGTCTGACCAATAACAGAAATTAGAAACTTGCGTTCAGTAAACCCAACTTCAGCCTCATATCCGCTTAACATTGCAGTTCAGTCGCACCAACTTATCTTCAGGTGACTTACTGCTTTCCTGCCGTGCTGTGTTCCCGTGTCAGCTTTCGCCTTTCGGTTAGGCAGGCTGTTTCCCGCGTTATCTTACGGGGTAGTGCCTTTTGCTACTTTACTCAATGCCCTATCTGGGCGCACGGTGTCTATGGTCTCCTTGCCCAGCGAGGAAGAAAGCTCTTTCAGCGTGGTGGGTTCGGAGCCGCCAAGGAAGATTTTCGCGTCCATATTGCCGATAATTGTGTCACAATTATCCTTGTATATGGCTTTTAGCTGACTTTGCGCCTGCAAAACCAGACAAGCGGAAATCTCCCGGCTTCGGATGGTGGCAACCAGCTTTTCCAGCTTTGGAATCTGCCCGATGTTCGCCGCCTCGTCAATGAGGCAGCGGACATGGACCGGGAGCCGTCCGCCGTACACGTCATCCGCCTTTTCACAGAGAAGGTTGAAAAGCTGGGTGTAGCAGAGGGAGATCAGGAAGTTAAAGGTGTCATCCGTATCACTCATAATAAGGAACAGTGCCGTTTTCCGGTCTCCCAGCGTGTCCAGCTCCAGCTCGTCATAGGCGGTCACTTCCCGCAGTTCGGCGATGTCAAAGGGAGCCAGCCTCGCGCCGCAGCTCACCAGAATCGACTTCGCGGTTTTGCCAGCGGCCAAGCGGTATTTGGCATATTGCCGGACAGCGAAGTGGTCGGGCTTCTCCTGAGCCAGTTCCTCAAACATCAGATCGACACTGTTCTTAAATTCCTCATCGTCCTCCCGGACCTCCATGGAGTTGATGAGCGTAGCCAGCATGGCAAAGTTCTGTTCCTCCACAGGGGCCTCATAGTGGAGATAGCCGATGAGCGCGGTGTACAGAAGCGTTTCAGCCTTCTCCCAGAACGGGTCAGCGCCTTTTTGCCCGTTGGAAGTGTTGGCAATCAGGGCCGTTACCAGCTTCAAAATGTCCTTTTCACTGTGAATGTACGCGAACGGATTATAGTGGTGGGACTTCTTGAAATTGATCGTATTTAGGATTTTGATGCGGTACTTGTTGCGCTGCAACAGTTTCCCCGTCTCCAGAACGATTGTGCCTTTCGGGTCAGTGACCACGAACGAAACCGGGTAGGATTTTGACGTACACTGCATGAGGTTGGGCTTCAACCAAAAGCGAGTTTTACCGCTGCCGGAGCCTCCGATAATCAGCACGTTTTTGTTCCGAGCTGTTTTTGGGTCCTTTGGGCGGCTGTTCATGGTCAGGCTCTCCGTCTGGGTGAGGATGATGTTGTCCTCGAACTTTGGTGCGACATAAGGGGCAATGTCTTGGGCGTTGCCCCAACGAGCCGCACCATATTCCGCTCCTTGGCGGTATTTCTTGGCGTTTTTGCCCTTCATGTAGACCGCGAACCGGAGGGCCGCGCCGCAGGCGATGCCCACCAGCAGATCGAACGGGTGGAAGCTGGGGGCGGCGGACTGAAAGGCCAGCACAAGGCCGTCCATGATGTGCAGCAGCTTCTGCGAAGCGTCCGCTCCCGCCGCCAGCCGCCATGCCTCGCCCAGCTTTGTGGCGTAGAGCCCCAGAACGAAGTAGGGGATGTTGGGAATGACCAGCTTCTTGATATTGACCTGTTTCACCGCTCCAACACCTTCTTTCGGACCCGATCCGCGCTGTCCACCACCATGTCCCTGAACGCCTCCAGCCGCTTCATCACCGAGGGCCGGGAGGCTTTTTTGACCTTCTGATTGGTGTACTCCTGGAACGCGGCGGTGATCGCGTCATTGTCGCGGCCCTTGAAAAAGATCAGGAAACGGGGCGGGTCGCTGCTCCTGTCCCGCTTGACGGCGTAGTCCACGCCGTATTTTCGGGCAATGCGGTCAAAGTCCCGGATGGAGGGGTCCGTCAGCTCGATGTTGGACACCCCCTGCCCCTGCCCGATCAACTCCTTCACGGACTGCTTGCCGTGGGGGACCACGGGGCCGTCCCGATTCTTTTGCTGCTTGACCTCCTTGCGGTGGGCCATGTACTTGCAGACGGCGGCTTTGAGCAGCCGCCCAGAGAACTTTGCACCGTTGACCGCCAGGGTCAGGGTCCTGCTCTCCACTTCCTCCTGCATGGGACCTTCGCCTCCTTTCGCTCAAATTTTGTGCCGTGGCAGCGCCCCGCGCTAGGGCGGGACCACCAGACGGCGCAGCAGATATTTCATGCGCTCTCCTTTCTCCGGGCACGAAAAAAGCGGCCTCTCAGCCGCCGTTCATATCGTGGTTGACCAGCATGGTGTAGTGATTGTCCGTGGTGGACGGCGCGTTGAACAGCGCCGCCAGCAGATAGGCCCGCGTGTTCCAGACGCGGGTAGTATTTTCCCGGATGGCATCCAGGACCTTCTCGATGTGACTGCTGTTGATACGCTCAAACCGCTGCTGGACCAGGGCGGTGGGATACTCCGCGTTCCGCCCGATCTTCATGATGGGACTCTTTGACAGCGCCACCTCCAGCATGATCTCCACGAACTCGTCCACCTGTTCCCGATTGGCGGGATTGGTAATCAGGCCGTACTCAATCTGCTCACGAATCTCTTCTCGCTTCTCCGTCACTTCGTTCCTTCCTTCCGCCGGAGGCGTTGGTGCCGGGGGGCAGGGGGGAAGGATAGAATGAATATTTGATCCATGAGTACTTGATTTTTTTATTCTTGATTTCTTTATATTTAATTCCGGGCGGTTTTCCGCATCCGGCTCCACCATATCCGGGAAACCCGTATATGGAGAATCCGTATCCGGCGGGACGGTATCCGGGGTATCTGTATCCGGTTCAGGCTCGACCGGTTCCTCCGGCGCGGGCGGCATCGTGTCCTGGGGCTTCTCATAGATGATGTACTCCGTATCGGTGATCCGGCCATTGTCCCCGCGCAGCTGGCGGCGCACCATGTAGCCCGCCTTCTCCAGCTCCTTCAGCGCGTTGCCGATGGCCTCCACGCCCTCCTTGCAGATAGCGGCAAGGCCCCGCGTGGAGTAGTTCCATTCCTCCGGCATGGAGAGCATCATGGACAGCAGCCCCTTGGCCTTGAGGCTCAAAGCCTTGTCCTTCAAATGATAGTTACACATGACAGTGTAATCCCGCGTCCGCTCAACCCGGTATACAGCCACTTACCTCAACTCCAATCTTGAAATTATTTTGTCGTATCCGCGCTCTGCGCGTCCTCCCTGGCGAAGCGTTCCTCCAGGCGTGCCACGCTCCAGTCCTTCTTGAATTGTCCCAGCGGGCCGGGACCAAACTGTGCCCGCGCCCGGTTGTCCATATCCAGCAGCCGCGCCCACAGTTCCGGGTGGTGCTGCCGGAGTTTTTTCAGCTCCCCAATTCTCTGGAGGGGACAACACCAGCACGAAGCGCGGCGGTAGATTTGATAAAGCCCGCCAAAGTCAAAGCCACGGTCGTAGCAAATTTGCAACGCCTGGGCTTCGGTGATGCCCCACTCCACCAGAGGATAGCGTTTGTGGGGATCATCCTTGCAGCGGTGTGCCTCGTCAGCGGCAACGCCGATGCAATGCAAGGCGCTTTTCCCCTTTTTCAGCCGGTTGACCTCTTTATCCATCAGGTGGGTCTTGAGCTGTCCGGTACACCAGCGGACCTTTACCCCAGGCCAACCGTTGCCATATGGCGGTATCCCCAATCTGGCACGGCGTTCCAGACAGCTCGGTTTTTGCTTGGGCTCGTCAAACATCATCCATTCAAAACCGTGGGGGTGGCGCAGGGTGGTAACATGGATGCCGCGTTCCCGGTAGAGAAGCTCGTCCAGTTTGCCAATGTGGTCCTCCATCTCAGGGAAATCCATCCCAGTGTCCGCCCGTATCACCGCGTCAATGGGCATGTCCTTTTCGATCATCAGCAGCAGGAGCGCGCTCGAATCCTTGCCGCCGCTCAGCGCCACGGACGTAAAGGTTTCCGCGTTTTCTTTCTTCCCCGCCATGGGGGAACAGCCTGTTCTTACCCCTTTCTATCCAGAATCACAGCTCATAGACGGGCATGTTGCACTCGCCGCAGGGCAGGCACATCTCCAGCAGATTCTCCGTCAGGTCCTCCAGGCTCAGACAGAGGCCGCTGTCCCAGGGCCAGCCCCGCTCCCCGCTGACCTCCCGGTACTGGCTGACGAAGTTCTCGCTGTCACAGGCCAGCGACACGCAGGCCACGGACACAAGGCTCATGTCCTCCAGCAGCCACAGCTCATAGGTGCGGCCCGTCAGGACATCGCCGTTATAGCAGGTCTGGTCCACGTCCTCATAGAGGCGTGTGGCCCGCTGGTTGAACAGCTCCCCGCTGCGGTAGTTGAAGGACTTGGGCGCTTTGCCGTGGGTGGTGTAGGTGTGGACGGTCTTGGCGTTGTGCCGGACCGCTTGCAGCAGGGCGTAGAAGTCGATGCTGTCCAGCATGGCCTCCACCGCCGCGTCCTCGTAGTCCGCCCCGGCGATGCCGGAGTAGTACAACTCGCGGACAGCGTTCTCCAGAGAATCAATCTTGTACATGAAAAAAACCTCCTAAAAATTATTTTCCCCGCCGTTTTTTCGGCTTATCGGGCAGGATATGGCCCTCAATGATGTGGCCGTGCCTGCGGATGCTGATGCAGCCGCGCCGCTGGGCCTCCAGGGCGGCGGCGTAGTCCGCCTCGGTGAGAAAGCGCCGGATGTACTGCCCCGCCGCTCCCAGGGGGCAGTCCGTGAATACCAGAAATTCGATCATGTGGCGGGTGTCGTCGTGATACCGCTCCACCGCCAGCAGATCGTGGCCTGTGATGGGCAGGTGGACCGGCTTCACCGCTTCCCCCTTTCCCTGATTGCCAGGACGGCGCAGCCGTACCGGGCGATCAGCAGGGCGTTGGTGATGAGGCTGAATACCAGCGTGTCCGTGACCTCCCGGTTAGCAAGGTCGCTGAGGGTCACGCCGGTGGCATCGTTGTAGATGTCCCGCGCCGCAGAGAACAGGGTGTAGTTGTGGGGGGACATGTTCTTCATGACCGCGTAGTCAAACTCGATCCCCTGACGGCAGAAGCAGTTGGCGGCGGCGTTGTAGATGTCCGCATTGGCGGTGAGCAGATACATGGCCGCGAAATAGGGCGGGTTGTCCCGGCGGCGGCTATAGCCCAGGCGGATTTTCAGATACTCCATGCGCTGGCGGTGCTCGGCGTTCAGAAACATGGAGCCGGAAAAGCGCCGGATGGCGGTGTGCAGCCTCGCGTCCATGTGGGCATCGTGGGGGAAGGTTTCCATGACGGCTTCCTCATAGCCCACCACACCGGCCTCGATCCGCTCCGCCAGCCAGGGACAGCCCTCCGCCTTGCAGCCCCGCTTCTTCCCGCCGTACTGGGTACACAGCTTGCAGTCCACGTCCGCCGCTGTGTACTGAAATGTGTTGATATACAAAGAAAATCGCTCCTTTCTGGCTGGATTTACCCAATGGCGGTCCATTTTTCTGTGGAACCGTTCATCTGAAAGCCGTGGGGATTGGACGCTTCCACGATGTCCCAGTAGTACCACGCGCCGGTGGGAACATCGGAGAAGGTTTTGTAGCCCCGCAGCACTGTGTCAGCGGAAGCGGAACGGCCCAGAATCCGGTTGACCATGACAATGGTTTCGGCGCGGGTGATGTTCTGGTCGGGACGGAAGGTGCCGTCCGTGTAGCCGTAGATCAGACCGGCCTCCGCCGCCTGATTGATGTACCGCCGCGCCCAATTCCCGGAGATGTCGGAGAACCGGTCCCTGCCGGAATCCTCCGCTGTGCCGCAGAAGGAGGCGAGAATCGCCGCCAGCTCCCCACGGGTGATCTTGCGGTTCGGCTCAAAGGTGCCGCCCGGATAGATGTTGAGCACGTCCATGTTCGCCAAAGTGGCCACAGCGGGGCCGTACCACGCGCTGACGGACACGTCCTGGAAGGGGACGGCGCTGGTGCCGTAGTTCGCTTTGGCTTCCTGGGTCAGCAGACGGTAGAGAATGGTCACGACCTCGGCGCGGGTGATGTCGGCATTGGGCGCGGCCTGGGTGCTGGTTCGTCCAACGATGTAGGCAATGTGATCCTGACGGTTCAGCAGGGACAGTTTGGAATCCGGCGCGACAGCCAGCTCCCCCTTGGCAATGACCACCTTCTGAATTTCCGAAACAAACTCGGCCTCTGTGGCGGCATAGCGGACCTCATAGGTGCCGGGGGCCAGCGGGGCCACCGTGCTGCCGGTGATCTCCGTCCAGTTCCCGCCGGTGATGCGGTACTCCATGCCCCGCTCCGTCCGAACCAGCGCCCCGTCCCGGTATCCCAGGCGGGTCTCACTGGTGCCGGTCACAGCGGGAGCCCTGCGGCGGGCGGGAATCTTCACTGTGGCGGTATCGCTGGGCGGCGCGGCGCTGCTGCCGGGGAAGCGGAGAAGGAGGTCTGTCCCGGTCAGTTCGGAAACGTCCATGGGGCCGGTGCAGGGGGTCCAGGTCCTGCCGCCGTCCGTGGAGCAGTCCATATCCGTGGTGGTGCTGATGGTTTCAGCGGCGGTATCCAGCGTGACGGACGGCCTCTCCCCACGGGCAGGGATGCTGATCTCCGCCGCCTCGCTGGAAAACTGATTGCTTGTTGCGGCTTCGCGGACAAGGAACTTCTTGCCGGTCCAATCGGATACATCCATGTCCAAGGCGCACCGCTCCCAGGTCTTGCCGCCGTTGACGGAACACTCCATGCTCCTGGTGGTGTTCACCGTCAGCGTATGGAGGTCTGCCTTTACCTCCGGTGCATCGGGGCGGTCCGGCATCGTCTCCGCAGTAATGGAGCCGGGTTCGCCGGTGCCGCTGTCGATGAGGCGCAGATAGAGGACCGCGCCCGGTTCGATGGACGCACCGTTTGTCAGGAGGGCGGTCATGTTCCGGTCGGTACTGACCGCCACCACGCTGGTATCAAAATAGATGGCCTCATGGAAGAAGTCGATCTCATAGCGCAGTCCGGTGTCCGCCACGGTCCGGGCCTCCACCGTCTGACTGTCGGAGGGGAGGAAATTGTCCGCCTCCTTCATCCGCTGGGTAAAGCGGTAGGCGGTATCCGGGGACAGGCCGGTGAAGCGGGGACTGTCCTGCCACGTCTCGCCGCCGTCCATGCTGTACTCCGCGCCGGAGACCTCCGTCAGTGTGATGGTGGAGATGGTCCGGCCAGCAATCAGGGGCGGGTTGGGCATGGACTGGGGAGCCTTGGAAATGGTCATCTGCGCCTCAATTCGGTCCGCGTTCAGCGTGTAGGCGTCCTCCGCCGTCAGAGCGAGGCGCACGGTATAGCTGCCAGCGTCCACCGGCGGGGCGGGAAGCTCATAGGCGTTCCCGTTGGGCAGGGTCCCGGTGTAGGAAATGTCAGCGGACTTCACGCCCTCCAGGCCGGTGAACAGTCCGGCGTGGGGGTAGGGCTGACTGCTGCCGTTGTAGACCACATCGCAGGCGGGCAGCTCCACGCCCAGCACGTCCACCATGATGGGGCCGGGTTCTGCCTCCTGCTCCGGCGGGTCCGTGGGAAGCCCGGTTTCCTCCTGGGGCGGGTCCGTGTCGCCGGGGTCCGTCTCGGAGGCGGCGAACGCCTGGGCGGAGAACAGGGTGAGGGCCATGCACAGCGCCAGCAGCAGGCTCATGAAGGGCATCCGGCCCTTGTTTTTGGTTCTTACCATTGAAATAATCTCCTTTTCTTTTGATTTTGGGCACAAAAAAAGCCGGAACAACGTCCGGCACCTTCTCAATCCATATGGAGTTGTTACCGCTCCTGACTGCGCTGTCGTTTGCGCTGCCAGCCCTCCAGCAGCTTGAGGATGGTGTCCTCCATCTGCCGGGGTGTGTAGGAGCGGGGGAAGTATTTGCGGAGCTTGTCGCCGGAGATGGTCAGGTCGTACTTCTCCGGCTTCTTTTCCTCTGACATGATGGAGAGGACTGTATCCTCGTTCAGCTCCCCAGCCTGACTTTTCTTCTTCATCCGCTGGGCCTGGGAGAGGGAGGGCGTGGCCTGTTCGCTCTCGATGGTCTCCACCACCAGGGCCTGTTCCTCCGGTTTCAGATAGGACAGCTCCACAGCGGGAGTGACGGCGATCTTCTTATCATCCACCATCTGCTGAAGCTCGGGGGACAGCTCGGTAAGGCGGATCAACCGCTGGATTTGGGAGGAACTGTCCGGCGCATTTTCCGCCAGAACTTCGCGGGAAGTCCTTCCATGAAAATTCTGCCCAAGTTGGGCAGAATTTTCTTTAGAGGGTCTACCAGCCCTCCGGCGTATCGCTTCCAGCTTCATTTTGTACGCCTGGGCCTTTTCCATGGGGGAAATGTTCTCCCGCTGGAGGTTGCTGTCCACCATGATGATCGTAGCCATATCCCTGTCGATGTCGCGGACAATGGCGGGCATGGTCTCCAGCCCTGCAAGCTCACAGGCGTGTTTGCGCCGATGGCCCGCCACGATCTCATAGCCGCCCTCATCGCGGGGGCGGACAATTGCCGGGGTGAGGATGCCGTACTCCTTCACGCTCTCCACCGCCTCCTTCATGGAATCATCATCCCGCACCTGAAACGGGTGGTTGGGAAACGGGTGCAGTTCCGACAGCGCAATCTCCACCACCTTTTCCCGCCCCGCGTCCTGGCGGCTTTCCTCCGTGGAAAACAGGTCATCTACCGAGGCCAGCTTTACTTTTTTCGCGCTGCTTTTCAAGTTTCAACACCTCCCTTGTCAGATTTTGGTACGCCTCCGCCACCTTGCCGCCGGGGTCATGGGCAAAGATGCTCTTACCCTCCGCGCTGATCTCCTTTGCCCGGACGGAGTGGGGAATCTCGCTGGAAAACACCTTGATTTTTCCGCCGTAGGTCTCCCGCAGCAGGGCGCTGATGTCCCTGGCAAAGTTCGTCCGGCTGTCCACCATAGTCAGGAGGATGCCGTCGATCTGGAGTTTGGGATTGATCTGCCGCCGCACCTTGCTGACCGTGGACAGTAACTGCTCAAGACCTTTAGCCGGAAGGTATTCCGCCTGGACGGGTATCAGTAGGCGGTTGGCAGCGGCGAGGGCGTTGACCGTCAGCATCCCCAAGGACGGCTGGCAGTCAATGAGGATATGGGTATACTGCCGTTTCACCGTGTCCAGGTATTGCCGCAAAATGGTTTCCCGGCTCATGGCGTTCACCAGGGATACCTCCATGCCCGACAGCGCGATGTTGGAGGGCATGAGGTCGATCCCCTCCGGGTGGTGCAGGATGCCCTCGCCGGGGGCAATGGGCTGGTCCGTCAGGACCTTCCCCATCATGTCGGAGAGTGTGACGGGCAGCTGGTCCGGCTGGTGGTGGCCCAGGCTGATGGAAAGCGATGCCTGGGGGTCCGCGTCCACAACCAGGACCTTCTTTCCCGCTTGAGCCAGCCCTACGCCCAAGTTGGCACAGGTGGTTGACTTCCCAACGCCGCCCTTCTGGTTGACTACCGCCATAATCTGTGCGTTCATGGTCCGTCCTCCTTACTCTTTGATAGCCTCTCGGAATCTCTATCCCTTGAAAACACAGGGGATAGAGATTCGTTTTT
>CAOKLO010000010.1 GCA_948469375.1 uncultured bacterium | reverse complement strand
TAGAACACAGCGTCTATGATTACATCGTCTACGATAGTACCACCATAGAGAAGCCCTTCGCCCTGGCGCTGGACCGCGACCCGGATGTGAAGATGTTCTTCAAGATCCCGGAGCGGTTCAAGATCGAGACACCCATCGGTACCTACAACCCTGACTGGGCGGTGTACCTGACCCGCAACGGGGAGGAGAAGCTGTACTTTATTCTGGAGACAAAGGGGACGACCAATCTGTTTGACCTTCGCACCCCGGAGCAGCTCAAAATCCGCTGCGGAAAAAAGCACTTCGAGGCGCTGGAAAACGACGTGGAGATGCAGACGGTGAAAAGCTGGAGCGAGTTTAAGGGAACCATATGATACTTCGGTGTCATGGGATGTGCTTATGTGCGATTCGGTTGGCCCACTTACATGAGAGTATAGTTTACCATGGCATATTGGAGGATTGTATAGATTGCTCTGGAAAAATGTAGCTTTCTATGGTATCCTGTAAAAAATGCAACTGGGGGAATGCCGCCATGACAGATACACAGCGCCGCGCCGCCGCAAAACAGTTTGCTACCGATTGGCAGGGCAAGGGCTATGAAAAGGGCCACAGCCAGACCTTTTGGCTGTCTCTGCTGCAAAAGGTCTACGGGGTGGAGGAGCCGGACAAGTTCATCACCTTTGAGGATCAAATCATGCTGGATCACACCAGCTTCATCGACGGCTTCATCCCCTCTACCCACGTTCTGATTGAGCAAAAGAGCCTTGGGAAAGAGCTGAACAAGCCCATCAAGCAGTCTGACGGCTCTCTGCTGTCCCCGTTCCAGCAGGCCAAGCGGTACGCCGCCGAGCTGCCCTACTCCCAGCGGCCCCGGTGGATTGTCACCTGCAACTTTGCCGAGTTCTACGTCTACGACATGGAGCGGCCCACCGGCGACCCGGAGATCATCAAGCTGCGCGACCTGGAAAAGGAATACTACCGCCTGCAATTCCTGGTGGACACTGGGGACACCAACATCAAGAAAGAGATGGAGGTATCCTTGCAGGCGGGCGAGATCGTGGGCGTCCTCTATGACGCCCTGCTGAAGCAGTACAAAGACCCGGAGGCTGAGGACACGCTGAAAAGCCTGAACGCCCTGTGCGTCCGGCTGGTGTTCTGCCTGTACGCCGAGGACGCCGGTATTTTCGGAAGCAAGAGTATGTTCCACGACTATCTCCGGGATATTCCCGCCAGCGGCGTCCGCAAAGCATTAGTGGAGCTGTTCCGAACCCTGGATCAAAAGCCAGAGCAGCGGGATAAGTATCTGGCAGATGACAACCCGGCGCTGGCGGCGTTCCCCTACGTCAACGGCGGCTTGTTCAGCGACGAAAACATTGAAATTCCGCCCTTTACCGAGGAATTGAAAGCCCTCCTGCTGGAAAAGGCCAGCGGGGATTTTGACTGGTCGGCCATCAGCCCCACCATTTTCGGGGCGGTGTTTGAGAGCACCCTGAACCCGGACACCCGGCGCTCCGGCGGGATGCACTACACCAGCATTGAGAACATCCACAAGGTCATTGACCCGCTGTTTCTGGACAGTCTACGGGCGGAGTTGGAGGAAATCAAGGAGATCGCGGTGGATAAGACCCGCAAGGCCAGACTGAGCGCCTTTCAAAACAAGCTGGCGGGGCTGACCTTTCTTGACCCGGCCTGCGGCTCGGGAAACTTCCTGACGGAAACCTATCTGTCCCTGCGGAAGCTGGAAAACGAGGTGCTGCGGTGTTCCACCGACCAAATCAGCATGGATATGGAGGGTATCATCCAGGTGTCCATCGGCCAGTTTTACGGCATTGAGATCAACGACTTCGCCGTGACCGTGGCAAAGACCGCGCTGTGGATCGCGGAGAGCCAGATGATGAAGGAGACCGAGGACGTGGTGCATATGTCCCTGGACTTCCTGCCGCTGAAATCCTACGCCAATATCACAGAGGGGAACGCCCTGCGGCTGGACTGGGAGAGCGTGGTGCCCAAGGACAAGCTGAACTATATCATGGGCAATCCGCCGTTTGTGGGCTACTCCTTGCAAAGCAAAGGGCAGAAAGAGGATATTCTTTCCGTTTATGTGGATGAAAAGGGCAAGCCCTACAAGACAGCGGGAAAAATCGACTATGTTTCCGGCTGGTATTTCAAGGCCGCTCAGTTGATGCAGGGGACAAATATTCGGACGGCGTTTGTGTCCACCAATTCCATCACCCAGGGGGAGCAGGTGGCAGGGATTTGGAAGCCCCTCTATGAGCGGTTCGGTATCCACATCGACTTTGCGCACCGTACGTTCCGCTGGGACAGCGAGGCCAGTTTGAAGGCCCATGTCCATTGCGTGATCGTGGGATTCAGTGTTGCGGCAAACCAGGCCCCCAGGCGGATATACACAACGGAGCGGTATCAGGAGGCAGATAATATCAACGCTTATTTGATTGATGCGCCGGAAGCATTTATTGAAAACCGCAGCAAACCTATTTGCAATGTGTCATTTATGATAACGGGCAACCGTCCAGCAGATGGTGGGCACTTGATTATAGAAGATGATAATTATTCCGATTTTATTACAAAAGAACCTGGGGCATTGCCGTATATAAAACGCCTTGTTGGTTCAGTTGAGTTTATCAACAACAAAAAGCGATGGTGTTTATGGCTTGTTGGTGTAAGTCCTGCTGAGTTAAGAAAAATGCCGTTGGTTATGGAACGAGTGGAACATTGCCGGCAGGACAGGAAAAATTCTGTTGATAAGGGCCGACAGAAATTAGCTGATGCTCCTACCTTATTCCGAGAAACAAATAATCCCGATACTTTTATTGTTGTTCCGAAGGTATCTTCTGAGCAACGAAGATATGTTCCAATGGGATTTATGGATGGGAACACCATTGCGAGTGATCTGGTTTTTATAATTCCCGATGCAACAATTTACCAATTCGGTATTTTGACTTCAAACGTGCATATGGCCTGGATGAGAGCTGTTTGCGGTCGGCTTAAAAGTGACTATCGTTATTCTGCTAATGTGGTCTATAACAACTTCCCCTGGCCCACCCCCACCGACACGCAGAAGGCCAAGATTGAACAGACCGCCCAGGCCATCCTGGACGCCCGGGCCCTCTACCCGGACTGCTCCCTTGCCGACCTCTACGACGAGATTGCCATGCCCCCGGAACTGCGGAAGGCTCACCAGCAGAACGACCGGGCCGTCATGCAGGCGTATGGCTTCGACGTGGCCACGACCACCGAGACGAGCTGCGTGGCGGAGTTGATGAGAATGTATCAGAGGTTGACAGAAAGGGAATAAAAGTGGCTGATGATTTCAATCAAAACAATGATGAAAAGTTGCCAAAGCATATTACAGTCCATCATCCACAGATGATGGACGCCATGGTTGGGCAGGGACTGCCCCTTGCTTTTCCGGATCGTTTGGGTGTGCCGTCTGGCCTACGGACATTACAGAGATTGCAACAAGATGTTTCGGTGAAACCGAGGATAATAAGCAAGCGTAACAAACCGGGGAACATGGCTCACGCTATGCTCCCCGGTTTTTGACTTTAAGTGCAAATAAGTTCGTTGCAGATTCCTCCGTTTGTTCAGATTTTCTGCAACACACCGTATCGACTGTCATCACTACATTTTTTGAAACCATCGTTACGGAACCTCATTATCCGGACGACCCCTCCAGTAAAATCAATCCAGCAGCTCCAGCAGCTCGTCCTTGGGCCGGGCGCCCACGGCCTTGTTGGCCAGCTCGCCGCCCTTGAACACCAGCAGAGTGGGTATGCTCATGACTCCGAACTTCATGGCCAGCTCGGGCTGCTCGTCCACGTTTACCTTGCCTACCACAATGTCTTCCCGTTCCCCGGCGATCTCGTCCACAATGGGGGATACCATGCGGCAGGGACCGCACCAGGGAGCCCAAAAGTCCACCAGCACGGGCTTGCTGGACCGGAGTACCAGCTCGTCAAAGTTCTCGTTGGTAATGGTCTGTACGGACATAGCGATTCTCCTTTATTTTTAATTAAATTTGTAAATTTTCTGAGCCACCCGGTAGAGCTTGACGGACAGCTTCCGCCCCTGATAGCCGGGGATGTTGGTGCCCACGTTGGTCAGCCGGTAGCGGCAGCGGCGGTAGAGGGCGGCGTCCTTTTGGCGCAGGTACTCCCACAGCTCGGTGCGCAGGCCCAGGGCCTCCGGGGTGTCGGCGATGACGGCGAAAATGGACGAGATGGACATCATCATGGACAGGTAATTGAACATATACCGCCCCAGCTTGGGCTGGACAGCCTTAAGGGCCATCACATTGTGGGCGTCGATCATTTGCCTGGTGACCCGCACTTGCTGGTCGATACGTCCGGCCATCACCGACTCATTGACGCTCTGGTCCGCCCGGCCGATGAAATAGCGGTACAGGTCCAGGTTCATATAGTACAGCGTCTTAACGTAGGGCAGGGGCTGGTAGACAAAGATGTTATCCACATAGAAGGTGTGCTTGGGCAGCTCCAGGCGGCAGTCCCGCAGCAGCTGGGTGCGGTAAATCACCGAGTGCATCAGCAGGTATTGGGAGGTTCGGAACCGGCGGATGGAGTCCCAGGTGATGATTTGGTCGGTGGGGAACACGTTTTTGTAGCCCATGACCTTTTGAGTGTTGTCCTCCACATGCTCGTAGACATAATTGGCAATGAGCAGGTCCACTGGGGCGGGCATGGCGGCGAACTCCCGCAGCTTGGCCATCACCTTGACTAGGGCGTCGGTGTCCAGCCAGTCGTCGGAGTCCACCACCTTATAGTACAGCCCCCGGGCGTTACGAATGCCCTGGTTGACGCCCTCGCCGTGGCCGCCGTTCTCCTGGTGGATGGCGCGGATGACGTTAGGATACTTTTCCGCCCACTCATCGCACTTTGCGGGGGTGTCGTCTTTGGTGGAGCCGTCGTCCACCAGGATAATCTCGGCGTCCTCCCCGGCACACAGCAGGGTCTCGATGCAGTGGTCCATATAGGCCGCAGAATTGTAGCAGGGGACGGCGAAGGTAATCAATTTGTCCATTGGCACTCTCTCCTAACACTAAGTATGCCCAGTTGGGCGGATTCAACGCATTTCGTCCGCCAGGGCCAGCGCTCGGGCTGCAATGGCGTCCATGTTGTAGTATTTGTACTCCGCCAGGCGGCCCAGCAGGCGGAGCTGGGGGAATTTGTCCGCCTCTGCCTTGTATTTGGCATACAGGGCGTTATTGTCCGGGTTGATGATGGCGTAGTAGGGAATTTCATGGTCCGCCCCGGCGTAGGTTTTGGAGTATTCCCGCATGATGGTGGTGACGCCGGGCTTCTTCTGGCCGGTGAGGTGCTTAAATTCAGTGATGCGGGTGAAATCCTCGTCCACAGTATAATTTACCGTGCCGTGGGACTGGAAATAGTCCCGGTCGATGGTCTCATACCTGAAATCCAGCGTGCGATAGGGAAGAGGGCTAAACTGGAAGGCAAACAGCTCGTCGGCCTGTCCGGTGTAGACGACGGGGCCGTTGAAGGCCTCTCCGTCCAGCTTGATGACGCCGCTGTCCAGCTCCAGCCGCTTCAGCGCATCGGACCCCAGCTCTACCGTGATATTGGGGTGGTCCAGCATCCTCTCAAACATGGGGGTGTAGCCCTCCAGCGGCATCCCCTGATAGGCGTCCTGGAAATACCGGGGGTCACGGGACAGGAACACGGGCACTCGGGCGGTGGTGGCGGGGTCGATTTCCTCCGGCCTCTGCCCCCACTGCTTCATGGTATAGTGGACGAACACATGCTCATACACATAGTCCGCGATGGCGGAAATCTCAGGGTCGGGATTTTGGCGCAGCTCCAGAATGGTCACCTTTTTCTCGGCGCCGTAAGCGGCGATGAGCTTATCGCCCAGCCGTTTGCCCTCCTCGGGACCGAAGGCGGCCTCCATGGAGTCCAGGTTGAAAGGGACGGGATATTGCAGCCGTCCATGCCCTGCGCTGTCCCTGGGTATGCTGGCCACCACGGTGTGCTGGTAGTCCCGCCACCGGGTAAACCGGGACAGGTAGTCGAACACCCGCTTGTCGTTGGTGTGAAAAATATGGGGGCCGTACTGGTGGATGAGGATACCGGCGGCGTCCAGACAATCGTAGGCGTTGCCGGCCACATGGTCCCGGCGCTCCAGCACCAGCACTTTTTTGTTTCCGTCCTCCGCCAGCCGCCGGGCGGTCACCGCCCCGGCAAAGCCCGCGCCCACAATCAGGGCGTCATAGTTCGTCAAAGCACTCACATCATTTCTGTCAAAGTTAGCCCGGGTAAATGCCCCGTTCTTACCAAGCATACCACAATTTTTCCCAGAGTGGAAGGAATAATTTATGAAAATTCATTAAAATTTCCAGTCCGGTGCAGGCGGCGGAAGCAGCGCTGCCGCAGTACGCCGCGCCGTACGCAAAACGCAAGCTTTGGGCGGGCGGAGATAAAAAGATTGTCAGCGAACAGAAATCGTGGTAAAATATCAAAAACGCCGAATTCGAGAAAGAGGGAACGAGGATGGCCGTCATTCAGCAATTCCGCACCGCCATGAGAGGCTTCAACCGCCAGGACGTGCAGGACTATATCGAGCAGATGGCCGCCGTCCACCGGCAGGAGCTGGCGGAGCTCCAAAAGAAGCTGGACCGGTCGGAGGACCGCATTGCGGAGCTGGAGGAGGCCGTGGGCGGCATCAACGCCGTGGCGGACGAGTCCTCCAAGACCCGGGCGGCTCTGGACGCCTCCAACCAGATGGTGAGCCGTCTGCGGGGGGAGATGTCCCAGGCCGAGGCCAAGCTGACGGTGGCCAAAAAGGAGATGGAGCGCCTTCAGGCTCAAATCGCGGAGCTGGAGCCCATGGCCACCAGCTATCAGGAGATCAAGGACCACGCCGCCAGTGTGGAGCTGGAGGCCCATCAAAAGGCCCAGCTGGCGGTGAGCGACGCCAAGGCCGAGGCAGAGCATATCCGTGCGGAGACCAGAAAATGGCTGAGGCGTGTGATGGAGGAATATGGGGAGCTGCGCGGCGGACTGGTGGAGGTGACGCGCCAGCTACAGGCGTTGGCTGGTATGCCGGACAAGGTGGAGGAGCTGGATGAGACGGCCAATCAGCTCCGGGAACAGGGGGGCTTGAAATGAGTGAGCGGATGCTGAATACCGCTGATTTGGCGCGGTACCTGCCTGAGCTGCGGGCGGGGGACCGGGTGCTGCTGTCCGGGACCATCTACACCGCCCGGGACGCGGCCCACAAGCGGCTGTTCGAGCTGCTGGACGGGGAAAAGCCGCTGCCCTTTGCGTTGGAGGGAGTGGTGATCTACTACGCCGGTCCCACCCCCGGTCAGCAGGGGATGGCGGTGGGGGCCTGCGGACCCACCACGGCGGGCCGGATGGACGGCTTCGCCCCCCGTCTGCTGGACCTGGGCCTGGCGGCGATGATCGGGAAGGGAGAGCGAAATCAGGCCGTTGTGGAGGCCATTGTGCGCAACGGGTCCTGCTATTTTGCCGCCGTAGGCGGCGCGGGGGCGTTGATCGCCCGGTGTATTGAGACGGCGGAGGTCATTGCCTTTGACGATTTGGGCTGTGAGTCCATCAAGCGCATGACGGTGAAGGACCTGCCCCTCACTGTGGCCATCGACAGCCGGGGAAACGATCTGTTCCGTCAGGGCAGGGCGGAATATCAACAAGCATAAAAATCCCGCTTCCAGTCTGGAAGCGGGATTTTTTGTGCATTGACAGGGGATTAGCCGAACACGGCCAGCAGGAAGCCCGCCGCGATGGCGGAGCCGATGACGCCGGCCACGTTGGGGCCCATGGCGTGCATCAGCAGGAAGTTGTTGGGGTTGGCCTCCCGGCCCACGTCCTGGGACACACGGGCCGCCATGGGGACGGCGGACACGCCCGCAGAGCCGATCAGCGGGTTGATCTTGCCGCCGGACAGCTTATACATCAGCTTGCCCATCAGCAGGCCGCCGATGGTGGAGAACATGAAGGCGATGACGCCCAGCACCACGATCATCAGGGTCTGGAGGGACAGGAAGCGGGCGGCCACGGTGGTGGCGCCGACGCTGATGCCCAGGAACAGGGTGACAATGTTCATCAGGGCGTTCTGGGCGGTGTCGCTCAGACGCTCGGTGACGCCGGTCTCCTTCAGCAGGTTGCCAAACATCAGGCAGCCGATGAGGGGCGCGGTGGAGGGAATCAGCAGGATGACAAAGGTGGCCACCAGGATGGGGAACACGATCTTTTCCACCTTGGATACCGGCCGGGCCTGCTCCATCTTCACCTTCCGCTCCTTCTCCGTGGTCAGAGCGCGCATCAGCGGCTTCTGGATCATGGGGATCAGCGCCATGTAGGAGTAGGCGGCAATGGCGATGGGGCCCAGGAACGCCGGGGCCAGCTTGGTTGTCAGGTAGATGGCCGTTGGCCCGTCCGCGCCGCCGATGATGCCGATGGCGGCGGCCACGTTGCCGGCGAAGCCCAGCAGGCACGCGCCAAAGAAGGCGAAGAACACGCCCATCTGCGCCGCCGCGCCCATGAGCATGGAGGACGGACGGGCAATCAGCGGCCCGAAGTCGGTCATGGCGCCCACGCCGATAAAGATCAGGCAGGGGTACACGCCGGCCTTTACGCCGATATACAGGATGTCCAGTAGGCCGCCCAAATGGATGATGTCGGTGAAGGACAGCTCCGTTTTGAGGGATGTGTCAATGGCGGTGACAATGCTCTCGTCCATGTCGGGGGAGGTGGACAGGGTCTGGACGTCGGCGGTGATGCTGCTGCCGGCTTCCGATGCGGCCGCAAGATACGTCTCGATCTGCTCCGTGGTGTGGCCGCAGGCCCTGGCGAACACATAGTAGTAATACTCCTCCTGGGTATAGGCCCGCTCCTCCGCCGAGTTGTAGAGGGCGTAGTCGTGGACGGCGTCGTAGGGGCACTCATAGACGTAGGCATCCCAGATGCCCATGTGGTACAGTCCCGCGCCGGGGATGTTGGTCAGCAGCACACCGAACGCGATGCCCACCAGCAGCAGCGGCTCAAACTTCTTGCCGATGCCCAGGTACAGCAGCACACAGGCAATGGCGATCATGATGAGATTTTTCCAGCCGCCCGCCGCGAAGAACCCGGCAAAGCCGGAGTCGGTGGCCAGCTTGGAAAGGGTTTGTAAGATATCCATACAAGCCCCTCCTTATGCCAGGATGATCAGCGGCGAACCGGTCTCCACATGGCTGCCCTTGGACACGACCACCTGCGCGACGGTGCCGTCCTTGGGGGCGAGGATCTCGTTTTCCATCTTCATAGCCTCCAGCACCACCAGCAGCTGGCCCTCCTTGACGGCGGCGCCCTGGGCTACCTCCACCCGGAGAATGGTACCGGGCATGGGGGAGTTCACAGGCTCGCCCGCAGCGGTGACGGCGGGGGCTGCGGAGGCCGCAGCAGGAGCGGGAGCAGCGGCGGGAGCCGCAGCGGGGGCGGCCGGAGCGGCGGGTGCGGGGGCGTAGGCCTCGTACTCGTCCGTCAGCATAGCCTTGCCTGCCTCCACCTCCACCTCGTAGGTGCGGCCGTTCAGGGTCACTTTATATTTCATTTCACTTGACCTCCTTAATGGACTTGAAGCGCAGCTCGTTCAGCGGCTTGCCCATCTTGTCGGCCACGATCGCCATAATTATGGCAGCCTCCTTATCGGGCACGTCGAACAGCTTGACCTCGCCGGCGCTGCCGGGGGCCGGGGGAGCGGACGGGGCTGCGGGCGCGGCAGAAGCCGCAGCGGGCGCCGGTGTGTCGGCCTTAGCCGGCTTGCGGGTGCCAGCCATAACCTTGCCCATGATGATGACGACGCACATCAGCAGCACCAGGCCGAAGAATACCACGGCATAGCCCAGCACAGCGGCAATGCCAGCGTCGCCAATGCCCATCCGGGACGCAGTAAGAGCAATCGTATTCATATGACTGCCCCCTTACGCCTCGGTGATGGTGTAGGTGGCAATGTTCTCCTCCTTGGCCAGACGGTCCTTGAAGAACTTCTCAGCCTGGTCGGGGAAACAGATATAGCTCATTACGTCCTCCTCGGAGCGGCACAGGTCGCCCAGGGCCTCCTTGGCCTTCTTGAACTCCTCGCCGGTGCGCTTGGAGTCCTCAATGCGGCAGTCCACAGGCTTGCCGCCCTCGCCCAGGATCTTGGTCTCCAGTTCCTTGCTGACGGGCGCGGGCGCGATGCCGTACTCACCCTTGAAGTAGTTCTTGATCTCCTTGGAAATCTGCTTATAGCGCTCGCCCATGAGCACATTGGTGACGGCCTGATTGCCCACCATCTGGGACAGGGGGGTGACCAGCGGGGGATAGCCCAGGTCCTTTCGGACGTTGGGGATCTCCAGCAGGGCCTCGTCGAACTTGTCCATGGCGTTCATGTCCTTGAGGTTGGCAATCATGTTGGACAGCATACCGCCAGGGACCTTGTACACCAGGGCCTGGGAATCGGTGGCCATGCTCTTGGGGCTGATGAGTCCGGAGTCGATATACTTCTGCTTGATGGGCTTGAAGTAGTCGTTGACCTTGTTGATAACCTCCTCGCTCAGGCCGGTGTCGATGCCGTACTGCTGGAGGGCATAGAACATGGTCTCGGTGGCTGCCTGGCTGGTGCCGTTGGAGAAGCAGGAGGTGGCGGTGTCGATGACGTCCACGCCGGAGTCGATGGCCTTCATCAGAGTCATGTAGGCCATGCCGGTGGTGCAGTGGGTGTGGAGGATGATGGGCATCTCGCCGATGGCGTCCTTGATGCCCTTGATGAGGCCCTCGGCCTCGTTGGGGCTCATGGTGCCGGCCATGTCCTTCAGGCAGATGGTGTCGAAGCCCATGTTCTTGAGCTCCTTGCACATCTCCACGTACTTGGCCACGGTGTGCACCGGGCTCTGAGTGTAGGAGATGCAGCCGGAGGCGACCGTGTTCTTCTTGGCGTACTTCTTGGTGGCCTCCAGAGCGGTCTTAATGTTGCGGAAGTCGTTCAAGGCGTCAAAGATACGGATGACGTCGATGCCGTTCTTGATGGACAGCTCCACGAACTTCTCCACCACGTCGTCATGGTAGTGCTTGTAGCCCAGCAGGTTCTGGCCGCGCAGCAGCATTTGCAGGCGGGTGTTGGGCATATTCTTGCGGATGTTGCGCAGACGCTCCCAAGGATCTTCGCCCAGGTAGCGCAAGCAGGAGTCAAAGGTGGCGCCGCCCCAGCACTCCACCGAGTAGTAACCGGCCTTGTCCATGGTGGACAGGATGTCGGCGTAATCGGAGTAGGGCAGGCGGGTGGCCATCAGGGACTGGTTCGCGTCGCGGAGCACAGTCTCAGTGATCTGGACCTTTTTCTTCAAATTGGATACACCTCCAAATTTCTCTTTTCTCCTCGAAAAAGCCTTCGGCTCTTTCGAGGAAAGGGGTTGCGGTCGACTGCGCGCGCCCTGCGGGCACACTTGCGGTCGAGAGGTATTTTTTGGGTCAGCAAAGCTGTCCAAAAAACAGATCTTATTTTATTTGCGCCTGCGGGCGCAAACTCTGCGAGGCTTATACGGACGCAAAGCGCCGCGCTTCCGGCGCGGCGCTTTGCCGCCGTTTGATGATACTGAAATCAGGTGCGGTTACACCTTTGGACCGGCCTCGACCAGCGCCTTGCCGGTGTCGTTGCCGGTGTACTTCACGAAGTTCTTCACGAAGCGACCGGCCAGGTCCTTGGCCTTGGCGTCCCACTCAGACGCGTCGGCGTAGGTGTCGCGGGGGTCCAGAATGGCGGGGTCCACGCCGGGCAGGGAGGTGGGAACCTCGAAGTTAAAGTAGGGAATGGTCTTGGTCTCGGCCTTGAGGATGGAACCGTCCAGGATGGCGTCGATAATGCCGCGGGTATCCTTGATGGAGATGCGCTTGCCGGTGCCGTTCCAGCCGGTGTTGACCAGATAGGCCTTGGCGCCGCTCTTCTGCATCTTCTTCACCAGCTCCTCACCGTACTTGGTGGGGTGCAGCTCCAGGAAGGCCTGGCCGAAGCAGGCGGAGAAGGTGGGGGTGGGCTCGGTGATGCCCCGCTCGGTGCCGGCCAGCTTGGAGGTGAAGCCGGACAGGAAGTAATACTGGGTCTGCTCCGGGGTCAGGATGGACACGGGGGGCAGCACGCCGAAGGCGTCGGCGGACAGGAAGATGACGTTCTTGGCATCGGGGCCGGCGGACACGGGACGCACGATCTTCTCGATGTGGTCGATGGGGTAGCTGACGCGGGTGTTCTCGGTGACAGACTTGTCGTGGAAGTCGATCTTGCCCTCGGCATCCACGGTGACGTTCTCCAGCAGGGCGTCGCGGCGGATGGCGTTGTAGATGTCGGGCTCGGACTCCTTATCCAGGTCGATGACCTTGGCGTAGCAGCCGCCCTCGAAGTTGAACACGCCGTGATCGTCCCAGCCGTGCTCGTCGTCGCCGATGAGCAGGCGCTTGGGGTCGGTGGACAGGGTGGTCTTGCCGGTGCCGGACAGGCCGAAGAAGATGGCGGTGTTCTCGCCGTTCATGTCGGTGTTGGCGGAGCAGTGCATGGAGGCGATGCCCTTCAGGGGCAGGTAGTAGTTCATCATGGAGAACATGCCCTTCTTCATCTCGCCGCCGTACCAGGTGTTGATGATGACCTGCTCACGGCTGGTGATGTTGAAGATGGCGGCGGTCTCGGAGTTCAGGCCCAGCTCCTTGTAGTTGGTCAGCTTGGCCTTGGAGGCGTTGTAGGAGATGAAATCGGGCTTGAAGTTCTTCAGCTCCTCCTCGGTGGGGGCGATGAACATGTTCTTGACGAAGTGGGCCTGCCAGGCCACCTCCATGATGAAGCGGATGGCCATGCGGGTGTCCTTGTTGGTGCCGCAGAACACGTCCATCACATACAGCTTCTTGTCGGACAGCTCCTTGATAGCCAGATCCTTACAGGCCTTCCAGGCCTCCTGAGAGGCGGGCTTGTTGTCGTTCTTGAACTCGTCGGAGGTCCACCAGACGGTGTCCTTGGAGTTCTCGTCCATCACGATGAACTTGTCCTTGGGGGAGCGGCCGGTGTAGATGCCGGTCATCACATTGACCGCGCCCAGCTCGGTCATCTGACCCTTCTCATAGCCCTCCAGGGTGGGGTCCATCTCCGCCTCAAAGAGCTGCTCGTAGCTGGGATTGTATACGATTTCTTTGATGCCAGTGATGCCGAGTTTTTCCAGACCGTAGGTTTCCATAAATAGTTCCTCCTCTAAATATAGTGTATCACTACAGCGTCTGCCTCCCCCTAGAAGGGCGCGGGCGCGAGCTGATGGTGCCGGTGGAACACCGTTTCCCACCGGCTACACAGTATAGCATAACTTCCCATCCAAATCCACGACAATTTCCAATTGCATGTTAAAGTTTCCACAAAATCAGCATTTTAACCAACCAAATTTGTGAAAAAGCCGGAGAAATCGGAGCACTTTGACGAACGGGCTTGCGGGAGTGGGCGAGCGGTCCTCCCAAGGCCTGGAAACCCTTGGGGAGGAAAACAAATCCCCCGGCCTCCGAAAGGGAGGACGGGGGATGTCTGCGTCACAGGTTACTCAGCCTCGATCGCACCGGTGGGGCAGGTGCCCTCGCAAGCGCCGCAGTCGATGCAGGCGCCGGCGTCAATGACCATGTGGCCGTCGCCCATAGAGATCGCGCCCACGGGGCAGGAGCTCTCACAAGCGCCGCAGGAAACACAAGCGTCAGTGATTTTGCGTGCCATGTAACTACACCTCCAAAGTAATGTTTTGAACCGACCCCTATTGTACCACATCCTGCGAAAAATGCAAGTTAAAATTTTGACCGGAGGAAAATGTATAATTTCAGCTAAAATTTCCCATCCTTGCCAAGAGAACTGTCACGAATAGAGTACGACGGGAGCGAACGCGGCATATGGAACGGCTGAGTATTTTTCAAAGATTGCGGGGTTTTTTTATGATGGATCGAAATAAGGGGCGGCAGGAGCCCCAGAATGTGGCCGGGCGACCGGGGGGCGATCCCCAGGCGCTTTACCGGGAGGAGCGGCCCCGGGCCCGGGAGGGGGCGGACACCCGCTTGACGGACCGGTTTTCCCGGGACCTGACCAGGATGGCGGCCATGGGAGCGCTGGACCCCCTGGTAGGCCGGGAGCAGGAGGTGGGCCGGGTCATTCAGATTCTGGCCCGGCGGACCAAGAACAATCCCGCTCTCATCGGCGAGCCCGGCGTGGGCAAAACGGCGGTGGCGGAGGGGCTGGCCCTGCGTATGGCGTCGGGGGCGGTGCCGGAGCCGCTGCGGGGCAAACGGTTGCTGAGCCTGGACCTGGTGTCCATGGTGGCGGGCACCAAATACCGGGGCGAGTTTGAGGAGCGGGTGAACCAGGTGCTGGCGGAGGTGCGCCGGGCGGGGAACGTTATCCTGTTTTTGGACGAGCTCCATAATATTGTAGGGGCAGGGTCCGCCGAGGGGGCCATCGACGCGGCCAACATCCTCAAGCCCGCCCTGAGCCGGGGAGAAATTCAGGTTGTCGGGGCGACAACTCTGGAGGAGTACCGTAAGTATATTGAGAAGGATGCGGCTCTGGAGCGCCGGTTTCAGCCTGTGCGGGTGGCGGAGCCTACTCCGGACCAGGCCAAGGCCATTCTCCGGGGTCTGCGCCGCCGGTATGAGGAGCACCACGGCCTGACCATTTCCGACGACGCTATTGACGCGGCGGTGGAGCTGTCCCAGCGCTACCTGCCGGACCGTTTTCTGCCTGACAAGGCCATCGACCTGATCGACGAGGGCGCGGCCCGGATGCGGGTGGAGGAGGAGGTGCCTGTCACCCTCCGGGCGCTGTCCGACCGGGCGGAGCGGGCGGCCAGGGAAAAGGCCCAGGCCATCGCCATGCAGGATTTTGAGCGGGCCGCCATGCTCCGGGACGCGGAGGCGGATTTCCGCCGGGAGCTGGACCGCAAGCAGACCCGTCAGAAGGGCGGGACCGCCCGGGAGCTGGGCCGGGAGGAGATCGCGGCGGTGCTGGCCCAATGGACGGGGATTCCCCTGGAGTCCATCACCAAGGGAGAGGCCAAGCGCCTGCTGGAGCTGGAGGGCGAGCTTCACCGCCGGGTGGTGGGACAGGACAGGGCGGTGTCCGCCGTGGCCGCGGCTATCCGCCGCAGCCGGGTGGGTTTGAAGGAGCCAAACCGCCCCATCGGGGTGTTCCTGTTCATGGGACCCACCGGCGTGGGCAAAACGGAGCTGTGCCGGGCCTTGGCGGCGGCGCTGTTCGGCAGCGAGGACGCTCTGATCCGCTTCGACATGTCCGAATATATGGAAAAGCATGCGGCCTCCCGGCTGGTGGGCTCGCCCCCGGGCTACGTGGGCCACGAGGAGGGCGGACAGCTCACCGAGCAGGTCCGCCGCCGCCCCTGGTCGGTGGTGCTGTTCGACGAGCTGGAGAAGGCTCATGACGACCTGCAGAATATCCTTCTCCAGGTGATGGAGGACGGCCAGCTCACCGACGGCCAGGGCCGTAAGGCGGACTTCCGGAACACGGTGGTGGTGATGACCTCCAACATTGGGGCCCAGAAGCTGGTGAGCAAATCGCCCCCTCTGGGTTTTGCCGGGGGGAACACCGACGACAAGCGCCGGGAGGCGGTGATGGCGGAGCTGAAGGGACGGTTCAAGCCGGAATTCCTCAACCGCCTGGACGAGGTGATCCTGTTCGACCGCCTGGAGCGCCGGGACCTGGAGCGCATTGCCATGCGGATGCTGGGAAACGTGCGGGGGCGCCTGTCCGAGCTGGGAGTGGACCTGGACGCCAAATGGGAGGCCATCTCTCTGCTGGCCGACCCCGGCGGAGAGCGGGAGCAGGGTGCCCGTCCTATCCGCCGCGCGGTGCGCCGGAAGGTGGAGGAGCCCGCCGCCGACCTGCTGCTGTCAGAGGAGCTGGGAGCGGGGGATACCCTGTGCCTTGCCGTGGAGCGGGAGGATATTGTCCTGCGCTCGGAAAAGCGGGAAGTGTGACAAAAAGAGGAGGGGAGCGGGGCTTCCCTCCTCTTTTTGTCCAAACGGCCTTTACAAGCGGGGGCGGTTCAGATAATATGGGAGGGGAATTGAACGCTTTGGAGGTTTTTTAATGATTGAGTACCGAGCCCTTTCGGCAGGCGAGCTGAACCGGGAGCTGTTTCGTTCCTTTATCCGGCGTCAGGTGGTGACCAAGTGCTGGCGGCGGGAGCAGGGAGAGTGGGTCGTCAGGGACACCCCCTTTATCGACGACTGGTCGGAGGAGGATTACGGTTTTCTGGTATTCTGCCTGACCAATACGGTAAATACCGGCGGGCTGGTGCTGGGCGGTTTTTTTGAGGGAGAATTGAAGGGCTTTGTGTCGGTAGAGCCGGAGCTGTTCGGCGGGGAGCACCGGTATCTGGACTTGACCAGCATTCATGTCTCCGAGGATATGCGGGGCCGGGGGATGGGCGCAGCGCTGTTTGCTGCGGCGAAGGACTGGGCCAGGGACCACGGAGGAAAAAAGCTGTACATATCCGCCCATTCGGCGGTGGAGAGCCATTTGGCTGTCCATTGCGGCGGCGGAGGTGATGGCTGTGGCGGTGACGGCGGCATTTATATGGATGCTGCGAGAAAAATATCAATACTGAAAAATGGCAGCGCCGCAGGGTGCTGCCATTTTTCAGAAATTTTTTTCGTTCACAAAAAATCCATAGGCAGAGAGAAAAAACTGTGATATAATAGCCGCGGTGCGGCTATTATCATATGCCGCGGCGGTGCTTTGGAGAGGAGGGAAAGGCAATGAAGCGGCGGTTTCTGCTGGCGGTCCTGGGGGCCGTGCTGGCTATCGGCCTGAGCGGCTGCGTGTTCGAGCCGGTGGATAACCTGTACGCTTTGCCCGTGCTGCCCCAGGAATATCGGGACCTCCAGAACACCATCGACGCCACCATCAGCGAGCTGGGGGCGGAATACGCCACAATCAGCTATGGCAGCAACACCGCCACCATCCAGCTGCTGGATCTGGACAGCGACGGCGAGCAGGAGACGGCGGCGGTGTTCCTCCGGGTGACCTCCGCTGAGGAAAAGCCCATGCGGGTGTGCCTGTTCCGCCAGGACAGCAGCCAGACCTACCGCCAATACGTGATGCTGTCCGGAGAGGGCACCTCCTTTAATTCCGTGGCCTACGAGGATCTGACCGGAGACGGGAGCAGGGAGCTCATTGTCAGCTGGCAGCTCAGCGCGGGCGTGCACATCCTGTCCGCCTATAATTTTACCAAGAGCGGGGCCAACCAGCTGATGAATACCACCTATAACGAGGGGTATACCACGGTGGACCTGGACCAGGACGGCAGTCAGGAGCTGCTGGTGTTCCAGAAGGACACCACCGGCGAGGGATACAACCTGTCGGAGTATTACGATTATCAGGAGGGGGGGCTGGTGATGGTCTCCTCGGCGCCGCTGTCCGACGGGTTGAAGAATGTGGTGCGGGCGGAATCCGGGTTGCTGTCCGACGGGCTGCTGGGCGTGTATGTTACCCTTGAGACGGAAAACGGCTGGCTCACCGATATCTTTACGCTGGAGCGATCGGGGCTGAAAAACGTCACGCGGGACGAGGAGAGCGGCGTAAGCCTGGCCACCTCCTGGACCAACACCGAGGCCACCACCGTGGACATCAACAACGACGGGGTTATGGAGATTCCCCGGCCCCAGCTGCTCACTCCGCCGGAGGCGGAAAATGTCAGCAGCCAGTACCTGATTTACTGGCAGCAGGTGGACTCCAGGGGAAAGAGCGCCACCAGCTGTATCACGTACCACTCCTTCACCGACGGGTGGTATCTCACCCTGCCCAACGGCTGGGATATCAACAACATCACCGTGGCTCGGGACGACAGCCTCAGCGGCCGGGGAGAGCGGGCAGTGGTCTTTTACTATTGGCCTGACCGGGAGGAGGAGCCAAGGCGGTTCCTCACCGTTTACCGCCTCACCGGCAGCAACCGGATTTCCCGGTCCAAGCAGCCCGGGCGGACGGTGCTCTTCAGCGACAGCAGCACCATTTACTGCGGCGTTTTGGACACCGGCGTATGGAACAGCGGCCTGGATGAGGACGGGCTGAGCGAGAGGTTTAAGCCGATCACGGCGGCGTGGTCGAACAGGTAATTGCAACAGCGACGATTTGAGAAAGCGGGGGAACGTTTTATCATGCGCAAGATCCTGGTTTTGGAGGACGAGACCAACATCCGCAGCTTTGTGGTCATCAACCTGAAGCGGGCGGGTTATGACACCATCGAGGCCGGTACCGGCGAGGAAGCGCTGGCTCTGATTCAAAAGAATCCGGATGTGAAGGTGGCCCTGCTGGACATCATGCTCCCCGGGGAGATCGACGGCTTTGAGGTGTGCCGCCGCATCCGGGCGGGCAACTCCCAGATGGGTATTATTATGCTCACTGCCCGCACCCAGGAGATGGACAAGGTCAGCGGCTTGATGACCGGGGCGGACGACTACGTGACCAAGCCCTTTTCCCCAGCTGAGCTCACCGCCCGGGTGGACGCCCTGTTCCGCCGCACCGGCGGCGCGCCTGTCCACGACGTGGACGAGATCTCCCAGCCCCCCTTCCTGCTGAACACCCGGAACCGCACTCTGGAAAAGAACGGCAAGCGGGTGAAGCTGACCCAGGTGGAGTATTCCATCGTGAAGCTGTTCATGGAGAATCCGGGGAAGGCCCTGGCCCGGGAGGAGATTCTGGAGGCGGTCTGGGGCAAGGAGTACCTGGGCGAGCTGAAAATCGTGGACGTGAACATCCGCCGCCTGCGCATTAAATTGGAGGACGACCCCCAGAATCCGGCCCATATCAGCACAGTGTGGGGTTACGGGTACGAGTGGGAAGTGTAAAGGCTTGACAGAAAGGGGAGGAGCTGAATGGATCAGGAAAGCCGCCGGAAACGGCGCAAGCTCCTGCCCATGTCGCCCAAGCAAAGGGAAGGTCCGGCGGAGGAGCCGAAGCCTGAGCCTCCCGCCCAAAAACGGCAGCCCCGCGGCCGTCTGCGCCGCCGCTGGCTGCTGAACACTCTGGCCGTCACCCTGGTGGTGGTGGCTATCGCGGTGAGCGCGTTCTCTCTGGCCATGTACAGCTACTACACCTCCACCATCCAGGCCACGCTGGAGAGCAAGGCCCAGACCGCCGCCGGGATGTTCCGCAACTACACCGAGACTGCCTATCTTTCCACCGCCCGGCAGTTCGTCAGCCAATTTGAGGAAAAGACCATCATTGAGGTGCAGATTCTCAATGCCGGCGGTCGGGTGCTCATGTCCTCCATGATGGATATTTCCGGAGCCAGCACCCACAGCCCCGACGTGGTCGCCGCCATCAACGAAAGGGCGGTCAGGCCTCACATCGGCAAGGACCCGGACACCGGAGACAACGTGATTTCCGCCTCCGCGCCGGTGGTCTATAACAACACGGTAGTGGGCGTGGTGCGCATGGTCACCTCCCTGCGGCAGGTGCACGCTCAGATGGTGCGCATTGTGGCGGTGACCTCCGCCATCGGGCTAATCATTCTGGTCGTCATGGGGCTGTGCGCGTCCTACTTCATCCGCTCGGTGCTGGACCCGGTGATCCGGGTGACGGAGACAGCCAAACGCATCGCCGCGGGCAGCTACGGAGTTCAGATGGAGAAAAAATCCGATGACGAGATGGGTGAGCTGGTGGACAGTATCAACGACATGTCCATGAAGATCGACCAGGCGGAGCGCACCCAGTCCGAGTTTATCTCCTCTGTATCCCATGAGCTGCGCACGCCGCTGACCGCCATCAACGGCTGGGCGGAGACGCTGTACAACGGGGAGGTGCGGGACGCCTCCGACGTGAAGAAGGGGATGGGTATCATCGTGTCCGAGTCCCAGCGCCTCACCCGCATGGTGGAGGAGCTGCTGGAGTTCTCCCGGATGGAGACAGGCCGGTTCAACCTGTCGGTGGAGCCCATCGACATTCTGGCGGAGCTGGAGGACGCGGTATACACCTATCGGGAATTTTTCCGGCGCAAGGGGCTGGAGCTGGACTACACCGAGTGCGAGGAGGAGCTGCCCATCATCAGCGGCGATCCGGAGCGGCTGCGGCAGGTGTTCTGCAACGTGCTGGACAACGCAGACAAGCACGGCGGCTCCGGCGGCCGGATTGAGGTTTCCGCGGGCCGGGACGGGGACGATGTGGTCATACGAATCCGGGACTACGGCCCCGGCGTGCCCGAGGAGGAGCTGCCCTTTATTAAATACAAATTCTACAAGGGCTCGTCCAAGGCCCGGGGATCGGGCATCGGCCTGGCGGTGTGCGACGAGATCGTCAACAGCCACAACGGTTCCATGGACATCGACAACGCCTCCGGCGGCGGCTGTGTGGTCACCATCCGGCTGCCCATCAGGGCGGAGAGTGTGTAGCCGGGAGGAAATCGAATAAACGTTCTAAATAGCCGGTTGCGGTTTGGGCCGGTTTCTGATATACTGCGTGTCAGGCAATCAAAGGAGAAAGACGTAAAATGGCAAAACAAGACGAAAATTATTGTACCCCATTTAAGACCACCTGCGGCGGTCAGGCCTTGATCGAGGGCATTATGATGCAGGGCCCGGAGAAACGGGCCATTGTGGTGCGCAAGGCGGATGGAGAGCTGGATGTCACCGAGGAGGCCGTTAAGCCCAGGTCGGGACCGGCCAAGCTGCCCTTTATCCGGGGGCTGTTCATTTTCGGCGGCTCCATGGTCCACGGAATGAAGGCGCTGATGCACTCTGCCGAGGTGTCCGACGACGGCGCCCTGGAGGAGGAAGAGCTGACGGGCTTAGACAAGTGGATCAGCGACCATTTCGAGGAAGACAAGGCCATGGGCATCATCATCACCCTGGCGGCGGTGATCGGCATCGCCTTTTCCGTGGGGCTGTTCATCCTGCTGCCCACCGCTTTGACAGGGCTCATCGGTCTGGTGTGGAAGACCATGCCTTTGTGGGTGCGCTCGGTGATTGAGGGCGTGCTCAAGGTGGTTATTTTCATGATCTACCTCTATTTATGCTCCAAAATGAAGGAAATTCATAGGGTGTTCGAGTACCACGGCGCAGAGCACAAGACTATTTACTGCTATGAAAACGGCCTGGAACTGACTGTAGAAAATGTGCGGAAACAGCCCCGGCACCATCCCAGGTGCGGCACCAGCTTTTTGTTTGTGGTCATTGCGGTGTCCATTTTCCTGTCCATTGTGATCTTCACGCCGCTGAAGATCGAAAACACTTGGCTGCGCATGGCGCTACACCTGCTGATGCTGCCCGTTATCGTGGGGGTGACCTACGAATTCAACCGCTATGTAGGCGGCCACGACGGCCCGGTTTGTCGGGCTCTGCGGGCGCCGGGCATGTGGATGCAGAACTTCACCACCTTTGAGCCGGACGATTCCATGATCGAGGTGGGCATTGAGGCGCTGAGACGGGTTTTGCCGGAAGAAAAGGGCGCGGACGCCTGGTAAGAAAAATCATCGCGGGAGAGGGTGAGAGCGATGCCCGTCACCTATAACGACCTGTATTTGGACGCACGGAAGGCCCTGAAGGGAGCGGGGGTGGAGCAGGCACAGCTGGAAGCCAGAGAGCTGTTGTGCTTTGTCTCCGGTAAGGGCCGGGGGGAGTTTCTCCGGGACCTGACGCTGTATGCCTCCGACGGAGTGGAGAAGCGGTTCCGGGACCTGCTGGAGCGCCGTATGAGAGGGGAGCCGGTGGCCTATCTCATCGGCGAGTGGGAGTTTTACGGCCTGACGCTGGATATCTGCCGGGACGTACTGATCCCCAGACCGGACACCGAAATGGTGGTGGAGCGGGGCATTTTGTTTGTCCGGGATCTGCCCGACGGCACCCGGGTGCTGGACCTGTGCGCCGGGAGCGGCTGCATTGGGCTGGCGATGGCGGAAAACTGCCCCAATACGCAGGTCTATTTGGCGGAGTGGTCGGAGGACGCCCTGCGGGTGTGCCGCCAGAATATCCGCCGCTGCGGGCTCACCGACCAGGTCAGCCCCATCCAGGTGGACGCGCTGGAGCCGCCGCCCCGGCTGCTGCGGGATTTTGATTTGATTTTGTGCAATCCCCCGTATATTCCCACCCTGGAGGTGGGGCGGCTGGACGTGTCCGTCCGGGACTATGAGCCCCGTATGGCGCTGGACGGCGGAGAGGACGGCTTGAAATTTTACCGGGCCGTTGCAAAGAAGTGGAAGTGCGCGCTGAGGCCCGGCGGGAAGCTGATTTTTGAGGTGGGCTATGACCAGGCGAACGCAGTGAAGTCTATCATGGAGGAGCAGGGCTTCCAGGACCTCCAGAGCACCATGGACCCCGGCCTGCATTGGCGGGTGGTGGAAGGCAGCGTGGAACAGGAGGACGAAGATGAAAAAGTGGTTTGACGAGGAATATGAGTTTGAAATTGAAGTGATTGGTTTTCTCCATGGTGACCATACGGAGCGGTACTGCCGGAATGGGGAGGAACTCGGGGACAGGTACACCTGTACCTACGGCTGTCCCGTCAACCAGGACGGACAGGGTATCTGCTCCAAGCTGATGATGGTCATGTTTCCGGTTATGGAAGCGGTCAGAAGCGGCGGCGACCTAGAAAATCTGGGAGGCGACAGTCCGAAGAGTAAGATATTTGTGTGTCCGGACGGCTGTGTGATGTTTCGCTTAACTGCGAAAAATCTGGGAAATGAGAACTTTTTCAAAGGAAAGTTTTTTGATGAGCCTGTTTGATGAGGTAAAAGCAGATATAAGACGGACGAGTGGAAAACATAAAGTTTGGTCCTGTTTATAGGACTTATAAAAGAGTATCATGTGGGACAGCAAGGGCCGGCGGAGAGAAAAACACGCCGGCGGGAAAGGATGATCGTATATGGCTGATAAAAAAAAGATGGTGGAGAGTGCCGCACCCGCCGCAGATAAAAAGAAGGCGCTGGACACTTGCATTGCGCAGATTGAGAAGGACTTCGGCAAGGGTTCCATCATGCGTCTGGGGGAGAATTCCCACATCGTGGTGGAGGCCATCCCCACCGGATCGCTGTCCCTGGACATCGCCTTGGGCATCGGCGGCGTGCCCAAGGGGCGCATCATTGAGATTTACGGCCCCGAGTCCTCCGGCAAAACGACCCTGGCGTTGCACATCGTGGCCGAGGCCCAGAAGCGGGGCGGCGAGGTGGCCTTCATCGACGCTGAGCACGCCCTGGACCCTACCTATGCCAGGGCTTTGGGGGTGGACATCGACTCCATGCTGATTTCCCAGCCGGACACCGGCGAGCAGGGACTTGAGATTTGCGAGGCCCTGGTGCGCTCCGGCGCCATCGACGTGGTGGTGGTGGACTCGGTGGCGGCGCTGACCCCCCGGGCGGAGATCGAGGGCGACATGGGCGACTCCCATGTGGGCCTGCTGGCCCGGCTGATGAGCCAGGCCCTGCGTAAGCTGGCCGGCTCCATTTCCAAGACCAACTGTATCGTCATTTTCATCAACCAGTTGCGCGAAAAGGTGGGCGTGGTATACGGCAACCCGGAAGTGACCACCGGCGGCCGGGCGCTGAAGTTCTATTCCTCCGTGCGCATGGAGGTGCGCCGCATTGAGGCCATCAAGAACGGCACCGAGGTGGTGGGCAACCGAACCCGTGCTAAGATCGTGAAAAATAAAGTCGCGCCCCCTTTCCGGGAGGCGGAGTTTGAGATCATGTACGGCGAGGGCATCTCTAAGCTGGGCGAGCTGGTGGACCTGGCGGTTAAACTGGATATTGTGCAGAAGTCCGGCTCCTGGTTCTCCATGGGGGAGACCCGGGTGGGCCAGGGCCGGGATGCGGTGAAGAAGTATTTCCAGGAAAATCCGGAGATCGCCGAGAAGGTGGAGGCCGAGGTCCGGGCCAACTCCTACAAGCTCATGAGCCGCCAGTCTCAGGTGGCTGCGAAAGCGGCCGGGCGCGCGGTGGACGTCTCCGCCGACGACTTTGAGGGCTGACGCCATGATCACGGTGGAGCCCTTTACCCAGGACCGGATTGGGGATGTGCTGGACTTCGAGCGTGAGCTGCGTTATCAGGAGCCGGATACTTTTTTCATGGATGCCGGGGAGGACTACCGGGCCTTGCTGGAGCGGAGCTTTCAGGATGGCCGGTTTTGCAATGCGGTGTCCCTGCTGGCCTATTGGAACGGACGGGTGGTGGGCCGGATTGACGGGGTGATTCTTGCCGCGCGGAGTGACGCGGGCTGCACCTGCGCCTACCTGGACTGGATCTGCGTTTTGAAGGAGGAACGCCACAAGCAGGTGGCCCAGCGCCTGCTGAGGGAACTGCGGCAGGCGTTGAAGTCCCGCGGGGTGGATACCCTGATTGCGATTATGGCCCACAACCCGGATTCCCTTCGATTTTACCGGGCCGTGGAGAACGCTTCTATCCACGATGAGGCGGTTTGGATGGATTTGGGATGAGAATTGAAAAATTGGAGCCCTCCAAGCACAAACAGGGGCGCTGGCTGGTGTGGCTGGAGGACGCCTCCATCGTCCGTGTCGGCGAGGGGGATGTGGTATCCCTGGGGCTGTATGCCGGGAAGGAGCTGACCGGCGCGGAAGGGGAGGCCCTGGCCGCTGCCGGGGGCAGATTCAGGCTCATGGAGCGGGCGGTGGGGCTGCTCTCCCAGCGGCCCATGTCCCGGAAGGAGCTTCTTGACAAGCTGTGCGCCCCGCCCCGGCAAAAGAAAGAGAAGTACCCCTATGACAAGCTGGACGACGCTCCAGATTTTGATGCGTTACAGGCGCGGAAGGAAGCTGTCCGGGAGCAGGCGGAGGCCGTGGCCGACCGCCTCACCGACCTGGGTCTGCTGAACGACGGGGAGTATGCCCATACGGTGGTGCGGCATTACGCCGCCAAGGGGTACGGCCCCAGGAAGCTGCGGGATGAGCTGTATCGCCGGGGGGTGCCCCGGGAATATTGGGAAGACGCCCTAGAGGAGCGTGAGCCGGACGGGCGCCAGATTGACAAGCTGGCCCGGCAGAAGCTCCGGGATGACGAGCCCACCCGGGAGAATTTGAAAAAAGTGTCCGACTATCTGGCCCGCCGGGGCTACGGCTGGGAGGAGATCTCCGCCGCCCTGGATAGGCTCCGTGAGGAGGAATGGGAGTAAATGGGGTATAAAGTGGCGTTTCAGTCCCTGGGCTGCGCCAAGAATCTGGTGAATACCGAGCAGATGATGGCCCTGTGCCGGGATGCGGGCTACACCGTTACCGGTGACCCGGAGGGGGCCGATGTGGCGGTGCTCAACACCTGCGGTTTCATTGAGTCCGCCAAGAGCGAGGCCATTGACAGCATTCTGGAGCTGGCTGCGCTGAAAAACGATGGAAAGCTGAAAAAGCTGCTGGTAGCGGGCTGCCTCAGCCAGCGTTACCCGGACGATATCCGCTCCGAGCTGCCCGAGGTGGACGGCCTGCTGGGCACGGGAAGCTATACCGACGTGGTGTCCGCCGTGGAGCGGCTGATGGCGGGGGAGAGGCCGGAGCAGTTCGGCGATATCCACCGTACCTATGAGAACGGCGAGCGCTGGGTGACTACGCCGCCCTATACCGCCTATCTGAAAATTGCTGAGGGTTGCTCCAACGGCTGTGCGTTCTGTGTCATTCCCAGGCTGAGGGGGAAGTATCGAAGCCGCTCCATGGAGGCCCTGCTCAGTGAGGCGGAGGGACTGGTCCGGCGGGGGGTGAAGGAGCTCATCGTCATCGCCCAGGATATCACCCGCTATGGGTTGGATTTGGAGGATGGGACCACCCTGGCCAAGCTGTTGACAGAGCTATGCAGGCTTGATTTCCACTGGATTCGGCTGCACTACCTCTATCCGGAGGCGGTGACGGACGAGCTGATCGAGATCATTGCCCGGGAAAAGAAGATCGTCCACTATCTGGATATTCCCATCCAGCACGCCAACAACGGTATTTTGAAGGCCATGCGCCGCCGGAGCACCAAGGCGGAAATCGAGGCGCTGTTTGCCAAGCTTCGTGCAGCCATGCCGGATGTGGTCATCCGCACTTCCTTGATCTGCGGGCTTCCCGGAGAGGGCGAGGCGGAGTTTGAGGAGCTGTGCGAGTTCCTGCGGGAGCAGAAGCTCCAGCGGGCGGGAGTGTTCCAGTTCTCCCCGGAGGAGGGGACGCTGGCCGCCGCCATGGAAAACCAGGTGGAGCCAGAAATTGCCGAGCGCCGGGTGGAGCTGGTGGTAGATTTGCAGTCCCGTATCATGGACCAGTACAACGAGGACCGGCTGGGTACGTGTATGGAGGTGCTGTGCGAGGGCTTTGACGCGGAGGCGGGCTGCTATGTGGGCCGCACCTATGCCGACTCGGTGGACATCGACGGACGGGTGCTGTTCACGGCGGCGGGGCTGGTGCCTGCGGGAGCGTTTGTGTGGGTTCGGATCACCGGTGTGTCCGATGGCGACCTGACCGGCGAGATTGAGGAATAACTAGCGCGGAACATGAAGGAGGAAAACCATGAATTTACCTAACAAATTGACGATGATGCGCGTGATTTTGATTCCGGTGTATCTGGTGCTGTGGCACCTGGAATTCCCTGGCAACAATTACGCGGCTCTGGCCGTGTTCATCGTGGCCAGCCTCACTGACCTGCTGGACGGCCATATTGCCCGGAAGTACAATCTCGTGACGGATTTCGGAAAATTCATGGACCCGCTGGCGGATAAAATGCTGGTGCTCACTTCCATGACCTGCTTCTGCGCCATGGGCCGCTTTCCGGATTGGGCGCTGGTCATTGTGATGGCCCGGGAGTTCGCCGTGTCCGGCCTGCGGCTGGTGGCGGTGGACAACGGCCGGGTCATTGCCGCCGGGTGGTCGGGCAAGGTCAAAACCGCCTCCACCATGGTGTGCCTTTGTCTGATGCACCTGTGGCAGAGACCGGAAGGGCTTTATTCCGCGCCGGATTACTCACGCTATCTGGACTGGGTATGCATCGCTGTGATCGTAGTTACCACCCTGTACTCCGGTGTGGAGTATTTTGTGAAGAATAAGGATGTGCTCAACTGGAACAAGTGACACAGAAAGGCCGTAAGATCCGGCCCTTTTGCGGCGGGGAGTACGGGATCCCTGAGCTGGACTGGGCAGCGCGGTTTGTAAAGGATTCAACGGAATAACACAAAGGGCCTCGGGATATCCCGGGGCCCTTTCTATGCCAGCATCGCTTTTGTCAGCAAAAACGCCATCGCTCCGCAGGCGGGGAAGGTGAGGATCCACGCCCCCGCCATCTGTCCCATGACCCCCCGGTTTGCGCCCTGCCCCGCGCCGCAGATAGCGGCCACCTTTGCATGGGTGGTGGAAACGGGCAGGCCCATCAAAGAGCACGCCAGCAGCACCGTGCCGGCACCCAGGTCCGCAGCCAGCCCGTCGGCGGGGGAGAGGGAGGCCAGCTCCGAGCCCACCTTTTCCACAATCGGCTTTCCGCCAAGGGCAGTGCCCAAGGCCATCACCCCGGCGGTGAGCAGGGTCAGGGTCAGCCGGGAAACGGAGAGGCCCCCGTCCAACCCGTCGGTGAGGAGGAGCAGGGCCAAAAACTTTTGTCCATCCTGCACCCCATGGAGCAGGGCGGTAAGGGCGGCGGCGCACTTCTGCCATGCCGCCGGACGGCGAACCCGCCCGGCCAAAGCCTGCCGGAACAGCCGTCCGGCCGCCACCCCGACGGGCAGGGACAGCGCCAGCCCGGCCAGTACCCGCAGCCAGGCCCCGGCGCTGAGCTGGGCCGCTCCGGCGCCTAGGGCGACGGCCCCGCCGGACAGCCCCGCCAGCAGAGCGTGGCTTTCACTGGTGGGCAGGCCGAACCGCCACGCCGCCACTGACCACAGCACGATAGACAGCAGAGCTGCGTTCAGCGTGACCACGGCGGCATCTGGGTCGAAAAAGGCCGCCAGCTCCCCCATGGTGTCCGCCACGGCGGGAAAACACAGGCAGGCCAGCGCCGCCCCTGCGAAGTTGCACACTGCTGCCATTAAGACGCCCCGGCGGAAGCTCAGCGCCCCGGAGCCCACAGCGGTGGCAATGGCATTTGGCGCGTCGGTCCAGCCGTTGACGAAAATCACCGCCAGTACCAGAAGGCGGGCAAGGTGGACGGTCATGGTCATGGCAATCCCTCCCGGGCAAGCCTATTGGGGTGGGAAGAAAAATATGCAAAAAATTTTTGAAAATAAAAAGGATTTTTGAAACCGATGGGGTATAAAGAATAGACAGCAATTTTGCCTCTTATTGAAAACGGGGGGAAACGCAATGGAACAGACCATCCGGGAACGCACCGAAGCCCTGGAACGCCAGACCCTGTCGCCCCGGGCCTGCCTGTCGGCGGAGTCCAGGGGAAGGGCGGTAGCTGTTGTGCCCTGTCCCATGCGCACCTGCTTTCAGCGGGACGTGGACCGGGTGGTGCACTGCAAGTCCTTCCGGCGCTTAAAGCACAAGACGCAGGTCTTTCTCCAGCCGGAAGGGGACCACTACCGCACCCGTATGACCCACACCCTGGAGGTGTCCCGCATTGCCCGGACCATGGCAAGGGGGCTGGGGCTCAACGAGGACCTGACCGAGGCCGCCGCCCTGGCCCACGACCTGGGACACACGCCATTCGGCCACGCCGGGGAGCGGGCCTTGTCCCGAATGGTGGAGGGCGGATTCCGGCATTATGAGCAGTCTCTGCGGGTGGTGGACCGGCTGGAGAACGACGGCGCGGGGCTGAACCTGTGCCACGAGGTTAGAAACGGCATTCTGTGCCATACCAGGGGCCCGGTTGCGGACACCCTGGAAGGCCAGCTGGTGCGGTTTGCCGACAAGATCGCCTATATCAATCATGACATCGACGACGCCATGCGGGGAGGAATTATTTTCCCCACCGACATCCCCGTACACATCTCCCAGGTGCTGGGCTTTACCCACGGGGAGCGCATTGAGACGCTGACCATGGACGTCATCCGCGCCAGCGCAGAGGGAGAGCTGATCCGGCAGTCGCCCCAGGTGGCCCAGGCCATGGCGGAGCTGAAGGAGTTCATGTTCCAGTCCGTCTACTTCAATCCCCTGGCAAAGGGGGAGGAGGGCAAGGCGGAGGACATGATTTGCCAGCTGTACGAATACTATTACAAGCACACGGACAAGCTGCCCCCTGAGTATCAGGATATTCTGGTGCGGGAGGGGAAGGCGCGGGCGGCGCTGGACTACATCGCGGGCATGACGGACACCTACGCCGTGGAGCAGTTCAGCATGCTGTTTATTCCGAGAGGCTGGGTGGTCAAATAGAAGTGTGGAGCTGTCGTGAGCAGCGAAGCCGCGCGCTGCGAACAGGCGCAGCATGACAACAGGCAGGGAAGAGTATGACAGAGTATTTGGTTCCAACAAAACCCTCGGAGACGGAGTTTACCGAAAAGCGCTCCACCTTTATCGGCCATGTCTGGCCGGTGGAGACGGAGGAGGAGGCCCGTGCCCGCATTGACGAGATGGAAAAGAAATACCACGACGCCCGGCACAATTGCTGGTGCTATCTCATCAAGGACGGCCCGGTGCGCTATTCCGACGACGGCGAACCCCAGGGCACGGCCGGACAGCCCATGCTGGGGGTGTTCCAGAAGGAAGGGGTCACCAATGTGTGCTGTGTGGTCACCCGGTATTTCGGCGGGATGCTGCTGGGCGCGGGAGGACTGGTCCGGGCCTATACCCAGAGCGCTAAGAACGCGCTGGATGCGGCGGGGGTGTCTACGGTGCGCCGCTGGCTGGAGCTGGCGGTGGAGTGCCCCTACAGTTTTTTGGAGCGGGTGAAGCGGGCCTGTGCCGCTCAGAACGGTATAGTGGGGGAAATCGAGTATGCAGCGGGCGTCACGGTTCACGCCCTGCTGCCCGAGGAGCGCGCAGAGGCGTTCTGCACCCAAATGACGGAGCTGTCCGCCGGAGATTTTGCCGCGGTGGAGCTGGGAGAAGTGTTTCGACCGGTTCCGGTTGAGCGATAAAATCACAAAACAGTGATAAAATTGAGCAAAATTGGCTATTATCAGGAGGTGAGACCATGGCCATACCAGATTCCTTTCTGGACGAGCTGAACGGACGGCTGAATATTGTGGATGTGGTCTCTTCCTACCTGCCCCTGACCAGGAAGGGGGCTAATTACTGGGGATTGTGCCCGTTCCATCATGAGAAGACCCCATCCTTTTCCGTGAACGAGTCCAAGCAGATCTTCCATTGCTTTGGCTGCGGCAAGGGGGGCGGCCCCATCCGCTTTGTTATGGAGATGGACGGCCTGCCTTTTCCGGAGGCGGTGCGCAAGCTGGCGGAACAGTCGGGCCTACAGGTGCCGGAGGACAGTCCTGGAGACGGAAAGCGGCGGGAACAGCGCAAGCGTGTGCTGGAGCTGAACCGCGAGGCCGCCCGGTTCTACCGCTCTATGCTGGCCGACCCGAGGGGGGCGGCGGTAGCGTCCTATATCCGGGACAAACGGCGCATCAGCTCTAAGTTTTCCGCCCGGTTCGGTCTGGGGGCCGCGCCGGAGGGCTGGGACAATCTCATCAACGCCATGAAAGAGAAGGGCTACGACAAGGCTGAGCTCATCGACGCGGGCCTGGCCATGGCGGGCAAGGGGGGCGGCGTGTACGACAAGTACCGCAACCGCCTGATGCTCCCGGTGATCGACGTGCGGGGGGACGTGATCGGTTTTACCAGCCGGGTGATGGACGATTCCACGCCGAAATACCTGAATACTCCGGAGACGGCCATTTTCAAAAAGCGGTCCATTCTGTACGGCCTCAACTACGCCAAAAACACCAAGCGGCATAATTTCATCCTGGTAGAGGGAAACATCGATGTGATAACCCTGCACCAGGCGGGCTTTGACAACACGGTGGCCACCATGGGCACCGCGTTGACCGAGGAGCACATCCGCCTGCTGGAGCGGTACACCAAGGAGCTGGTGCTGTGCTATGACAACGACGACGCTGGCGAAGACGCCACTCAGCGGGCCATCGCCCTGCTGAAACAATCGGAGGTGGGGGTGCGGGTGCTCCGGCTGCCCAGGCGGCAGGCCCCGGACGGCCGGATGGTAAAGCAGGACGCGGACGACTACATCAAAAACGTGGGTCCCCAGGCCTTTGAGGATTTGATGAACCAGAGCGCTAACTCGGCGGAATACCGTTTGAGCGTGGTGCAGGCGGGCTTTGACCTGAGCCGGGACGATCAGCGGGCCCAGTACCTGCTGGCGGCGGCGGAGGTGGTTGCGGGCCTGTCCAGTCCGGTGGAACGGGAGATCTACGCCGGCCGGTGCGCCGAGACAGCCAGGGTATCCCGGGAGGCGGTGCTCCAAGAGGTGGACCGCCTGCGGAAAAAGCAGAGCCGGCAGGCCCGGAAGCAGGAGGAGCGCCAAAACCTAACGCCCGCCCGGCAGCTCCAGCCCCGCGACCGGGGACTGCGGTACAGCAACGTCCGGTCCGCCTTGGCGGAGGAGGGCATTTTGCGGGTGGTGTTGCTGGACGGCGACTTTTTCCGGGTGCTGGACGGGCTCGCGCCGGAGCACTTTTCCTCGCCCTTACTGGGAAAGGCATTCGCCTTGCTGCGGGAGCGCTGGGAGGCGGGCAGAAGCGTATCCCTCCCGGCGTTGGAGGGGCAGCTCGTCCCGGAGGAGCTGGACCAGCTGACTGCCATCGCCCAGCAGCCTCAGGCGCGCAATACCGCCCGGGAGGCGCTGGAGGAATGCAAAGGAATTATCCTTGCGGAGCATCGCAAGGCGGCCATGGAAGTACATAGCGCGCAGGATTTGAACAGGTTCAGGCAGGCGCTGAAACAGAAAAAAGCAACGGAGGATGAAAGACCATGAGTGAAAAGAAAAAAACGGCCAAAAAGGCGGACGCCGCGCCCCATACCCAGGCCAGCCCTGAGAAGCTGGAGGCGGCCAAGGCCGAGCTGGCCAAAATGGTGGAGGGGGTCCAGAACGGCGAAAAGCTGCTGGAGCTTATCGACACCGGATATAAAAAAGGTAAGCTGTCCTCCGGTGAGATGATGGAGACGCTGGATTCCATCAGTCTGGAGAGCGAGCAGATGGACAAGGTGTATGATGTACTGGAAAATCTGGGTATCGACACCGTTGGCGAGGAGTTTACCCTGGAGCTGGGCGACGACGGTATGCTGCCCCCCGCCGCCGAGCTGGAGGAGATCCCCGAGGAGGAGATCGTTGACCCCAACACGCTGGTGGACTCCTTCGCCATCGATGACCCGGTGCGGATGTATTTGAAGGAGATCGGCAAGGTTGACCTGCTCACTCCCGAGCGGGAGGTGGAGCTGGCCCAGGCCATGGGGGCCGGAGCGGCGGCCAAGGAGCAGCTGGCCGAGCTGGAAAAGTCCGGTGAGCCCATCCCAGAGGAGACCTTAAAGGAGCTGAAAAAGGCTGTCAAGGGCGGCGAGCGGGCCAAGCAGTCGCTGGCGGAGGCCAATCTGCGGCTTGTGGTATCCATCGCCAAGCGGTACGTGGGCCGGGGGATGCTGTTCCTGGATTTGATCCAGGAGGGCAACCTGGGCCTCATCAAGGCGGTGGAGAAGTTCGACTACACCAAGGGGTACAAGTTCTCCACCTACGCCACCTGGTGGATCCGTCAGGCCATCACCCGGGCCATCGCCGACCAGGCCCGGACCATCCGCATCCCGGTGCATATGGTGGAGACCATCAATAAGGTAATCAGGGTGAACCGTCAGCTTTTGCAGGAGCTGGGCCACGACCCCACTCCGGAGGAGACCGCCGAGGAGATGGGGATGCCGGTGGAGAAGGTGCGGGAGATTCTCAAGATCGCCCAGGAGCCGGTGTCCCTGGAGACCCCCATCGGTGAGGAGGAGGACAGCCATCTGGGTGACTTCATCCCCGACGAGGACGCGTCGGAGCCGTCGGAGGCGGCGTCCTTCACGCTGTTGAAGGAGCAGCTGGTGGATGTGCTGTCCACCCTGACGCCCCGGGAGGAAAAGGTGTTGCGCCTGCGTTTCGGCATTGAGGACGGCCGGACTCGCACCCTGGAGGAAGTGGGCAAGGAGTTCAACGTCACCCGGGAGCGCATCCGGCAGATCGAGGCCAAGGCCCTGCGCAAGCTGCGCCACCCCTCCCGGAGCAAGAAGCTGAAGGACTTTTTGAGTTGAGTAAAGGCCCCCGCTCACATGATGAGCGGGGGCCCTGCTTTTTATGAGGCTTTATCGTGTTTCTGAAATAGGCTGATAACCCAGTACCCAGCTATCCCGCTGAAAATGGTTTGCAGTATGGGCTGGGTGAAGCCATAGGGTCCCCCCAGAAGGTGGGGGATCAGGACGCCGCCCGCCAGCCACAAGGCTAGAAACACGCCAAACAGTACCCGCAGGCGCTTACATATGTCGCTAACAGCCCTTTTCTGGCGCACACAGTCGAGAGCTTTTTTGAAATAAATGATGTTTGCCACGAGAGTCGTTGCGATGGCGAGGATGATGGCAAGGCAGAGAATAAGCTCCATTTTATGCCCTCCAAGAAATATGCTTATCGAAACACCCGGTTGAAGTCCCTGGGTATTTTTGCCTTGAAGGTAATCTGCTCCCCGGTGGTGGGATGGATAAAGGACAGCTCGTTGGCGTGGAGACACAACCGCCCGATGGGGTTGGTGCGGGCGCCGTACTGCTTGTCCCCGGCCACGGGACAGCCCTTTTCCTTCATATGCACCCGAATTTGGTTTTTCCGCCCGGTCTCAATGTTAATATTCAGCAGGGAATACCCATTTGCGGCCTTGACCACCTGGTAGCTGGTGATGGCTTCCTTGGCTCCCCTCCCGGGCGCACCGGAAAAGCTCAGGTGGGTGTCCGTTTCCACCAAAAAGGAGCGGATGGTATCCCGGTCCGGCTTGGGAACCCCCTCCGCCACCGCTAGATAGCCCCGGCGGGTGACCATGTCGTTCCAGTGGGACTGAAACAGCTCCTTGGTTTCCGGGTCCCGGGCGAACATGAGTACCCCGGAGGTGTCCCGGTCCAGCCGGTGGAGTACAAAAATGCGGTCGTTCACTCGCTTACTTTTTACGTAGTCGGTGACCATGTGGTAGGCGGTGCGCACCTTTTCCTTGTCGTTGGCCACGCTGAGCAGCTTGGCGGGCTTGTTCACCACGATTAGGTGCTGGTCCTCATAGAGAATGGGGAAGGGCAGGGCGTCCACCCTTGGAGCGGAAGAAGGCAGAATGGTCACCCTCTGCCCCGGGGCCAGCGGCGTGTCGAACCGGGAGACGGGCACGCCGTCCACCGCCACCAGTCGGCGGGAGAGGAGGGATTTTACATTGTTCCGGCTCTTGCCCTTCACGCTGGTCAGCAGAAAGGGGAGCAGGGTGGTGGGCTCGCTGACCGTATAGGCAGGGACCTCGCCCCGACGATTGTTTTTATGGTCCATTTCGTCACCTGATTTCTTGATTTGCGGACATTGTATCATAACCGGGAGGAAAAGTCCATGAAATTCCGGCGGGACAAGCAAGCCTGACCTCTTTCCCTCATAAGCTTCTCAGAGGTGATGTATCGTGGGAGAAAAAGAAGGGCTGCTGGTCCGGGCGTCCCGGCTGTTCGACCTGCCCGCCGACGCGCTGGCGGGCGCGCCCCGGGTGGAGGTCGTGGGAGACGGGGAGCTGCGCATGGGGCCCCACCGGGGCATTTTGGCCTATGGGCCGGAGGAGATCCACATTTCAGGCGGCAGCGTGGTTGTGTTGGTGCGGGGCAGCGGCCTTGAGCTGCGGGCCATGACTCCGGACGAGCTGCTGATTACAGGCACCATCACGGCTGTGGAATTCATGAGGTGAGAGAATGAAGAAGCTCATCAATCTGCTGCGGGGCTACGTGGAGCTTGAGGTCTCCGGCGCCTTTCCGGAACGGCTTTTGAACCTGTGCGCCCAGAACCGGCTGCAATTCTGGAGGCTGTGCTGGATCGATGAGACCAGCTTTACCTTCCGCATTGCGCTCCAGGATCGGAAACGGTTGGAGGAGCTGGCCCGGCGAGCCATGTGTGATCTGAACGAAAAGGGCCGCCGGGGGGCGGTGGTGGTGGCGGAGGGCATTGTCCAGCGTCGGTGGGGCTTTGTGGCGGGGCTGGCATTTTGCTTTTTGGCGGTGAGCTTCTTATCCCGCTTTCTGCTGGTCATCGAGGTGACGGGCAACGACACTGTTCCCACCGCCGTCATCCTGTCCCAGCTTCAGCGGGTGGGTGTGCGGCCCGGGGCCTACGGTCCCGCCATCGTGGAAAAGGAGGCCGCCAACGAGGCTCTGCTGGGCCTGCCGGAGCTGAGTTATCTCGCCATTAACATCTATGGAACCCGGGCGGAGGTGGTGGTTCATGAGGCGGAGAAAAAGCCCAAGCTGTTGGAGGAGGACGTTCCTACCGACGTGGTGGCAAAGGCTGACGGCATCATTGAGCACATTCACGTCAGCGGAGGCCGCGCTCTGTTTCAGGACGGGGACATTGTGGCAAAGGGGGAAGTGCTCATTACAGGAGACCTGGACCTGAAGGAGCCTGCGTACGGTACGGTGGACCTGGGCCACCTGATTGTCCATGCTGAAGGGACCGTGACGGCCCGCACCTGGCGGACGTTGGAGGAGTCGATTCCCCTTACGGTCCAGGGAAAGACGTACACGGGAGAGGAGCGCATCGGGTACGGTATAAAAATTTTGTGGTTTGATCTGGATTTTTTTCAAAACAGTAGCATTTTCAGTGGGAGATATGATAAAATAACTAGAACTGACCAGCTGGTCCTTTTTGACCACCCTCTGCCTGTATGGTTGACCACTACGACCTTGCGGGGCTACAGCCTGGAGGAGCGGACTGTGGACCAGGAGGAGGCCGTTCAGCGGCTGGAGCATGTCCTCAATGCCCGGCTGGAGGAGCTGATGGCGGCCAACCAGGGTGAGGTCATCCAGACCGATTTTGTGACCCGGGAGGAAAACGGACGGCTCACCGTCACCCTGCTGGTGGAGTGCCGGGAGGAGATTGGCCGCACTGTGGAGCGGGGCGGAGAAACGGGGCGCATCTTTGGTATGCCCCAGAACGATACCAACGACAACGGCTGAGGGCCGCATATAAGGAGTGTACCAATGACAGAGCAGAGCATTAGCATTGAGCGGATGGAAGAGGCCGTCAACCTGTTCGGCCTGTTCGATGAGAACATCCGCCTGATCGAGCAGGAGCTGGACGTATCGGTGGTGAATCGGGAGTCCAATTTGAAAATTTCCGGCGAGGGCGAAAACGTTATGCTGGCAGTGAAGGCCATCCAGGGGCTGCTGATCCTGTCCGCCAAAGGGGAGGCCATTGGCCAGCAGAATGTGCGATATATCATTGAGCTGGTCCGGTCCGGCAATGAGGGCAAGATCGCCCAGCTGGCCGGAGATGTGGTGTGTGTCACCGCCAAGGGCAAGCCCATCAAGGCCAAGACCATCGGCCAGCAGAAGTATGTGGACGCCATCAAGAACAACACCGTCACCATCGGCGTGGGCCCCGCTGGAACAGGCAAAACGTATCTTGCCGTCGCGGCGGCGGTGGCGGCTTTTCGGGAGAAGCAGATCAACCGCATTATTTTGACCCGGCCCGCCGTAGAGGCCGGGGAGCGGCTGGGCTTTCTGCCGGGGGATTTGCAGTCCAAGGTGGACCCGTATCTGCGGCCGCTGTATGACGCGTTGTTCGACATGCTGGGAGCGGAGACCTATCAGAAATACCTGGAGCGGGGGAACATTGAGGTGGCCCCTTTGGCCTATATGCGCGGGCGGACGCTGGATGACTCGTTTATCATCCTGGACGAGGCCCAGAACACCAGCCGGGAGCAGATGAAGATGTTCCTCACCCGGCTGGGGTTCGGGTCGAAGATCGTCATCACTGGAGACGCCACGCAGATCGATTTGCCCGCCGATAAAGTGTCCGGCCTGAAGGAGGCCATGCGGGTGCTGAAGGGCGTAGAGGACATCTCGATTTGCCAGCTCACTGGGGCGGACGTGGTGCGGCACGTCATTGTCCAGCGCATCATCAAGGCATATGAGGAGGATGAGAAGAAAAGGGCTGCCAAGCGGGACAAGCGTTAGAGCTTTTCCAGACAGGCGTCGGTCAGCTGCATTCCAAGCTGAAGCCCTTGATAGAAGGACCAGAGGCCGTGGCCCTGGATTGGGTCTTTTTTGAAGTAGTCCGGCCAAAATTGCGGGTCGGGCTGAGTTACGAAATAACGATACAATGAATCCACAATCAAAGGGATTTCATGTTCCATGGGGGTTTTTCCTAACACGTACTATCATATATGTGTTATTGTGCACGGCATTTCTGTACGTGTCAATAGGGAAGTGGAAAAATGATTTTCAACGAACGCCTGAAAATACTGCGAACAGAAAAGAGCTTGACGCAGGAAGAAGCCGCTGGTACACTCAAGTTTAATTATCGTCATTATCAAAGGCTGGAAGCGGACGGACATTTGCCGAATTATAAAAGCCTGCTTCAAATCGCCGATTTTTTTGAGGTGTCGGTGGACTGGCTCATGGGCCGCACCGACAAGCGGGAGGTCAACCGATAATGCCAAAGCATGAAATCATCATTTCCGCCGACGTGCCCGGAGTGGATGAAGAGCTGTGGTCCTTCATCTGCAGAGCTGTCCGCACCACCCTGGACGCGGAGGGGGTGGACGTGCCCTGTGAAATCAACGTACTGCTCACCAACGACACGGGCATTCACCGCGTCAATGTGGATACGCGGAACGTTGACGCCCCCACGGACGTTTTGTCCTTCCCCATGTTCGACTTGACGCCGGGGGACAAGCCCGCCGAAGAGGACGCGGACCCCGCCACTGGTCTGATTCCGCTGGGGGATATGTGTATCTCTCTTGAGCGTGCCCAGGCTCAAGCAGAGGAATTTGGCCACTCGGTGGAGCGGGAGCTGGCCTATCTGGCGGTCCACTCCGTTTTGCACCTGTTGGGTTATGACCATCTGGACGAGGGCCCCATGAAGGCCCAGATGCGGGGACGGGAGGAGGCCATTATGGAAGCGCTGGGCCTGCCCCGGGAGGGCTGACATGGGACAGGCAAACAAACGGCGGGATTTTGGCCTGGACCTGGCTCGGGCGGTGGCGGGCGTGCTCACCCTGAGCGTCCACTTTTTTCTCAACAGCGGCTTCTATGAGACCCCGGAGGCGGGCAAAACCATGCTGGCTGCTTGTATGGTGCGGATGCTTTGTATGAGCTGTGTGCCGCTGTTCCTGCTCTTGACAGGGTACACCTGCATCAACCGCAAGTGGTCCAAAGGGTATTACCGCAAGCTATTGCCGGTGCTGTTTACCTATGTGTTGGCTGGGGCGGCTTGTCTTGCGTTCCGGTGTGTTTGGCAGGGAGAAGTGTTTACCTGGAAAGGCATTGTGCGGCAGTTTACCGTCTATGCCGCCGCGCCCTATGCGTGGTATATTGAGATGTACGTCGGCTTGTTTCTGCTCAGTCCTTTCCTGAACGCCGCATGGCATGTCTTGGAGGACGGTGGAAAAAAGGCGCTGGTCCTCACTCTGGTGGGCTTGACGGCTTTGCCGGGGCTGGTGAATCAAATCGGACCACTCTTGCCCACATGGTGGGTGGGGATTTACCCGCTGACCTACTACACTCTGGGCGCGTGGCTGCGGGAGCATCCCCTGCGGCTCAAGGGCTGGCAGCTGCTGATATGCTGGCTCTGTCTGGCGGCGGTGATGGGGGCCAAGGGCTATTTTACGGCCAACGGCGGGACTTACCTTTGGATGCCTGAGGACCAGTGGGGGAGCCTGGCGCTGACCTTGGAGGCGGTGTGCCTGTTCTCCTGCCTGCGCCGGACGAAGGGAGAGGGCCTCCCCGGCCCGGTGCGGTGGTGTGTGGCCCGGGCGGCCAGGCTGGCCCTGCCCATGTACCTGGTGTCGTACATCGCCGACCAGATCGTCTATCCGGTGCTGGCCCAGGCGGTGCCGGAGGCCCATAGGCGGCTGTTCGCCATGCCGCTGGCGGTGCCGGTGGTGGTGGTCTGCTCCCTGGTGCTGGCCCAGCTGGTGGATTGGGCGGCGGAGGCGTTGATGAGGCTGGTTCCTGCTAAAACACAAAATGCGGCTAGCGGGGGAGAGGTACGATGAGGCGGAGGGGACTTCTGCTGGCGGTCTGTCTGATGCCGGCACTGACGGCCTGCGGCGCGGGACCGGAGGCGTCCGGCGTCTCTGTAGAGACAAAAACACCGGCGCGGATTCTGGAGGAACAGCTCCAGGACGACACCCACAACGCCTTTCTGGTGGACACCGGAGGCAGATTGGGAACACTGCTGGTAACGGCGGAGCTGGAGGAGTTTGACGAGGCGCTGCGGGAGTCTCTTGTACACTTTGCCATCTGGAACCCCACAGATATGAGCCATCCCATTCAGGAGATGGAAAAGACGGTCTTTAATGCATTTGGTTGGCACGAGGAATTGGACGCCAATTTTGACGGTTTTGAAGACTTCAGCTATACCTATGCCATGGGAAATCAGCCGAGTTACGGTTATCTCTGGATATGGAACGAGGACGCGGCGCAGTTTGTGGAGGTGCCGGAGTACGCTCACATTTCCTCGCCCCGTTGTGACCCGGAGACGGGGATCATGGACGGCTGGGCCCGCAGCAGCGGGGCCGGCGACGGCGTGACCACCTTCCACCGCTGGGAGGGCGGGGAGCTGATATGTATACGGCGGATCGAATCATGCTGTAGATGGGGAGAAGGAGAGGTGTCCACCGTTTTCGTTGAGGAGCGGGTGGACGGGGAATTACAGCAGGTCTATTACGAGAAATTTCCCTGGGACGGTGAGGAGATCGAAGGAAGGGAGCTGTGGCGGCAGGTCAGCTGGAAATGGAAAGACCTGGATTACCACGGAGAAACCTAAAATGCTCAAAGAAAGTTGAGGATTACCTAAAATGAACATCAAGAAGAGCGGAATCATCACCATCTGCGGACGGCCCAACGTGGGCAAGTCCACCCTGACCAACACCCTGGCGGGGGAGAAGGTGGCCATCGTCTCTCCCAAGCCCCAGACTACCCGTAACCGCATTTGCGCCGTCCTCAACCGGGGGGACAGCCAGTTCGTGTTCGTGGACACCCCGGGGCTCCACAAGGCCCGGACCCGGCTGGGGGACTACATGGTCAAGGTGGTGCGCCAGTCCGTGGCCGACGTGGACGGGGTGATGCTGCTGGTGGAGCCGGTGGACCGCATCGGGAAGCCGGAGGAGGAACTGATTTTCCGCATCAAAGCGCTGGGCGCTCCCGCCGCGCTGGTCATCAACAAGATCGACACGGTGGAGAAGGAGAAACTGTTGGCGGTGATGGCTGTTTACGGTGCGGCCCACGATTGGGACGCGGTGGTGCCCATCTCGGCCAAGAACGGCGAAGGAGTGGATGAGCTGCTGGAGGTGCTGGGCGGCTGGTTGCCTGAGGGACCCCAGCTGTTCCCCGATGGGGCGGTGACCGACCAGCCAGAGCGGCAGATTATGGCGGAAATCGTCCGGGAAAAGTTGCTGAGGGAGCTGGACCAGGAAATTCCCCATGGTACGGCGGTGGAGGTAACCAGATTCTCCCAGCGGGACAACGACATTATCGACTGCCATGTGACCATATACTGTGAGAAAGCGTCCCACAAGGGAATTATCATCGGCAAGGGCGGAGGCATGCTGAAAAAAATCAGCACCCAGGCCCGGCAGGACATGGAGGTCTTTATGGGGGCCAAGGTGTATTTAGAGACCTGGGTCAAGGTGAAGGAGAGTTGGCGGGATAATCCGGCGGCCATCCAGAACTTTGGGTATACTGAGGATTGAGCCATGGTTGAGATTGAAACATGAATGGATGAGCTTGCCGGGAAGTTGAAGAATGCGTTTGAATCCCGCCTGCTGCGCTGGAGCAGCTCAGCCCTGACGGAGGCCGGACGCGCTGGGGACGTAAAATTTCCCTGACATATTCACCGTCCCCCTGCCCATGCTAATGGTATGGACAGGAGGTACGGCAATGAACACAGCGTATTGGGATCTGTTTTGGATCACCGGAATGCCAGAGGCGTGGCTCATGAGCCGGGACCAGGGGATGTCCCCCTGGTCCGGAGCAGTTCAGGGAGGCGGGCAGGGAGCGCCTGGACCCTTGGCGGGTTCTCCGTCTCCGCTGCCCAGCAGCGTGCCCGGCAGTCCGAGGAACCTTTACTGAAACTTTAGAGAGGCGTCCCGGCAGTTTGCCGGGGCGTACATAGGAGCGTTTTTATGCACCTGACCACCAACGCCCTCGTGCTGCGAGAGGCAAACTATAAGGAATCGGATAAAATCCTCACCCTGCTCACGGAGGAGGGTAAGCTCACTGTGTCCGCCCGTGGATGCAGAAAGAAGGGAAGCCTCATTGCCTCCGCCTGTCAGCTGCTGGCCTGGGGGGAGTTCACCCTGTATGAGTTCAACGGGCTGTGGTCGGTGAAGGAGACCGCCTCTGAGCGGCTGTTTGACGGGATACGGGGGGATTTGGAAAAGGTCGCCCTGGCCAGTTATTTTGTGGAGGTCACGGAGGCCCTGGCGGAGGAGGGACAGCCGGAGCTTGGGTTGCTGTTGATGACGCTGAACTGCCTTCACGCCCTGGATAAGCTGAACGTGCCCCTGACCCAGGTAAAGACCGCCTTCGAGTGGCGCTCCATGGCCCTGGCAGGGTACGAGCCCCAAATTGAGCGCTGCGCGGTGTGCGGAAGGCCGGAGCCAATGGAGCCCCACATCCATTTGGGGGAGGGCATGGTCCACTGTGCCCCCTGCCGGGAGAGACTGGGAGAGGGGGTATCCATGCCGTTGACCACAGCGGCACTGGCGGCGTTGCGGCATATCACCTGGGGTCCCCGAAAGCGCCTGCTGTCCTTTCGGCTGGACCAGGACGGTCTGAAAAGGCTGTCCGATGCCTCGGAGGCTTATCTCATGACCAGACTGGAACGGGGCTTTCGGACCTTGGACTTTTATAAGCGGTTGAGGATAGAACGCTGACTGGAACGAGACGAAAAGGGAGATGTCCGAAATGGACGAGGAAATACGACTGGGCTGTGGGCGGACACAGGCTGTGGCGGAGAAGCTGCTGCTGGGGCTGATCTTTGGATGTTTTGCTCTGATGGCCGCAATGATATGTGCTGTGAGCCTGTTCCGCCTTCTGCCGGGAACCGGGAATGTGGGAATATCGCTGGCCTGTGTTTTGCTGGGCTGCGGCGTGGCGGCGGCTGTTGCGGGAGCGTGCTGGAATGCGAAGGAGATCGGCGGACGGCGGTTTCTGGCGGTGCTGTTTCTGGCGACGCTGGTGCTGAAGGGGACGTTTGCGGTTCTAATCGATACCCGGCCCGAAACGGATTTTGGAATACTCTATGGAACTGCGGTTTGGTTTGCCCGGTCCGGACATCCGATGACCCATTATGAGTACTTCCGCATTTGGCCTTATCAGAGCGGCTTTGTGCTGTACATGGCGGCGTTGATTCGTTTCCTTGGAGCGGACATACTGTTTTTGAAGCTGGCCAACGCCCTGTATTCTGCCCTTACCGGCGTGCTGGTTTACGCCTTGGCGAAGCGCTTTGCCTCAGAAGGCGGGGCAAGGGCGGCGGGGCTATTGTATTCGCTGTATCCGGGGACATGGTTGCTGCTTCCGGTGCTCACCAACCAGCACCTGTCTGAGGTGCTGTTCATGGGGGCAATTTACATCTATACAACGCCGGCTCGGGGGGAGAAAAAGCGGTTGGCTCTGGCTGGAGCGGCGGGAGCTTGTCTGGCCCTGGCGAACGCCATCCGCCCTGTGGCAGTGGTGGCGCTGGCGGCGGCAGGGTGCATGATGGTGCTGGAAATGCTCCATGGATGTGAAAGCGGCCGGAATAGAAATAGAACAGTTCTCCGGTTTATTCTGCTGGCGGCGGTGTACGCCGGACTGATGGCGGGTTTTTCCGGATTGGTCAGGGCCACAGGCACCAACGAGTATGGGCTGGGCAGCAGCTGTCCGGAATGGAAATTTGCCTGCGGGTTGAATGAAAGCACCTGTGGGATATACAGCGACGAGGATTCTGCGTTGATTTTCGGCAGTGAGAACCCCAGACAGACCGCCCGGGAGCTGGCGCTGGATCGAATCAAAATTCCGCCGGATCGGCTGGCTCGCCTGTTTCGCGAAAAGGTGAACACCATGTGGGGCACGGTGGAGTCGCTGGACTGGATGCTCACCAAAAATGTGGTGGAGCAGCTGGAGAGGATGAACCTGCCCGTCAGAATCGATTATATAAAGTGGGCGGTGCAATGGTCGGCCAGCGGACTATATGCGGTGTGCTTCCTGCTGGCGGCGGCGGGAGGGGTGGCGGTGCTGTGGACCGGAGCGTGCAAAAGAGAGACAGCCCAGCTGCTGGCACTGTCCGCGCTGGCCTATTTTGGAGCGCATCTGCTGATCGAAATACAGCCGCGCTACCGCTCGCTGATGCTGGCCGTGGCTTTCCCGCTGATTGGGGCAGGACTGGACGGGCTGTGGGAGCTGTGGCGGCGGCGTTCAACAACACAAAACATCAAGAATATGAGGATATAAGCTATGACGCCTTTATTTGAAAAATCCATAGAGACCCTGGAGCTGCCTCGGGTGATGGCGCTGCTGGCCAACGAGGCGGCCACCGAGGAGGGCAAGGAGCGGTGCCTGGCCCTGCGGCCCCTGGACGTTCAGAGCGACGTCCAACGGCTGCAAAAGCAGACCTCCGCTGCCTTTGACCTGCTGGTGAAGCACGGCACGCCGTCCCTGTCCGGGGTAAAGCCGGTGGCGGCGGCCCTCCAGCGGGCAGACCGGGGCGGAGCGCTGAACACCCGGGAGCTGTTGGACATCGCTCAGGTGCTGCGCTGTGCCCGGAACGTGCGCGAGTACGGAGCCGGGGGCGAAGGCAAAACGGTGCTGGACGGTTATTTTGAGGGTCTTACCGCCAACCGCTTTCTGGAGGACAAGATCAACGGGTCCATTCTCAGTGAGGATGAGATTGCGGACGCGGCCTCCCCGGAGCTGGCCGACATCCGGCGGCACATCCGTGCGGCGGCTGGTAAGGTACGGGACGTGCTCAACCGGCTGATCTCCTCCAACCAATCAAAATATTTGCAGGACGCCATCATTACCATGCGGGGCGGGCGCTACGTGGTGCCCGTGAAGAGCGAACACAAAAACGACATCCCCGGCCTGGTGCACGACGTATCCGGCTCTGGCGGCACATTTTTCATCGAGCCCATGGGCGTGGTGAACGCCAACAACGAGCTGCGGGAGCTCCAGGCCAAGGAGCAGAAGGAAATTGAGCGCATTTTGGCGGAGCTGTCTGCCGACTGCGCCGGGTTTAAGGAGAGCATCGAGGACGACTATCAGACGCTGATCTCCCTGGACTGTATCTTTGCCCGGGCCAAGCTATCCTCTGCCATGGGGGCCATGGAGCCAGTGCTGGGGAACCATATTGAGCTAAGAAAGGCCCGCCATCCCCTGCTGGATCCGAAAACCGCCGTGCGCAACGATTTGAAGCTGGGCGGGAAATTTGACACCCTGGTGATCACCGGCCCCAACACCGGCGGCAAGACCGTCACCCTCAAGACCCTGGGCCTGCTCACTCTCATGGCCCAGTGCGGCCTGCACATCCCGGCGGCGGACGGGTCTACGGTGAAGGTGTGTTCCTCTGTGCTGGCTGATATCGGGGACGAGCAGTCCATCGACCAGTCCCTGTCCACCTTCTCCTCTCATATGACCAATATCGTGGCCATTTTGGAGCAGGCGGACGACGAGACCCTGATCCTGTTCGACGAGCTGGGCGCGGGCACCGACCCGGTGGAGGGTGCGGCTTTGGCGGCAGCCATCATCGAGTCTGCCCGGGGAATGGGGGCAGCGGTGGCGGCTACCACCCACTATGCCGAATTGAAGGTGTACGCCATGACCACCGCCGGTGTGGAGAACGCCTCCTGTGAGTTCGACGTAGAGACGCTGGCCCCCACCTACCGGGTGCTCATCGGAATTCCCGGCAAGTCCAACGCCTTTGCCATCTCCCGGCGGCTGGGCCTGCCCGATTATATCATCCAGAAGGCGGCGGACCGCATCGACGCGGAAAACGTGCGTTTTGAGGATGTGCTCAGCCAGCTGGACATCCAGCGCCAGGCCATGGAGAAGGAGAAGGAGAAGGCGGCCAAGCTGCGCCGGGAGATGGAGGAGGCCAGAGCCCAAGCGGAGCAGTACCGTGCCCATATCGAAGAGGAGCGGCGGAAGGCCACTGAAAAGGCCCAGGCGGAGGCCCGGTCCATCATTGAGCAAGCCCGGGACGCCGCCGACCGGACGTTTAAGGAGCTCAATGACATGCGCCGCCGCCAGGAGCAGGCGACAGAATGGGTGGACGACAACGAGCAACGCTCCGAGCTGCGCCGGAAGCTGAACGAGGCGAAGCGCACGCTGGGCGGCAAAAAAGAGGAGCTACCGCCTCCTCCGCCCACCCGGGACGCCGTGGCCGGCGACACGGTGGAGCTTGTTAGGATGGGGACCCAGGCGGAGGTTGTCAGTGTGAACAAGGACGGTACGCTCCAGCTTCAGGCGGGCATTTTGAAGCTGAAGGCCAAGCAAAGTGAAGTGCGGGTGCTGGAGGACGTAACAGCCCGGAAGAAGCAGAGCGCCCGGGACAAGCAGCGCAACGTTGCGGTGAGACATCCCTTCCGTGCGGCCGCCGCCAAGGCGGAGCTGGACCTGCGGGGTATGATGGTAGACGAGGCGTTGGGGGCGGTGGACCTGTTTTTGGACAATGCCCTGATGGGCAAGCTGGAGACGGTGACCATCATCCACGGCAAGGGCACCGGCGCTTTGCGCAAGGCGGTGCGGGACCATTTGAAAAGAAGCCGGTATGTGAAGGAATTCCGCCCCGGCGTCTATGGCGAAGGGGAAGACGGCGTGACGGTAGCTACGCTGAAATAGGTCCCCGCAATAGTGAGTTCTAGGCGGTTTTTATGAATGGGTGATGGGATTTTTGGTGAAAATGCTCTTGACGATAACGGCTAAATTTGGTATCCTACTATAGGTACAAAGATTCGGAGCAGGTCCGGTAAAGGGTCTAGCAGTGCCGGAGCCGAGTTTTATGATGGAGGGAATCGTTCATGTTTATGAAAGAGACTACGGTAAACAACCAGGTCGGTCTGCATGCCCGTCCGGCTACGTTTTTTATCCAGAAGGCCAACGAGTTCAAAAGCTCCATCTGGGTGGAGAAAGAGGATGACCGCCGTGTGAACGCCAAAAGCCTGCTGGGTGTTTTGTCCCTGGGGATTGTGAAGGGCACGACCATCAACCTTATTGCCGACGGCCCTGATGAGGAGGCTGCCATCAACGCTCTGGTTGAGCTTATCAACTCTGAGTTCTCGGAGTAATTCAACGCTGACCACGAAAAAGCGCCGCGGAAGCGGCGCTTTTTTTGTAGAACAGGGCATGGAGGTGAATTGGTTGACGTTTGATGAATTGCGGGATAAGGCCCACGCCTTGCCGTTGAAGCCCGGGGTATATATTATGCAGAACGTTGGTAGTGAGGTCATCTATGTGGGGAAGGCGAAGGCCTTGAAAAACCGGGTTAGCCAGTACTTCCAGGACCAATCCCGGCACAATGAAAAGACTAGGGTCATGGTTAGCCAGATAGACCACTTTGACGTCATTGTGGTGCAGTCTGAATTTGAGGCATTAGTGCTGGAATGTGCGCTGATTAAACGGCATCAGCCCCGATATAATATCCTGCTGAAGGACAGCAAGGGCTTTCCCTATATCCGGCTGTCGCCGGGGGAGTATCCCCGGTTTTCCCTAGCCTCCAGAGCGGAGGACGACGGGGCGCGGTATTTCGGACCCTATGGGTCCCGTTTTGCCAGTCAAGGCATTATCGACGCCCTGAGGGAGGCCCTGCGTCTGCCGGCCTGCCGCAGGAAATTCCCCAAGGATATTGGAAAAGAGCGCCCCTGCCTCAATTTCCATATGGGTGTATGTGACGGATACTGCCGCCCAGAGATGGACCAGACCCAGTATAAACACTCAATCAATCAGGCGGTGCGGCTGCTGGAGGGACGGTTGGACGAGGTGGTGGACGAGCTGACGGTGGAGATGGAACTGGCGGCAGAGGAGCTGAGGTTTGAAAAGGCAGCCCAGCTCCGGGACCGCATCCGCTCCATCCAGCTGCTCTCCAAGCGGCAGAAGGCGGTGGCCGGGTCGCTGGCGGACACCGACGTGGTGGGCTATCACCGGGGAGAGGCCAAAAGCTGCTTCGTGGTGCTTCATTATATCAGCGGTGAGCTGGCGGCTAAGGATTGGGAGCTGCTGGCCGTTCCCATGGAGGATGAGCAGACCACGGTTTCCACCCTGGCTGCTCAATATTACGGCGGGCGGGGACAGTTGCCCCGTCAGATTTTGCTGCCCTGCGACATCGACGAGCAGGTGGAGCTGGCTCGAATGCTCACCGAGGCGGTGGGCCGCAAGGTGGAGGTGCTCACGCCCCAGCGGGGGGCCAAGATGGAGCTGGTACGCCTGGCCAATGAGAACGCCGCCGAGGAGGTGCTCCGGGCTACCACGGCGGAGGAACGCCGTTCCAAGCTCACCGAGGCCCTGGGGATGCTGCTGGGGATGGAAGGACCGCCCCACCGGATTGAGGCCTTCGATATCTCCAATACGGGCAGCTCGGATATCGTGGCCTCCATGACCGTCCACATCGACGGCAGGCCGTTAAAGCGGGATTATCGCCATTTCAAATTGAAGGACATGCCCCACGCGGACGATTACGCCTCCATGGAGCAGGTGGTGGAGCGCCGGTTCCGGCGCTACCTGGATGGGGACGAAAAATTTTCCGCCCGCCCCGACCTGCTGCTGATGGACGGCGGCGCGGGGCAGGTGAAGGTGGCCTGTGAGGCTCTGGAGCGGCTGGGGCTGGGGGACATTCCAATATACGGCATGGTAAAGGACAACCGGCACCGCACCCGGGCCCTGGTGACCGGGGACGGCAGAGAAATCGGCATTCAGGCCAATCAAGCCCTGTTCGCCATGGTGGGCCGCATCCAGGAGGAGACCCACCGTTTCGCCATTGAGTTCCATCGCCAGCAGCAGGCCGGCCATTTGAAGGGCTCAGCGCTGGACGATATCCCTGGGGTGGGGCCAACTCGAAAGGCGCAGTTGCTCAAGGCATTTAAGAGCGTTAAGGCGGTAAAAGCCGCTTCTCTGGAGGAGCTGGCCGCCATAGTGCCTAGGAGCACCGCCCAGGCGGTGTATACCCATTTCCACCAGCAGAACGAACAACCGGGAAAGGACGAGACGCCATGAGAGTGATTACGGGACTGGCCAAGGGCCGGAGGCTGGAGGAACTGCCCGGCCTGGACACCCGGCCTACCACTGGGCGGGTGAAGGAGGGGCTGTTCAGCGCCATTCAATTTGACATTGAGGGACGGCGGGTGCTGGACCTGTTCGCGGGCACCGGCCAGTTGGGGATTGAAGCGCTGTCCAGGGGGGCGGCCTTCTGCGATTTTGTGGACAGTGCTCCCGCCGCGCTGAAAGTGGTCCAGCGAAACGTCAAGACCTGCGGCTTTGAGGACCGTTCCGCCTACCACGGAAAGGATTTCACCGCCTTTCTTGGAAGGAGCAGGGAGAAATATGGGCTCATCTTTCTAGATCCGCCCTATGCCTCCGGAAATCTGGAGCGAGCTCTTGCGCTTATTACCACGATTGACATTATGGTGAGAAATGGTATAATAGTCTGCGAAAGTCCGGCGGATCACCGGATGGCGGAGCTCCCCGAGCCCTATGAGAAGGGGAAGGAGTACCGCTACGGCAAAATCAAATTTACCTTATACCGCAGGAGGGCATGAGAGATGAAACGTGCCATCTATCCCGGCAGCTTTGACCCGGTGACCCTGGGCCATCTGGACGTTATCAAGCGGGCCGCCGCTATGTTTGACGAGCTGATCGTGTGCGTCAGCGTAAACTCGGCCAAGGATTCTGGGCTGTTTTCGCCGGAGGAGCGGATGGAGCTGATCCAAATCGTGACGGAGGATTTGTCCAATGTCAAGGTGGACTGCTGCCGGGAGCTGGTGGCGGAGTATGCCAAACGGAACCGGGCCCGGGTGCTGGTCAAGGGACTGCGGGCGGTGTCCGACTACGAGTCGGAGATTCAGATGGCCATGGTCAACGCCAAGCTGTATCCTAAGCTGGATACGGTGTTTCTCTACACCCGGCCGAAATATGCCTTTCTCAGCTCCACCGTGGTGAAGGAGCTGGCCCGGTATGGGGCGGATCTGTCTGATTTTGTGCCCCGGCAGATCATTGAGCAGGTGCGTCTCAAGGTGGCGAAGAGCAGAAAGGACTATACCTGATAGATGGCGACAGATTTCACACAGGAAAAGGAGAGATGATGCATGGCGACAGCTGTAGACGAGTTGCTGGATATGCTCTTTGACATGATTGACGAGGCGAAGAACGCCGCATTCAGCGGAGATAAGTGTGTGATTGAACGGGACAAGGCGCTGGATCTGATCGAGGATGCCAAAAAGCAGCTTCCGGTGGATCTGGCGGAGGCGCGGAAGATTTTGAATGCCCGTAACGAGTACCTGGCCGCCGCGAAGCGGGAGGCGGAGGAGATCCGCAAGCGGGCGGAAATTGAGGCCAACCAGATGGTCAGCGAGGCGCCCGTGATGAACCAAGCCCGGCAAAAGGCCCGAGAGGTGTTAGCCCACGCCGACGAGGAGGCAAAAAAAACCTGTCGGGAGACCAACGAATACTGTGTGGACCTGTTGCGCCGCACAGAGGACGCTCTGGCCGCCGCCCATGCCGAGATGCGCCAGGTGCACAATCAGTTCCGGTCCGGAATGGGTAGCTCCGGAGGGAGCGACCGGCCCAGCTCCTCCGGAGGAAGTCGGATGTATGACGCGGAGGCGGACGAGTAAAACTCGAACAAATGGAGCATGAAGATATTGAGACAAAACCCTGCTGTAGGATGCTGCAGCAGGGTTTTTTGTGCCTTAACAAGGCTTCTGTGCCGCTCAACAGCCGGAATGCACAAAATGCGAACGAATGACCGTTCGATTGGAATTGGTGGAATGTTCCGCCAAATTGGGCAGATTCGACAAAAAATAGTTCTTGCATTTTAGGGGTACCTACGGTATACTGAAAAGCGTGGTGGAGGAAAATGGAGTAAATCTGCTAAGTTTAGGAGTGGAATGGAGGGAACAGGATGACCGGCACCTACGAGCACAGCATTGACAACGCCGGCCGTCTCATCGTACCCTCCAAGCTGCGGGACAAGCTGGGCTCTACCTTCTATCTGGCGGTGGGGGTGAAAGAGAACCTGACCCTCTATCCCATGGAGACCTGGGACAAGCTGCGGGCACGGGTATCCGAGCTGTCCACCACGGACGCCGCAGCTATGGACCTGTTTTTTGCCTCTGCCCAGCTTTGCGAGGCGGACAAGCAGTGGCGGTTTCAAATTCCCTCCTACCTGAAGGACTATGCCAAAATCGACCGGGATGTGGTGGTCACCGGCAACAACGACCGGGCCCAGATCTGGAGCGCGGACAACTGGAGAGCCAAGACTCAGCAGCAGCTCAACCCGGAGACCATCGCCAATCTGATGAAAAACCTGGGGATTTGATATGGAGGAATACACACACAAGCCGGTGCTCCTGAAGGAGTGCCTGGACGGTTTGAACATCCGGCCCGACGGCATTTATGTGGACGGCACTCTGGGTCGGGCGGGACACTCGCTGGAGATCGTCAGGCGGCTCACCACGGGACGGCTCATTGCCATCGACCGGGATAAGGCCGCGCTGGAGGCCGCGCCCGTCCGATTGGAGGGGTACATGGACAAGGTGACCCTGGTTCGGGGGAACTTTGGCGATCTGCGGTCGATTCTGGCCTCTCTGGGCGTGGACAGCGTGGACGGAATGCTGTTCGACCTGGGGGTGTCCTCCCCCCAGCTGGATGACGGAAACAGGGGGTTTTCCTATCTCCAGGACGCTCCGCTGGACATGCGCATGGACCAATCTGCCCCCTTTACAGCCAGGGATGTGGTGAACGGCTGGAGTCAGGAGGAGCTGAAACGCATCCTTTGGCAGTACGGAGAGGAGCGCTATTCCGGTCCTATTGCCTCTGCCATTGTCCGGGAGCGGGAAAAGGCTCCCATTGAGACCACCGGCCGTCTGGCGGAGCTGATTCGAAGCGCTATGCCGGCCAAGGCCAAGCGAGAAAAGCAGCACCCCGCGAAACGATCCTTCCAGGCCATCCGCATTGCGGTGAACGATGAGCTGGGCGAGGTGGAGCGGCTGCTGAGCGGCGCGCTGGACGCGCTGAACACAGGCGGGCGTCTGGCCGTCATCTCCTTTCACTCGCTGGAGGACCGTCTGGTCAAGACCGCCTATGCCGACTGGGCCAAGGGCTGTATCTGCCCGCCGGATTTCCCGGTGTGTGTGTGCGGCAGAACCCCAAAGATGAAGCTGGTGGGCAGACGCCCCATCACAGCGGGCGAAGCGGAATTAAAAGATAATCCGAGAGCGCGCAGCGCCAAGCTGCGGATAGCGGAGAAGCTGTAACCCCTTGACCCTGCGGACAACATGGTAGGGCATGGACCATATACGGAGGTGAATGCCCTATGGCGACACGGCGCAGGAGTGATACAAGAAGATACCGGACGGAGGGCAGCACGGCCTACCAGCCTGAGTTCGAGCAGGAGTCCGCCCGTTCGCCCTCCCGGAGGGAGCGGATGAACGCCGCGCCGGCCCGCCGTCCAGAACCCCGGCGGCGTTCTCAGTCCCGGCCCCGCAGACGGCCGGCAGCCCGTCCCAACATCGAAGTACGTCCGCAGGGAGCTGTGGCACCCTTTACGGTGGTGGGGTTGTTTGTTGTGCTGGCCTGTGCTCTGCTGCTTGTGGTGAGTAGCGCTCAACTGGCGGTGGCTAATCATGATATCGTGGAGCTGCGCTCCACTTTGGCCGACCTTCAAGACGAGAACCGAAACCTTCAGGCCAAATATGAGTTGATGTTCGACCTGGAGGCCATTGAAAAACAGCTGTTGTCCGACGGCAGCATGATTCATCCCGGCGCGGGGCAAACGGTGTACCTGGACCTGTCCGGCGGGGACAGCGTGGTGTATTATGACGGCGCAGGAGAGGGGCTGTCCGGTCTGCTTCAAAGGGCGGAACGGTTTTTTGCAGACCTGCTGTCATAATAGGATTGTCCCAGCACATACATTGACCCATAGAGAGACATGAGGGGCGTGAGGAACGCACAGGGTTCCCCGCGCCCCTCTCCCATAACGCCTGTGAAATCCAAGAAACGGGAGCGAAGCCCTATGCAAGACCCTAATCGTAAACCCCGCCGTTCGGACGGCAAAAGCAACCGAAGCCTGTTCCGGCGTACCATTTTCCTAATGGTGGCGCTGGGAGTGGGGGTGTTTCTGCCTCTGGTTGCACAGCTATACAAGCTTCAAATCGTGGAGCACGAGGATTGGAAGGAGCGGGCCGCCAATCAGCAGACAAAAAGCGTATCTGTGGCCGCAAACCGGGGCACTATTTACGATAAGGAGGGCCGGGCCATGGCTATGTCGGCCACGGTCTACAAACTGATTCTGTCACCTATAGGCGTGTACGGCGCGGTTGATAAGGATGACTATGAGGATACTGCCGCCTACGAGCAGGCCCTATATGATCTGCGCAAGACCATTGTGGACGGTGTCGTGGACCTGCTGGGCTACGATGAGAACCGGCTTTGGACCCGCATTGAGCGCATCAACTCCGGCTATGAGGTGCTGTACTACGAGTTGGAGGAGGAGGACGCGGAGAAAATCCGGGAATTCACCAGCGAGAATAAGATTTCCGACCTGCTCTACCTCACTCCATCCAGCAAGCGGTACTATCCCTTTTCCTCCATAGGGTCACACATCCTGGGCTATATGGGCCAGACGAAAACCAGCGGTGAGAATATGGTGGGCAAGGCGGGCATTGAGCTGGGGTACGAGGATGTGCTGTCCGGTGAGCTGGGCCGGGTGGTTACCTCCGTGAACGGCTGGAGGCAGGAGATGCTCTCCGGCTACGATATGTATTTTGACGCCCAGAACGGCTACGACATTTACCTCACCATCGACGAGCGCGTCCAAGCCATGCTGGAACAGACCTTGGCGGAGGGCATTGAAACCTATGACGTACAGAACGGTGCGTTTGGGCTGGCCATCAACCCTCAAACCGGGGCGGTGCTGGCCATGGCCAGCAGTCCGGATTTCGATCCCAATAATTGGAACAGCATCCTCAGCGACGAGCTGCAAGCCCAGATTGACCAGGTGGCGGCGGAACATGGAGACGACAGCGAGGAGGTCGACGCCGCATGGGACGAAGCGTGGGACAAACAGATGCGCAACCGGGCCCTGTCCGATGCCTATGAGCCAGGTTCGGTGTTCAAGCCCATCACGGTGGCTATGGCGCTGGAGGAGGGCGTCGTCACCATGGACAGCCGGTTTTACTGCGGTGGCGGCAAGGTGGTAGGTGACCGGACCATCAAATGCCATAAGCCCAGCGGACACAAGGACCAGGACCTCACCCATGTGGTGATGAACTCCTGCAACGTGGGCCTGATGGATATCGCGGAGGAGATGGGCCCGGATATCATGTGGAAATACTTTGAGGACTTCGGCCTGCTGGACTACACCGGCATCGACCTGGCAGGGGAGGGCCATTGGCAGCTTTGGACAGAGGACACCTTTAAGGGTCCCTATGGTGCGCAGTCGGTTGCTACAGCTTCTTTCGGTCAGACCTTTGCCATCACACCCCTTCAGATGATCTCTGCCTTTGCGGCCGTCATCAACGGCGGGCACCTGCTTCAGCCCTATCTGGTACAGACCATCAGTGACGGAGACGGCAACACGGTGTTTTACCACGAGACCCAGGAGGTACGCCAGGTCATCAGCGAGTCCACCTCCGATAAGGTCCGGGGGATTCTGGAGCAGGTGGTGAGCGACAAGGCGGGCTCCGGCCACAATGCTGCCCAGAGTGGCTACAGCATTGGCGGCAAGACGGGTACGTCGGAGAACATTGCCATCAAGGCCATTGATCCGAGCAACGACGACGTGATGTGCTCGTTTATGGGGTTTGCTCCGGTGGAGAATCCCCAAGTGCTGGTGCTGGTTGTGTATGATACGCCCAAGCGTTCCGCGCCCAAATCCAACTATACTGCGTCGGGCACTTATATCAGCGGCGGAAACATCACCGCTCCTATGGCGGGGGCGCTCATTGCCAACATTTTGGACTATATGGGCATTGAGAAGCAATACAACAGCGGCGACCTGTCCGGGGCGGACGCTCCTATGCCCTACGTGGTAGGCAAAGAGCTGACAGTGGCTAAGAGCAACATCCAGGAGGCAGGGTTCGAGTGCCGCACCGTGGGTACAGGCAATATCGTTACCCACCAGGTGCCCTTATCCGGTGTGTCCATCCCGGGTGGGTCCAACGTCATTTTGTATCTGGGGGAGGAGACCCCGGACGCTCAGGTGGAGACCCCGGATCTGTCAGGTCTGAGTCCGACAGCCGCCAAGGTCAAGTTGGAGGACCAGGGGCTGTTTATGCGGGCCACCGGTGTGGTGGATTACACCGACCCCTCGGTAGTGATGGCTGCTCAGTCGGTGGACGCAGGAACGATGGTAGTCCCAGGTACTGTGGTGGAGGTAAGATTTGTGACCAATGTGGAATATGGAGACCACCAATAGTGGCAGGGCAGAAGCGCCCGTGGCCGTGGTTGGCCGAGGAGGGACCCTCACCGCCGGACTGTTGCGCAGGCTGTTGCCCGGGCCAGTAGTGGAGTTCACTCCCTGTCAGGCGGCCTTGTATGAGGGGGACTGCCGGGCGGTGGTGGTGGAGAACTTTGACCCCGCTGCCGGGAGGACCCTCAGCGGCTGCGCTGTAGCCCGGTGGGCACTGTCCCAGCGGTCCGGCGTCACCGTGGTGGGGCTGGACGACCCGGAGGGCCAGCGCTGTGCCGGGGCCATGCCAGGGGCGGTGTACGCCTATTCCGACGGCAGGCCCCAGGCGGACCTTACTGCAAAGAACGTTCGGCTTCGGGGGGAACGGCTGGAGTTCGAAGCGTTTACCACCCGGGGAGAGCTGATGCGGGTGCGGGTGCCCGCAAACGGAAGGCCCAGGCTGTACGACCATCTGGCGGCGCTGGCGGGAGCGCTGGCGCTGGGCGTGCCGCTGGGCGACGCGGTGGCAAGACTAAACGGTTGAGCGCGAATTGGGAAGAGAGTACGGGAATACAAAAGAGAATGTGGAGGAGAAGCTATGACACAAATATTGCTGGCGGCGGCGGTCGCCTTTGTAATCTCGGCGGTGGCAGGGTGGTTTTTGATTCCCGCCCTGCGTGCCCTGCACGCAGGCCAGTCCATCAAGGAGATCGGCCCAAACTGGCACAAGAGCAAGGAGGGCACTCCCACTATGGGGGGCATCATGTTCATCGCTGCGGTGATTGCGGTGGTGCTGGGCCTTGGCTGGCGGGACGTGCTGGAGGGAAACTGGCAGGCGCTGTTTGTGCTGGCCTTTGCCCTGGTGTGCGGAGCCATCGGCTTTGTGGACGACTTTGCCAAAATCCGCAAGCATGAGAACACCGGCCTCACCGCCGGATGGAAGTTCCTGCTCCAGCTGGCGGCGGCCATCGCGTTTCTGGCCCTGCTGCGGTGGAGCCGCCACCTGACGCCCAACCTGTATATCCCCTTTGTCAACGCGTCTGTGCCGCTACCCTGGGGGGTGTATATGGTGTTTGCCGCCTTTGTCATGGTGGGCTGCGTCAACGCGGTGAATCTCACCGACGGCCTGGACGGCCTGGCCGGGTCGGTGACGCTGGCGGTATCGGTGTTTTTCGCCGTGCTGTCTCAGTGGTGGAGCTACGGTTCGGTGGGAATTTTCGCCGGGGCGTTGGCGGGAGGATTGCTGGGCTTTCTGGTGTATAACTTCCATCCCGCCAAGGTGTTTATGGGCGACACTGGGTCCCTGTTCCTGGGGGGCGCGGTATGCGGCATGGCCTTTGCCCTGGATGCGCCGCTGGTACTGGTGCCGGTGGGTGTCATCTACATCGCTGAGACCATGAGCGATATCATTCAGGTGGGCTATTTCAAGCTCACCCACGGCAAGCGCATTTTCCGCATGGCGCCTCTGCACCATCACTTGGAGCTGGGTGGGTGGAGCGAGGTGCGCATTGTGATTACTTTTACCGGAATCACCGTGGCGTTCTGTCTGCTGGCGTTCGTCGGCGTGATGTATAGATACGCCATCTGAATACGGGTAGAATTCAGGGAGTCAAAGCTGGGGCTCCCGCAAAGCCGCCTTTTGGCTTTGCGGAGAGAGGGAAGTAAAGGAACAAACGAAATTTTCGCTGCGGGCGAAAGCACAGTTGAACGGACTTTGCTTCGACGAAAAGGAGGGGAGGCCCTTGGGCAGAAAAGCAAAACGGGACCTGACCATAGAACAGCAGCTGGCTGGAGGTCCCATTGACCTGCCCTTTCTGGCGCTGGTGATGCTGCTCACCGCGATTGGCCTCATTATGGTGCTGTCGGCCTCTTATGCCTCCGCCATGTACAATTTGGACGCATCGGTGAACACCGGAGGCGATCCGCTGTACTATTTCAAGCGGCAGTTTGGCTTTGCAGTGCTGGGCGTGGCGGCCATGTTCGTCATCTCTAAAATTGACTACCAGCATTTCCGTTGGATGTCCGTGTTTGTGCTGGGGGCGTCCATTGTGCTGATGGCGCTGGTGGTGTTCACTCCTCTGGGCAGAGCGGGCGGCGGCGTGAAGCGGTGGATCAATCTCTTCGGTATCCGTTTTCAGCCCTCAGAAATTGCCAAGGTGGGTATTATCATGTTTTTTGCCGCCGGGCTATCCAAGCGAAGCGGCCAGGTAGGCTTACCAAGAAAGTGGAGTAAGCGAACTTTTACCGGCCGGATGGCGGCGCGTTTAGACCGCGTCGGCCTGCTGGAGCTGGTTCCCTATGGCTTGATCCTGATGGTGGTGTTGGGCATCATCGCATTGCAGAAGCACATGTCCTGTATGATTCTAGTGGTAGTGGCGGCGGCCTCGGTGCTGTTCGCGTCCGGCGTCGCACTGAGCTGGTTTGCCCTTGGAGGAGCGGCGGTGGGCGTTGCGCTGTGGTTCATCATCACCAAGACAGATTATATGGCCGCGCGCATTCAAATCTGGCAGGACCCCCTCAGTGATTTGCGAAACGGCGGCTATCAGCCCTGGCAGGGCCGAATTGCCATCGGCTCAGGCGGACTTATGGGAGTTGGATTGGGCAACAGCCAGCAAAAGCACCTGTTTCTCCCCGAGGAGCACAACGACTATATTTTTGCCATCGTCTGCGAGGAGCTTGGCATGATCGGGGCCATCGTTATCATAGCGCTGTTTGCCCTGCTGATTATCCGGGGCTTTTGGCTGGCTCTCCATGCCCGGGACCGGTTTGGTACGTTGCTCATTGTGGGCGTCACGTCGCTGACAGGTATGCAGGTCTTTTTTAACATCGGCGTGGTCACCGGATTTTTGCCGCCCACCGGCATTTCGCTGCCGTTTTTCAGCTATGGAGGCACGGCTCTGGCCATACAATTGGCAGAGATGGGCATGGTGCTCAGTGTATCAAGACAGATTGCCGCGCCCAAGGCGGAATAGGAGGAAAGGTGGAGGTAAGAGAATGAAGTTTGTGAGACAAACAAAGGGCCCTGCAAGGCCGGCCTTTGGCTTTGTGGGGAGAGGAGAAGCAAGGGAGCGTGCGCAGTTTTTGCCAAAGGCGGAAAGGTCGCCAAGCGGATTTTGCTTCGACGATGTGAGGACGGCATGAGAGTGATATTTACCTGCGGCGGCTCGGCAGGCCATGTGAATCCTGCCCTGGCTGTGGCGCAGATGTTTGAGGTCCGTCATGCCGGCTGCGAGATTTTGTTCGTGGGCGCGGAGCGGGGGATGGAGCAGCGGCTGGTCACCCAGGCGGGCTACCCCATTGAGACGGTCAAGGTGTCCACCTTCGAGCGTACCTGGAGCTGGACCCATCTGCGCCATAATGTGAAAAGCGTGTTCAAGCTTCCGGTGGGCCAGCATGAGGCGGCAGCTGTGCTTAAAAAGTTTAAACCCGATCTGGTGGTGGGCACAGGGGGCTACGCCTCTTATCCCGCCGTCCACGAGGCGGCAAAGCGGCACATCCCCTGTGCCATTCACGAGTCCAACGCCTACCCGGGGCTGACCACACGGGCGCTGGCAAACAAGGTAAATCTGGTGATGGTGGGCTTTCCCGAGGCGGCGGAGTATTACAAGGACGCCAAAAAGGTGGCCGTCACCGGGACTCCCGTCCGGGGCGAATTTTTCACCCTGGACCGGGAACAGGCCCGGCTGAAGCTGGGTCTGCTGGACAGCCAGCCTCTGGTTATCTCCTTCTGGGGGTCCCAGGGAGCGGGGCACATGAGCGAGCGCACTGTGGATTTGGTGGAGCGCTGGTCGGCAGAGGGGCGGCGGTTTCACTACATCCACGCCGCCGGACGGGACTATGAGGACATGACCGCAGAGCTGAAAAAGCGGAATGTGGCGGTGTCCGGCAGCGAGGTGCGGCCCTACATCGACGACATGCCGGTGGTGATGGCCGCCGCCGATCTGGTGATCTGCCGGGCGGGCGCGTCCACCATCGGGGAGCTGACCGCGCTGGGCAAGCCCGCCATTTTGGTTCCGTCGCCTTTTGTGGCGGCAAACCATCAATATAAGAACGCCAAGGTGCTGGCCGACCGGGGCGGGGTGGAGCTGATAGAGGAAAAGGACTGCACCGGCGAGGGCCTGTACAAGGCGGCGCTGGAGCTTTTGTCCGACGGAGGCCGTCGGGCGGCTATGGGCAGGGCGCTGAAGGAGCTGGCGTCTCCCTATGCGGCACAGGATATCTACGAAAACCTCATTGCGCTCATAAAATAACCGGCGAAAGCCCCTCCGCATAGAATGAATCGAGATTTCTTTCTATGGGGAGGCTTTGCCATGAGTGTGATGTATCTTCGGGGCGGAAGGCCGCTAGAGGGTGAGTTGACCGTCCACGGGGCAAAAAACAGTGTGCTGCCTATACTTGCGGCCTGCTTGTTGGCCCGGGGAACGGTGACGCTGCGCAACTGCCCGCGGCTCACCGATGTGGACGCCGCGCTGGGCATTCTGCGGCGCCTGGGCTGCCGTGCGCAGCAGGAGAGGCACACGATTACTGTAGACCCAACGGGGGCTTTGGGAAGCACGATATCGGAAGAACAGATGCGGGCCATGCGCTCGTCCATCATTTTTCTGGGGCCGCTGCTGGCCCGGATGGGGGAGGCTCATCTGACCTATCCCGGTGGATGTGAGCTGGGTCCCCGGCCCATCGACCTGCACCTCAGCGCCATTCGGGCCATGGGGTGCGAGGTCAGCGAGGACCGGGGCATCCATTGCCAGGGACGGCCCCTGGGAGGTGAGGTCCAGCTGTCCATGCCCAGCGTAGGCGCTACGGAAAACGCCATGCTGTGCGCTGTGGGGGCGTCAAAGATTACCACAATTACCAATGCGGCCCGGGAGCCGGAAATCGGTGATTTGCAGAATTTTCTCAACAGCCTTGGAGCTCATGTTCGGGGAGCGGGAAGCTCCACCATCATTGTGGAGGGAGGCCGGGAGCTGTCCGGCGGGGAATTTTCCGTCATGGGGGACCGCATTGTGGCGGCAACCCTGCTGTCTGCCACCGCCGCCGCCGGAGGCAGGGTCCGCCTGCGGGGTGTGGACTGGCGGCACCTGGCCACCGTCATGTCTGTATTCCATCAGGCGGGGTGCCGGGTGGAGAGCAAGCTGGAGCATGTGGAGCTGGAGCGGGACCGGGAGACGCCCCTCAAAGGCGTGCCTACCATCCGGACTGCGCCCTATCCCGGGTTTCCCACCGATGCGCAGGCTCCGGTGATGGCGGCGCTGGCGGCCTCCCAAGGGTGTACGCTGTTTGTGGAGACCATGTTCGACAGCCGTTACCGCCACGTTCCAGAGCTCATCCGTATGGGGGCGGACATCACTACCGAAGGCCGCGTGGCCCTGGTGCGGGGTGTGGAACGTCTCCACGGCGCCCGGGTGGAGGCGTCGGACCTGCGGGGCGGGGGAGCGCTGGCCGCGGCGGCCCTGGGGGCGGAGGGCGCCACCGTGCTGTCCGGCCTGAATCACATTGACCGGGGCTACGAGGGCTTGGAGGATATGCTTCGGACCTTGGGAGCAGATGTGGAGCGGAGAGAGGAATAGGAAACAGCCGCCCAGTTCCGGCGGTGTCCAGACAGACCAGAACGGAGATGATACCCATGGCACGACAGCGCAGACACAACCGGCCAAGCCGGCGGCGAGGCCGGTTCAGCGGCCTTTATAAGGTGCTGTCCATTCTGCTTGTGGCCGTGGCGATCATTGTGGCCTGCGTGGTCTTTTTCCGGGTGAATTCCATTGAGGTGGAAGGCAATGTGCGCTACACCGCCCAGGAGATCATTGACGCCTCCGGTGTGAAGACCGGCGACAACCTCATTGCTCTGCCCGCCAGCCGGGTGTCGGCCTCCATCCGGGCCCAGCTGCCCTATGTGGAAGGGGTGACCATCCGGCGGGTGTATCCCGACGGCCTGGTAATCCGGGTGACGGAGCGGGTAGCGTCGGCGTCGGTGGACAGCGCCGAGGGGCGCTGGCTCATCTCCTCTCAGGGGAAGCTGTTGGAAAAGGATAACGGCACCATCCGCACGATCCAAATCACAGGTATGACGGCGGTGGGGCCCTATGCCGGAGGCATGGTTCAGACCGCAGAGGAGGAGACGCTCACCCTGGAATATGTGAAGGAGCTGCTGGGCGTGCTGGAGAGCCATGGAATGCTGGAGCAGTGCACATCGCTGGACTGCACCGCTGCGGCCTCCATGACGCTGAACTATGACATCTACCGCTTGAAGCTGCCCCGAGGCGGAGAGTATGAGTACTTCATTCGGCTGGCCCAGAGTGCGCTGACCCGCGGTCTGGAGGAGGGAAAAATTCAAGAGGGACAAAGCGGCCTTTTGGATCTGACCATTGCTGATGGAAAGGCCTATTTTCAGCCGGATAAATAGTTAAATTTTGGAGGAACGGCAAAAAACTGCGATTTTCTATTGACCGACTGGAGAAAAAAGGGTACAATATAACAAGATGTAGTTTTGTATCTTTCACAGGGTTACTATCACTGGTTTTACATAGGAGGGTCACAGGATGGCATTTGTAATGGATTCCGCCGCCAGTCATGAGGACGTATTAAAGGTCATTGGCGTAGGCGGCGGCGGCAATAATGTGGTAAACCGCATGGTCCGTGCGGGGATGCAGGGTGTGGAGTTCATCGCGGTGAATACGGATCGCCAGTGTCTCAACGCCTCCGAGGCCACCCAGAAGCTGGCCATCGGTGAGAAGCTCACCGGAGGCAAGGGTGCGGGGGCCAACCCAGAGGTGGGCCGGGAGTCCGCCAGGGAGAGCAAGGAGCAGATCAACGCCCTGCTGGAGGGGGCGGACATGGTGTTCGTCACCGCCGGCATGGGCGGCGGCACCGGCACTGGCGCGGCCCCTGTGGTGGCGGAAATCGCCAAGGAGAAGGGGATTCTCACTGTGGGTGTGGTCACCAAGCCTTTCAATTTTGAGGGCCGCCGCCGCATGGAACAGGCGGCCAGCGGCATTGAGGAGCTGCGCCAGAAGGTGGACTCCCTGGTCATTATCCCCAACGACCGGCTCCAGTACGCCACTGACGAGAAGATCACTTTCGCCAACGCCTTTGCCATCGCCGACGATGTGTTGCGTCAGGCGGTGCAGTCCATCTCCGACCTGATCAAGACCACCGGTCTCATTAATCTGGACTTTGCCGACGTCACTGCCGTGATGAAGGACGCGGGGCTGGCCCACATGGGTGTGGGTCGGGCTGCGGGCAAGAACAAGGCGGAGGAGGCCACCCGCATCGCCATCAACAGCCCCCTGCTGGAGACCTCCATCCAGGGGGCCAAGGGCATCATCGTCAACATCACCGGTCCCATGGACATGGGCCTGGAGGAGGTGGAGCAGGCCGCTGAAATGGTCAAGCAGGTGGCCGATCCCGACGCGCTGTTCATGATGGGCACCGCCTTTGACGACACCTTAGAGGACGAGCTGCGGGTCACTGTCATCGCCACCGGATTTGGTACGGTGGACAATCCCGTTCCCGAGAAGGAGGGAGAGCAGCCCGCCCAGACACAGGCCAAGGCTCAGCCCAAGGCTGCGGTGGAGGACAAGCCCAAGTGCGTTCCCGCCGGTGTGGGCCCCGTCACGCCCCCAAAGCCTTTGTCGGAAAATGCAGCAGAGTCGGTGGAGGACGATCCCTTCGACGATATTTTCAAAATTTTTAATAAGAGGTAAAAATACCCCTCCCGACTCTTGTCCGGGAGGGGTTCACGCCTATCCGATGAAAATAGGCCTGAGAGCGGAGCAGAGGGGAGGAAGCCGGTGTGGAATATGTGCCTGCCAAGCATTTGCTTCACCGAAACAAATCCACGGAATGGTTCGGCACGGACCACACCATGAATATTTACCGGGGGTGTTGCCACGGCTGCCTGTACTGCGACAGCCGCAGCGACTGTTACCGGATCGAAGCGTTTGACCAGGTGCGGGTCAAGACGGACGCCCTGCGCATCCTTCGGGACGATTTGGCCCGGAAGGTTCAGCCCGCCTTTGTCAGCATGGGGTCCATGAGCGACCCGTATAATCCCTTTGAAAAGGAATTGCAGCTTACCCGGCATTCACTGGAGCTCATTGACGCGTATGACTGCGGCGCGGCGATTGCCACCAAAAGCGATTTGATTATCCGGGATACGGATATTCTGACCTCTATTCAAGCGCATTCTCCAGTGATTTGTAAGATTACAGTCACCACAGCGGACGACGCTCTGGCCACCGGAATTGAGCCATTTGCGCCCTCTCCCAGCCGCAGGCTGGCGGCGCTGGAGCGGCTGAGCGGGGCGGGGCTGTTTGCCGGAGTGCTGCTCATGCCGGTGCTGCCTTTTTTGGAGGACAGCGATGAAGGTGTGCTGGCGGTGGTGGAGAGGGCGGCTCAGGCCGGGGCGAAATTCATTTACCCCGCTTTTGGCGTCACCATGCGTCAGGGCCAGCGGGAGTATTTTCTGGACAGCCTGGAACGGGTTTTTCCTGGCCAAGGACTGAGGGAACGCTATCTGCGGCAGTATGGGGACCGTTACCAGTGCGTCAGTCCCAGGGCACGGGCGCTGTGGAGGGTGTTCACACAGGCCTGCCGGGAGCGGGGAATTCTGTATGACATGAGCGCAATCATCCGGGCGGCCACGCTGGGCTATGGGGACCGTCAGCTTACATTTTTTGACTGAAAGGAAGAGGACGATGGAAGTACGGGGACGGTTTGCCCCCACCCCAAGCGGGCGAATGCACCTGGGGAACCTGCTGGCGGCCCTGCTGGCCTGGCTGGATGTGCGCAGCGCGGAGGGAGAACTGGTGCTGCGTATTGAGGATCTGGATACCCAGCGCACCAGTGGGGCGTTTGCCCAGCAGCTGATGGAGGATTTGCGCTGGCTGGGCCTGGACTGGGACGAGGGCGGTTTGGAGCCTGCCTATATGCAAAGCTGCCGCACGGCCTATTACGAAAAGGCCTTTCATGTTTTAGAGGAAAAGGGGCTCGTTTATCCCTGCTATTGCACCCGGTCGGAGCGCATGGCGGCTTCTGCGCCCCACCGGGATGACGGTGCGGTGGTGTACGGCGGAAAGTGCTATGGTTTGACGGCGGCGGAGCGAATGGAATTGGAGCGCTCGGGCCGCCGCCCGGCTTGGCGGGTCCGGTGCCCTGACCGGGAGGTCACGCTGGAGGATGGAAACTGCGGATCCTATGCCGAAAACCTGGCACGGGACTGCGGAGATTTCATTGTCCGCCGTTCCGATGGAGTGTTTGCCTATCAGCTGGCCGTGGTGGTGGACGACGGATTGATGGGGGTGAACCACGTGGTGCGGGGGCGGGACTTGCTGTGCTCTGCGCCCCGGCAGGCGTGGCTTCATGAGATGTTGGGATATGAGCCGCCGGAGTTTTTTCATACGCCGCTGCTGCTGGCTCCGGATGGGCGGCGGCTGGCCAAGCGGGACCACGACCTGGATATGGGCGCCCTGCAGGACCAGTACACGCCGGAGGAGCTGACGGGACTGCTGGCTTGCTATGCAGGACTGCTGGAGCACCCGGAAAAAGTGACAGCAAAGGAGCTTGTCTCCCAGTTCTCATGGGCAAAAGTGCCGAAAAATGACATTGTGGTTTGTTTATCTTGACACGGACCCAGGCAGAGCGTAAAATAGGAAAAATTAAATAATAGGAGGACGGAATATGGCGCAGATGGATTGGAACGACAAGTTCGGCAAGCGGGGCCTTACCTTTGACGATGTACTGCTGATTCCGGCGGAGAGCAGCATACTTCCGGCGGACGTGGAGCTGCACACCAGGCTGACCAGGAAGATTACCTTGAACATCCCGGTAATGAGCGCAGCTATGGACACGGTGACCGAGTACCGCATGGCCATCGCCCTGGCCCGTGAGGGCGGTATCGGCGTGATTCACAAGAACATGTCCATCGGCCAGCAGGCCGAGCAGGTGGACATGGTGAAGCGCAGTGAGAACGGCGTGATTACCGATCCCTTCTGGCTGGGTCCCGGCCATACTCTGGCGGAGGCAGACGAGCTGATGGCCAAGTTCCGCATCTCCGGCGTGCCCATCTGCGACGGCGGCAAGCTCATCGGCATTATCACCAACCGGGACATGAAGTTTGAGACCGACATGAACCAGCTCATTGACAACGTAATGACCAAGGACCACTTGGTTACAGCTCCCGAGGGAACCACTTTGGACCAGGCCAGAGAGATCCTCCGCAAGCATAAGATCGAGAAGCTGCCCATTGTAGACGACCAATTCCACCTGAAGGGCCTCATCACCATTAAAGACATTGAGAAGGCCCAGGTATACCCCAACTCCGCCCGTGACGAGCAGGGACGCCTGCTGGTGGGCGCCGCCATCGGCGCGACTGAGGACGTGCTGGACCGGGTGGCAGCTCTGGTGGAGGCTGGGGCGGACGTGCTCTGCCTGGACTCCGCCCACGGACATTCCCGGAACATCCTGGAGTGCGTGATGCGCATCAAGTCCCTGTACCCAGACGTTCAGCTGGTGGCGGGCAACGTGGCCACCGCCGAGGGCACCCGTGCCCTCATTGAGGCGGGTGCCGACTGTGTGAAGATCGGTATCGGCCCCGGCTCCATCTGCACCACCCGCGTGGTGGCGGGCATCGGCGTGCCTCAGGTCACCGCTGTGTTTGACGCGGCCCAGGTGGCGGCGGAGTATGGTGTGCCCATTATCGCCGACGGCGGCATCAAGTATTCCGGCGACATTGCCAAGGCCATCGCAGCGGGCGGCAGCGTGGTCATGCTGGGTTCCCTGTTGGCGGGCTGTGAGGAGTCCCCTGGAGAGACCGAGGTATATCAGGGACGCCAGTTTAAGGTCTACCGGGGTATGGGCTCGCTGGGCGCTATGGCAAAAGGGTCCAAGGACCGTTATTTCCAGCAGAACAACAAGAAGCTGGTGCCCGAGGGCGTGGAGGGCCGTGTTCCCTACAAGGGGCCCGTGTCCGAGACCATCTATCAGATGATGGGCGGTTTGCGCTCCGGCATGGGCTACTGCGGGTGCGCCACCATTGAGGAACTGCGCACCAAGGCGCAGTTCACCCAGATTACCGCCGCAGGGCTGAAGGAGTCCCATCCTCACGATATTTATATCACCAAGGAAGCGCCCAACTATACGCTCAATCCTCAATAAAAGGGTTAGGTCCCCCGGTAAAGCCGGGGGACTTTATTTTGCGCGGAAAATGACAGGGTGTGAACCCAAAGGGCGAGTCTGTCCGTCTAATACTTGTGACCGGTCAACAGACGATCAAAGAAGGGATGATATGGAAGAGCTGATACGGCGGGCCAGAGCGGGGGACGGTTCGGCCTTTGTGGAGCTGATAGAGAGCCAGAAGGGGACCATGTATAAGGTAGCCCGAAGCTATCTCCATAATGACGCAGACGCGGCGGATGCCATCAGCGAGACGGTGCTGACCTGCTTTGAAAAGCTGGACACCCTGCGTCAGCCGCAGTATTTCCGAACCTGGCTTACCCGGATTTTGATCCGTAAATGTCAGGATATACTGCGGGAGCAGAGACGAAGCGTGCCGCTGGAGGAAGTGATTCCGGTGGGCTGTACGGAGCCGGGCCATGCCCGGGTGGAATTTTTAGATTTGCTGGACAGACTGGACGAAAAGTACCGTACGGTGCTGCTGCTGTACTATGGCGAAGGGTTCACGGTACGGGAAATTGCCAAGGCTATGGATTTGAAGGTGGAGACGGTAAAGACACGTCTCAAGCGGGCCAGGGCCGGGTTTAAGCTGGCTTACGAGGCGGAATAGGAGGTGCGGAGGATGGACGAGCAGAGACTGCACGAGATTTTGGGACAACAGGTGGAGGTGCCTCACATGATAAATAAGAAGCTGGAAGATACCTATGCACAGTTGAAGGGGAAGCGGCGTCCGGCCAAACGAAAAGGGCCGAAACCTGTGCGCACGGTGCTGATTGCGGCGGCGCTTGTGGCGGCGCTGTGCCTGACGGCCGGGGCGGCCTATGAGTATTATGTCCGGCAGAACGTGCCGGTGGATGAGCCTCAGACGGTCCAGGGCATTGTGGGCGGCGGACAGCCCTCTTGGGACGAGGAGCAGGTCTATGACGAGTACGGGAAGCTGGAGCACAATTGGTACAACCGGCAGACGGTCCCGGCGGACCCGGACCAGGCTATGGCCCTGCTGGGGGATTACCTCCCTGAGAACGGCTACCAGTGGCAGATCGAGGGCTACACCCTCACGGTGGAGGGCTATGTGCTGGACGAGCGCACCGGCACGGCCAAATTCTACTACACGGTGGAGCACCCCGGTGGTTTTCCGGAGGACGCGGTGGACTGGCAGCACGGTTATCTGAACTATACCGCCAACATGCTGTATGTGTCCTTTGAATCCATGTCGGATGTGGATTGGTCTGTTTCGTTTGGTGGACGGACTTATGTGGACGTGGAGCGCTCCACCCCGGAAAAGCTGTGCTTGGTCGACAGTGGGGCTGCCGTCGGCACCGGTTGGAAGGCGGAGGACGGCGTGCGCATCCGCTTCAGCATCCCGGGGGAGGAGCATCAGCAGGACATCGGAGATAAGCACATCATCTCCCGGGACGACCCAAGGGTAGAGGGGGAGCTTGAGCTGCCCGGGGTCAAGAGCCTGCCCAGCATTTCTGCGTCCGACCCGGCCGCGGGAACTGCCGAGCTGTCCGCCATCGGCCTCAAGCTGAACTGCGAGGACATGGACATGGTGGGTTATGTGGCCTTGGATTACGCCGATGGTACCCGCTATGTGGTGAAGGACAAGGCCAGCAACCTGGACAACGCCGATTATGTACTTGGCGGCGGGGAGCGCCCCAATATGGTGGTGCGTTATGTTTTCAACCGCCTGGTAGGCCTGTCCCAGGTAACGGCGGTCATCGTGGACAGCTATCGGTATGAGGTGGCACAATAAAGTAACATAAACATAAAAAAGCTCCGTTCAGAAAATCTGAACGGAGCTTTTTTGGAGCGGGTAATGTGACTCAAACACACGACCGCTGACTGTCCGTAAGGTGATTATTATGTGGGCATTCAGTTCGGTGATATTAGTATATTTCCAGATAATTGGGAGAAACGGCTCAATGTAGTCGTAGATTTCCTCACCTTGAGCAATTTCTGCTGCCAGGTCCTCACGTTGTGCTTTCAAAGCTGCCTGCTCCCACTCATAGCTTGGAGCCATGGTCTGATAACGCTTTTCACTGATTTTTTCCAGGGCTAAGTCCTCATACAGTTTGGTCAGAATTTTGGTCAGTTCCGTGATTCGCTTGTCCACTTTTTTCAAATCCCGTTTGCCCCGCTGGATTTCGCTTTGCCGTTTCTCTGCCTTCGCAGCCACCAATTTGCCTGTGGCCAGTTTAGCGGCTTCAGCATTGAGCCGGATGACTTTCGGCACCAATTGGTTCAGCGTTTTCCACCCGATAGCATGGGAGGTACAGCGATCCTTGCCGTAGTTTTTATATATCCAGCAGGAGAAGCCGTTATACCTGCCTTTCTTCTTATCGTAGTTCACATTCATAGAGGAAGCTGCAGTCGGCACATTTTACCAGACCCGCAAAGGATTGGACCTGGCCGCTGCTGTTTTCCCTTCGTTGGGCCAGCGTCATCTGCGGTGTGTACCATAATAGACCAGACAGTTCACGAAGGATTGGAGGGTAAAACCCCATGATAAATATTATCATCAAACCATCGCCTCCAACTCCTCCAACCCTTTACAAACCTCCACCTCCAGCTCTCTCAGCTCCGCAAAAATCTCACTGGCGGGCGGATACTCCGCCGCCACTAGGAAACCGGAGGTGCCGCAGGCCGGGTCGCAGATCACCTCATCCGGGCCGGGGCCATCAGCTCCACCATCATTTTGATGATGTGCCGGGGTGTGCAGAACGGGCCATTGACCCCGGCGGTGCGACTTTGGACAGCAGGAACTTGTACACGTCGCCCCGGACATCGCCATCCCGGACCTGGGACATCTGCTCATGCATGACGGCGTGCATTTTCTCAGCTGGGAAGTCGTGGAACACCGACCATTTGAGCTGATTTCCGATGACGGTGCACTCTCCAATACGCACTTCCTCCGTGAAAATGCTCTGGTGGGGGGGTCCCAGCATTGTACTATCCCGAGCGCAGAGATTGTCCGTTTTGTCTAGGTCGTGGATAAACATGAGGTAGGTCATCTGCTCCACCACATCCAGAGGGTTGATGATGCCGCCCATCCAGAAAATCTCCCAGAGGTTGTTGATCCTGTTCTCCAGTTTGCCTGTTATCATGTCGAGCGCTTCCTTTCTATCTCTACGGTAAATGACCATTTACCTTTAGGCCTTGTTTGAAAAATAGCGAGGAGTAGGCTAAATCAACAAAATAGCAA